>CANIBQ010000027.1 GCA_947465645.1 Acidobacteriota bacterium | reverse complement strand
GGCCCGTTGGCGAAAGGAAGTCAGATGCTCTGGAAAGGTTTTCAGCGTCCCAAGCGGCTCGAATTCGAGCGCGATACCCTCACCGATCGGTTCGGCCGTTTTTACGCCCAGCCGTTCGAGCGAGGTTTTGGCACGACGATTGGCAACGCCCTGCGCCGCGTGCTGCTCTCGTCGATTGAGGGCGCGGCGATCACCGCGGTGAAGATCGACGGCGTGCTCCACGAGTTCTCGCCGATCCCCGGCGTGGTCGAGGACGCGACCGACATCATCCTCAACCTGAAGCAGATTCCGCTGAAGCTGCACGTCGACTACACCAAGACGCTGTACCTTCGCGTCGACAAGCCGGGCATCGTCCGGGCGAAGGACATCGAAGGCGACGCCGACGTCGAAATTCTCGAGCCGGAAGCCCACATTGCCACAGTGTCCGAGGGCGGGAAGCTCCACATGGAGCTGCGCATGAAGCGTGGCCGCGGCTACGTCTCGGCAGACAAGAACTTCGACGAGGATCTCGGCATCGGCTGGATCCCGGTTGACTCCGTCCACTCGCCGGTGAAGAAGGTGAACTATCTCGTCGAGGCGGCGCGCCTCGGGCAGACCACCGACTACGACAAGCTGACGATCGACGTCTGGACCAATGGCTCGGTCACGGCCCGCGATTCGGTGTCGCTGGCGGCGAAACTGATTCGCGACCACCTGAACATCTTCATCAACCTCGAGGATGCCGGCGACCAGCTTCAGGAGGCGACCGCCGACCAACCGCGCGCCGGGGCGCTCAACGAGAACCTCGACAAAAGCGTCGAGGAGCTCGAGCTCTCGGTTCGCTCGTATAACTGCCTGAAGAACGCGAACATCCGGACGATCCGCGAGCTCGTGCAGAAGACCGAAGCGGAGATGCTGAAGACGAAGAATTTCGGCAGGAAGTCGCTCAACGAGATCAAGGAAATCCTGCACAGCATGGGGCTGAGCCTCGGGATGCGGCTCGATCAGCCGGCGCAGGCGCATCAGGACTAGTGTCGTGTTGTCAGTCGTCAGTTGTCGGTTGTCGGTTGTCAGTTGTCGGAGAGCATCGAGGTAGCTCGTTGCCGTCTGACAACTGACAACTGACAACCGATCACTACAAGGGTTTTATGAGACATAACGGTGCACATCGAAAGCTCGGCCGGGTCTCGGAGCATCGCACGGCGTTGCTCCGCAACCAGGCCACGGCGCTTCTGCGTCATGAGCGAATCCAGACGACGCTCCCCAAGGCGAAGGAACTGCGGCCCTTCGTGGAGAAGCTGATCACGCTCGCCAAGCGAGGGGTCGCCGCGGGCGACGCCAAGGGCAAGGCCCTTCACGCCCGTCGTCTGGTGCTCGCGGAGATTGTCGACCAGGACGTGGTGGGCAAGCTGTTCGAGACGCTCGCGCCGCGCTTCGCTGAGCGGCCGGGCGGCTATACGCGCATTCTGCGCGTCGGCTTCCGTCGCGGCGACTCGGCCGAAGTCGCCCAGGTCGAGCTCGTGGGCAGTGAATACAACCCGCGCGAGGCCGAAGAAGCCGCCGCGGAGAAGGAAGCGGGCAAGCCCAAGTCGAAGGGAGTGGCCGATCGCCTCAAGGCGGCCGCGCAGCGGATGCGCACCCCGAAGGGCGGCGACGACGCCCGCTCGAAGGGTCAGGCCAAGGGCCAGACGCAGGGTGCAAAGCGCACGTCGTCAACGCCCCGCAAGGCAGGCGGTTCATAGCGAGGGTCCGGGACTTTAGAGCCTCGGCCGAACATCGGGAAAGGGCGCTGCGAAATTGCAGCGCCCTTTTCTTTTGCCTGTACGATTGCTGAAGGTGGCTTCGATACGCTCGTCGCTGTTGCGTGTTGTCGTGCGGGCGCTGGCCGTTCTGGCGGTCGCGGCGATGGTGGTGTGGACCGCCGCCGTCGGCTTCCTCTGGTGGAATGAGACGCGGATCGTGTTCCGCACCGACAACACCCTCAGACGAATCATTCCTCTCGATCCATCCTTCAAGCCTGCGGAGATCGTCGGCGATCGCGGGATACATCTGGAGGCGGTCACGCTCGAGCGGAGCGGCCCCGAGGATGATCGGTACTGGATTCTCTTTTCGAACGGAAGCGCCCAGTCCATATACCGCGATCGCGTCCAGGACCAGCTCCAACAGCTGCACGGGCTGGGGTACAACGTGCTGGCGTTCGACTATCGTGGTTTTGGCCGGAGCCCCGGAACGCCCACCGAGGCCGGCCTGTACGCCGACGCGCTGGCGTCGTACGAGTACCTGACCGTCTCCCGGCATGTCCCCGCGTCGAAGGTCATCCTCGCCGGCCGCTCGCTTGGTTCGGCCGTGGCCGTGGAGCTGGGCACGCGCGTCGGATCGGCCGGCCTCCTGCTGCTGAGTCCGATCGACTCGATACCGTTGATGGGTGAGCGGATCTACCCGTGGGTTCCCGTGCGGTTCCTCGCGTCGAACCGCTTTGATTCACTCGCCAAGGCCGGGCGGGTGCGGGCGCCCGCAGTCGTGGTACATGCACTGAACGACCGGTTCGTCCCGATTTCCGCGGCGAGAGCGGTCTTTGCGCAACTCGGCGGTCCTAAACTGATGCTCGAAACCGGCGGCGGCCACAACGACGCGGGGTTCAGCCCGCTCTCGGAATTGCGCGACGCTCTCGACTCGTTCTGGCCGTCACCGGGATTCACCGGAGAAGGCGATCAGTAGGCTCAGGCTTCCTCGACAACCTCGTGCCCGCGTTCCGCCTTCGCGGCAGCGATGATCTTGCCCTGTTGCTGGTGGGGCACCTCTTCGTAGTGCGAGTACTCCATGTGATAGGTCCCGCGGCCGCCGGTCGCCGAGGTCAGGTGCTGCTCGTAGGTGAGCATCTCGGCCATCGGCACATGCGCCTTGATCACGGTCATCGTCCCGCGCGTATCCATGCCGGCAATGCGCCCGCGGCGTCCGTTGAGATCGCCCATCAGGTCGCCGGCGAAATCGCTGGGCGCGTAGACCTCGACATGCATGATCGGTTCGAGGATGGTCGGGCGCGCGCGTGACATCGCGTCCTTGAAGGCGAGCGACCCCGCCATCTTGAAGGAGAGCTCGTTCGAATCGACCGCGTGGAACGAGCCGTCGAAGACCGTCGCCTTGAAATCGACCATCGGATAGCCGGCCAGGAAGCCACGCAGCCGCGACTCCTGGATTCCTTTTTCGATCGCCGGCACGTACTGCCGCGGGATCGCGCCGCCGAAGATGTCGTTCTCGAACTGGAACTCGCTGCCGCGCGGCAGCGGTTCGACGCGGATCTTGCAGTCGCCGAACTGCCCGTGCCCGCCGGTCTGCTTCTTGTGGCGGCCGTGCGCCTCGGTGGAAGCGGTGATCGTCTCCCGGTAGGGGATGCGCGGCGGTTTCAGGTTCACTTCCACGCCGAACCGGCGCTTCAGTTTTGCGACCGTCACTTCGATATGGAGCTGTCCCTGGCCGGCGAGCAGCAGCTCGTGGGTCTGCGGATCGCGCGCATAGCTGATGCTCGGGTCCTCTTCCCTGAGACGCTGCATCGCCGAGCTGATCTTGTCTTCGTCGCCCCGGCTCTTGGGTTCGATGGCGTACGACAGGACCGGGTCTGGAAACGTGAGCTCGGCGAACTTGGCCTTTGTGCTCTTCTCGGCAAGCACGTCATTGGTGTGCGTGTCTTTCAGCTTGGCGACGGCACCGAGATCGCCTGCCCTCAGTTCCGGTACGTGCGTCTGGGTCTTGCCCTGCAGCACGAGCAAGTGGCCGAAGTGCTCGCCCGACTCCCTCGTGCGGTTGTGGACGTTGGTCTCCGACTTGATCGTCCCGGCAATGACACGCAGCATCGTGATGCGGCCGGCGAACGGGTCGGCGATCGTCTTCCAGACCAACGCTGCGTAGGGAGCTGAATCCGACGCGGCGACGGTCGTCTCCGATCCGTCATCGGCCAGCGCGGTGAAGCCGCGGTCCGCAGGTGACGGCACGTAGCTGACGATCGCGTCGAGCAACGGCTGGATGCCGATGGCATGCATGCCGGAGGTGCAGACCAGGGGGAACAGCTTGCCGGCCATCGTCGCCGACCGCAGCCCCGAGACGAGCTGCTCCTGGGTCAGCGTCCCCTCGGAAAAGAACACTTCCATCAGGGCCTCGTCGGCTTCCGCCACCATCTCGATGAGCTGCTCGCGCGCCTTCGCCGCCCGGTCGGCCAGCGCGGCGGGAATCTCGCCCTCGGTGACCTTTCCGCTCCCGTCGGCGGCTGACGTCACCGCCTTCATGCGCACCAGGTCGACCACGCCGCTGAAGCCCTTCTCCTCGCCGAGCGGGATCTGGATCGGGACGATCTCGCGCGCGAGTTGCGACTGCAGCGCCTCCAGCGAGCGTTCGAGGCTGGCCCGTTCTCGCTCCAGGCGGGTGAGCGCCACGATGCGCGGCAGGTTCAGCGCAGCGGCCTCGCCCCACAGCTTCTCGGTCTGCACTTCGACGCCGGCCACGGCATCGACCGCGACGATGGCGGCTTCCGCCACTCGAAGCGCGCCCCGCGCGTCGCTCATGAAGTTGGCCATGCCCGGCGTGTCGATGATGTTGATTTTGGTCTTCTGCCACTCGGCGTGGGCGAGGCTGGAGGAGAGCGTGTGCTTGCGGGCGATCTCTTCATCGTCGAAGTCGGTGATGGTCGAGCCTTCGTCGACCTTGCCCAGCCGGTTCACGGCGCCGGCTCCGAAGAGCAGGGCCGAGACGAGCTGGGTCTTTCCACACCCGCCGTGACCGACTACAGCCACGTTGCGGATGCCGGCGGCGTCGTACACCTTCATACGGGGTCCTCCTGCCTCGCCAAAGGGCCAGCGAAGCGGCGTCCTGGGGTTCCCGCAGCGCCTGGGCGGCTGCGCGCGGGTGCAGGGGATCATAGTCAGGCCCATCGTGGCCTGGCAAGGCGACACTAATGTTCCTTTAATTCTTGAAGTACACGAAATTGTCTTAACGTTGCGCTGATTCGATCGGCGCACCGACCGGAACGGGTCGTCAGGGTCACATACCGAAGCGACAAGGACGTTTATGCACTCGACCTATTGCAACATTGTTGTCGTCAATAATTAGACAAGCTACGTAAGTGTCGTAATCGTTCTTGGTCTCCGATCCGAACAATCGTCAGGTTTGCCGGACAATCCGTCGATCTTGCGACGGACGCCATACGGATTCTCTGGCGTCCATCTTGCTCAAAGGCAGGTCAGCCGCGCGATGCGCGGCGACTGTCGACCATCGACCAACAACAGGAACCCCAGGCTCTCCGCTGGGAGCGCGCGCGGATTTACGGATCACGGTGGATGAGGGCTCCAAGGACATCCGCCGTGCTCCTAGCGGGAGCGAATCTTCGCTGAGGTGTGAGGAAATGAATCAAGCTGACACAGCATGGATGTTGATATCGACCGCGCTGGTGCTGCTCATGACGCCGGCACTGGCCTTCTTCTATGGCGGGTTGGTCCGCTCCAAGAACGCCCTCAACACCATGATGATGAGTTTCATCTCGCTGGGGTTTGTGGGCGTGCTCTGGGCGGTCATCGGCTATTCGCTGGCCCTGACCCCGGGTAACAACTGGATCGGCGACTTGTCGCTGGCATTCCTCAACGGCGTGGGGCTCGCGGAGACGGGCGCCATCGTGCCGTTGACGATTCCGCACAGCCTCTACATGGCCTTCCAGGCGACGTTCTGCATCATCACGGCGGCGCTGATTTCGGGCGCCATCGTCGAGCGCATGCGCTTTACCGCCTACCTCCTGTTCATCTCGCTCTGGTCGGTGGTGGTGTACGCGCCGGTCGCCCACTGGGTCTGGGGCGGCGGGTGGCTCGCTGACATGGGTGCGTGGGACTTCGCCGGCGGCACCGTCGTCCACGTGAACGCGGGCGCCGCGGCGCTGGTCGCCGCCCTCGTCGTCGGAAAGCGCTCGGACTATAAGCAGGCGTCGATCCTGCCGCATAACGTGCCCTTCGTGCTGCTCGGCGCGGGGCTCCTCTGGTTCGGGTGGTTCGGCTTCAACGCCGGCAGCGCGCTGGCGGCCAGCCCGATCGCCGCACTCGCGTTCACGACGACGATGCTGGCACCCGCGGCCACGCTCGTGGTCTGGACCTTCCTCGACATGATCCGGTCAGGCAAGCCGACCGCGGTCGGGTGCGCGACGGCCATTGTCGTCGGCCTCGTCGCGGTGACGCCGGCCGCCGGCTTCATCAGCCCGATGAGCGCGCTCGCGCTTGGTGCGATTGCCGCGGTGCCCAGCTACCTGGCGCTGATCCTCCGCTCCAAGACGTCGCTGGACGACTCGCTCGACGTCGTCGCCGCGCACGGCGTCGGCGGCATGGTCGGCGCGCTGCTCACCGGTGTGTTCGCGGAAAAGGCGCTCAACGGCTACTTCGACGGCGCCCTGTACGGCAACCCCGGTCAGATCCTGATCCAAGGCACCGCTGTCCTGGCGGCCGCGGTCTACAGCGGCGTCGTCAGCTTCATCCTCCTGAAGATGATTGGCCTGTTCATCCCGCTCCGCGCCACGACCGGTGAAGAGGCGGAAGGCCTTGATTACACGCAGCACGGCGAAGAGGCCTACCTGCACGCCGAAGGTTCCGGCTCGACGAGCATGAGCAGAACAGAGGGCGTGACGGGACAGCCCGTACTGCAGACAGTCCGCGCCGAAATCTGACGGAAGAGCAAAATTTTCTTAAACCCTGGAGGGATTGATGTCGTCTACGCGAACGGTACGTATGGGATGGTCGTTGTTGGGAGCCTTGGTCATGGTGACGCTGCTGTCGTCGCCCGCATGGGCGCAGGACCCCGCTCCCGTGGTCGTGGTGACGGGCGGACTGGACGTCACGAATCAGTACAACTTCCGAGGCATCCGGCAGAACACGGATGGCGTCTCCATCTGGCCATACGTCGATTTCGGATTCACGCCGTTCAGAGGCGACGGGGGCCTCAAGAGCGTCGGCATCAACGTGGGAAGCTGGAACGCCATCCACAGCCAGATCAACGAAGCGGACTTCGCCACCGACAACAAGTGGTACGAGTCTGACTTCTACGCCACGCTCGGCCTTGGCTTCAGCAAGGCGACGCTGAGCACGACGTACACCTCGTACACGAGCCCAGCGGACCTCTTTGCCCACGTGAAGGAGCTCGCATTCAAGTTGGGCGTGGACGACAGCGCGGCGCTCGGGAAAGGCGCGCTCAAGCCCTACGCCCTCGTCGCGCTCGAATTGGGCGATCAAGGCGGCCAGGCGGACGCAGGACACCACAACGGCACATATCTCGAGCTCGGCGTCGCGCCGGGATATTCCGGTTCGCGTGCGTCACTGGCCATCCCAGTCAAAGTCGGGCTCAGCGTGCGCAACTATTACGAGTTCGGCGGAGAGGACGAGACATTCGGCTACTTGAGCATCGCGGGCATCGTGACGGTGCCGCTTGGCGCCCACGCGAATATTCACGGCGGCGTGGAGTTCCAGACGTTCGGCGACACGGTCAAGGCCTACAACGGCCAGGACTCGGCTGGGCTCGCCAGCATCGGTCTCGGCTTCGCGTTCTAGTTGCACTCAGACGGGGATGCCGATGATGATCACGGTCGTCGGCTATCCCCGTATGATCCCGCCCATCGAACCCGGAGATGCTCGCCCCATGATGACTGAGCCGGGCGCGGGCTCGACTCTCAAATCCGCTCTGGACGCGGCTCGAGACGAGCTTCGCACCGAAATCGGGCGCGGAACGGGCGGCCGCGCCGCGGTCGAGCGCCATGCCGATCGCGTCGACGCCCTGCTGCGGCAGCTCTACACCGAGGCGGGGGTGCCGGCGGCCCCGGTCGCGATCATCGCGCTCGGCGGCTACGGCCGGCGTCACCTGTGCCTCCACTCGGATATCGACCTGCTCGTGCTTTTCGGCAGCCGCATCGGCCCGTCCGAGGAGCGCTTCCTCCGGTCGTTCCTGCATCCCCTCTGGGATCTCGGGGTGGTGGTGGGGCACCAGGTCCGTGAGATCGACGAGTTCGCCGATCTCGAGACGGACAACCCGGAATTCCTGCTGGCGTTGCTCGATGCGAGGCTGGTGGCCGGGACGCGAGCGCTGTTCGACCACCTTGGCACCACGTTTCACCAGGCCACGACGCACGCGTACATCGTCAAGTCGCTGGTGGAGCTCATCCAGGAGCGCCACGCGAAGTTCAACGACACGCTGTACCAACTCGAACCGGACGTGAAGGAGGCGCCTGGCGGGCTGCGCGATCTCGTCGCCACGCGGACGATTGCGATGCTCACCGACCCGCTCCTGCTGCGGCGCGGGCCGGCTGACGCGACGCGCTTCGAAGACGCGGAAGACTTCCTGATGCGCGTCCGATCGATCCTGCATCTCGAGACAGGACGAAATCACAACGTGCTCAGCCATGACCTGCAGGAACGAACGGCCGACCTGCTCGGCTATCCGGGTGCGGAGCCGCGGCAGCGTGTCGAGCGGCTCATGAGCGATTACTTCCGCCACGCGCGAATCGTGAACCGCTCCCTCGAGTGGGCGCGACGGACCGCTCCGGTGCCGGTGGGGCCGAACCTCGGGCTCTCGCGTGACGGCATCCGCTTTCTCGACCCGGTCAAGGCGTCGCGAAGCCCCGCGTCATGGATCCCCTCCTTTCAAGCGGCGCTCGACGGCGGCACCAAAGTCGCCGAGGAAGCGCTGTCGTGCATCCAGCAGCACGTCGACCGCTATCGCGCTGACGATTTCTTTCCGGAGCAGCGCGACCGCGCCGCCGCCCTTCGGCTGCTGAAGCCGCGGCCCGGCCTGTACGCGCGGCTGTCGGAGATGCACGACTGCGGCCTGCTCGGTCGCGTGTTCCCGGAGTTCCAGGCGATCTCGTGGCGGGTGGTTCGCGACTTCTACCACAAGTACACCGTTGACGAGCACACGCTCCTGACCATCCGGAACCTCGAGCGGCTCGGCTCGACCGAGGAGCCGTACCGCCAGCGCTTCAGGAACGTGCTCACCAGCATCGCGTCGCCGGAACTGCTCGTGCTGTCGCTGCTCCTGCACGATGTCGGCAAGTGGCGCGACGACGACCATGCGCTCGAGAGCGTGCGCATGGCGGAAGACGCGCTCGATCGGCTGCAACTGGCGCCCGAGGCGCGGGACATGGTCCTGTTTCTCATTCGGAACCATCTGCGGATGTCGCTCGTCGCCTTCCGCCGCGACACCGAGGATCCCGACATCGTCAGGGAGTTTGCCGGGCTTCTCGGCACCGAAGAGCGGCTGAAAATGCTCTGCCTGATGACGCTGGTGGACGTCGAGGCCGTCAGCCCGGAGACGTTGACGCCCTGGAAGGAGGAGCTCATCTGGCGGCTGTACGTGGACACCTACAACCACCTCACGCAGCGCTACGGCGATGAGCTGATCGAGCGGAACCAGGCGGGACTCGCGGAGCTGCTGAAAGGCCGCCCCGAGGATCTGAGCGAGTCCGAGATTACCCACTTCCTCGAGGGATTTCCGCAGCGTTACCTGCAACTGTTCAACCGCGAGGCCATCTACCGCCACGTGCGGATGGCGCGCGACATCGGCCCCGACGAAGTGCACCTCTCGCTCGAGTGCGTTGAGTCGGTCTGGACGCTCGCCGTGGCCACCCTCGACAAGCCGTTCCTCTTTTCCAATATCTGCGGCGTGCTGTCCTCGTTCGGCATGAACATCCTTCGAGGCCACGCGCTGACGAACCCGAACGGCCTGGTGCTGGATATCTTCCAGTTCACCGATGACGAGCGATTCCTCGAGCTGAACTACGAGGCCGGCAGCCAGATGATTCACGTCCTGCAGGACGTCGTCGCCGGCCGCGAAGACGTGACCGCGCTGCTGCGGGGACGCGAGCAGAGCGTCCTGCAGTCGAAGGCGACGAGGTTCGCGCCGGTCGTCCGCGCCGACAACGAGGCATCCAGCAGGTACACGATTCTCGATATCGTCGCCGGCAACGCGCTCGGACTGCTCTACCGAATCAGCCGCGTGATCTCTCATCACGGCTGCGACGTCGATCTCGTGCTCATCGCCACCGAGGGCGAGCGGGCGATCGACGTGTTTCATGTCACGAAGGCGGGTTCCAAACTCACCGAGGCGGAGCAGCACGCGCTGACCTCCGACCTGCAACGCACCCTGGAGGGAATCGTATGAAGCTAATCAAGAGCATCGTCCGCCCGAACAAAGTGGACGACGTCAAGGACGCACTCGCCAAGCTGAACATCGCCGGCATGACGGTGACGGAGGTCCGCGGCCACGGCAAACAGAAAGGACACACCGCGATCTACCGCGGCAAGGAATACAACGTCAGCCTGCTGCCGAAGATGGAGATCGAGGTCGTCGTGCCCGACTCGATTGCCGACGAGGCGATCAAGGCCATCGTGCAGGCGGCGCGCACGGGCGAGATCGGCGACGGCCGCGTGTTCGTGCTGCCGGTGCTCGAGAGCTACCGCATTCGTACGGGAGAGAAAGAATCGTAGGCGCGGCGCGGACCTTCACGGTCCGCGTAGCTATTCGTACCGCAGCGCTTCGATCGGGTCCAGTCGCGCAGCCCTGAAGGCTGGGACCATGCCGAAGAAGATGCCGACCGCTGCGGAGAACCCGAGGCCAAGCGCGAACGACCACCAGGGGAGGGAAATGGGGAAGCCGGTGGCGAAGTGGATCGCAACGCCGATCAGGCTGCCCAGGGCGATCCCCAGGACGCCGCCGACTGACGTGAGCACCATGGCCTCGGTGAGGAACTGGAAGAGGATTTCGCGCCGCCGGGCGCCCAGCGCCTTGCGGACGCCGATCTCGCGCGTCCGCTCGGTCACCGAGATCATCATGATGGCCATCACGCCGATGCCGCCGACCATCAGCGCGATCGACGAGATGACGACGAGCGCCAGGAAGGTCGCGCGGCTGACCTGATCCCACACGGCCAGCGCCGCGTCCTGCGTGACGAGGTCGAAGTCGTTGGGCTCATCCAGCCGCAGGCCATGGCGCACGCGCATGATCTCCTGCAGTTCCGCCACCAGTTGATCGCGGGCGACGTCGTTTCGCGGAGCAACCGCGATGAGCACGCTCTGGTGCGTGGCATTGCCCTGCCTGAAGATCTGGATGCCGAACTGCTTGCGGTAGGTCGTCTCCGGAACGACGACGAAATCATCCTGGCCGAGATTGAAGCCACCCGCGGACGGCCGGCTGCTGACGACGCCGATCACCGTGTATTCGGCGGCTCCGATCCGGACCTTCTTGCCGACGGCGTCGGTGCCCGTCTCTCCGAACAAGGCGTCGTACGGCGTCTGGCCGAGGACGACGACGTGGCGGCGGCGATCCACTTCGCTGGTGGTGAAGAAGCGTCCCGCCTCCAGCTTCAGGAAGTTGATCGCCGCGAAGTTCTCGGTTGCGCCGAGGACTCCCATCAACTTCGTTCGATTGCCCCGGTAGACCACCCGCACCTGCGTCGGCGGGCCACCGGCGCCAAGCCAGATATCGACCATGCCCGCCGATGGCGCGAGCTTTTCGATCGCCGCCGCATCCTCCACCGTCAGGTTGGGTCGCCGGAGCAGGGTCGTGAAGTCGGCTCCGCCGACAAGGCTCACGCCGCTGAACTTCGCGAGGAAGACCGTGTTCGGCCCGAGCTCGCGGATGCTGTCGCGGAGTGACTGGTCGAAGCCGCGGATGAGCGACGTCATGCCGACGATGGCCGTGATTCCGATCACCACGCCAAGCACCGTGAGGGCGGATCGGAGCTTGTTGACGCGCAGCGTCGCGAGCGCCATGAGCACGATCTCGCGAAGCGGGATCTTCACCTACTCGCGCCCCAGCGCTTCGATCGGATCGAGCCGCGCGGCTCGCAACGCCGGGTAGGCTCCGAAAAACAGCCCGACGGTCGCCGTGATCCCGATGCCGAGCAGGATCGACCAGGGCTCGAGCCGGGCGGGAAGCGGGGTCACCGCCGAGATGGCGCGGGCCGCCAGGAAACCCAGCGCGAGACCGGCAAGCCCGCCGACCGTCGACAGCGTGACCGACTCGGTGAGGACCTGCGACATGATGTCCGTGCGGCGCGCGCCGAGCGCCTTGCGCAGCCCGATTTCCCGCGTGCGCTCGGTGACGACCATCAGCATGATGTTCATGATCACGATGCCGCCAACCACCAGCGACAGCGCAACGATGCCGACCAGCACCGCGAAGATTCCGTTCGTCGCCTGGCGGTAGAGACCGAGCAGCGTGTCGGAGGTGAAGATGCCGAAGTTGTCGGGCTCCGCCGGTGTCAGGCGCCGCGCCACCCGCAGCGCCACCGTCGCGTCGTCCATCGCGATCGGCAGCACCTCGGTTGACACCGGCTTGACCATGAGCGAGAGGTTCGGCCGGGAGCCGAACAGCTTCATGTGCGCGCCAATCGGAATCACCGCGAACTGGTCCATCGAGTTGCCGAAGACCGACCCCTTTTTCTCGCTGACGCCGACGACGCGAAAGTGGACGCCCTGGATCTTGATGATTCGGTCGAGGGGCGTGAGGTCACGGAAGAGTTGTTCCGCGACGTCGTAGCCGAGCAGGACGAGCGGCTGATTTCGCTCGACCTCGGTCGGGCTCATCAACCGGCCGCGTTCCGCGTCGAAGGTCGTGAAGTTGACGTACTCGCTGGTGACGCCCTGGATCTGAACGGTCTCCAGGACCTGATCGCGGTAGGTGATGGTGCCCGGGCGATTGGCTTGCGCCACGACCGATGCGATCGCCGGACTGAACGCCCTGACCGCATCGGCCTCGGCCAGGGTGATATTCGGATTGTTGCGGGTGCGCTCCTCCTCGTCGTCGGTGCGGGTGACAGGACGGCGTTGCATGATGAAGCCGTCGGCGCCGACGTCGGTGACGATGGCGCTCGACACCATCGAGTTCAGCCCCTGGATCAGCGAGACCACCGTGACGATCGATGTCACCGCGACGATGTTGCCGAGCACGGTCATGAACGAACGCAGCTTGCTCGCCCAGATCGACTGCAGCGCGATCGCGACGGACTCGAGGATCTGAGTCATGCGGGGCGGGCGTTCACGGCCCGCCTGTGACTGGCGCGCGCACAGGCGGCGACGCGATCTTCACCGTCTCGCCATCAGCCATCTGGCGCACCGAGCTGACCGGGCCAGTGACCACCCGGTCGTTGACGCTGACGCCCGAGAGCACCTCGAAGTAGCGCTCTCCCGCGATCCCGACCTTGACCGGCACGAACACCGCGCGGGTGTCGCGCAGCACGAAGACGCCTTCCGCTTCCTTGCGTGTGTGGCCGGGGGGCGGCTCCGGCGGGGGGGCGGCGGTGGGCTCCACGGCCGGGCCGCCGAAGAATCGCTGCTGGCGCACCGGCGGCGGCTCGTGCACGAGCGTGCCTTTCTCGTCGAACAGCATCTCGCGGGCGGCGAGCGCCTGAATCGGCACCGCCACCGCACTCGTGCGAGTGGCGGTCGTGATGTCGGCCGTGCACGTGAATCCCGGACGCACGTCGGGCACTTCCTCTTCGAGCGTGATCACGACCTTGAAGTTCGTCGCCTGCTGCTGCGTACTGGTCTGGCCAGTCTGTTGAATCGGGCTGTTGCCGATCTCGGTGACCCTGCCGCGGAACGTCCTGTCCGGCACCGCATCGATCGTCACCACGGCTTCCTGGCCGAGCGTGACCGTCGGGATGTCGGTCTCGTCCACCTCGACCTCCGCCTCGATGACCGACATGTCGGCGATGGTGAGCAGCACCGTGCCCGCGTTGTTCATCGTGCCGACCATGACATTCTCGCCCTGCTCGATGTTCCTGCGCGTGACGATGCCGTCCATGGGAGAGGAGATGATGACCTGGCTCAGGTTGTAGCGCGTCGTGGCGAGCCCCGCCTGTTCCTGCTTGATCTGTTCTTCGCGCGTCTGGACCTCTTGCTGCCGCGCCTTGACGTCCGACTCGCGGACCGCCAGTTCGTTCTGGGCGCGCTCGAGCGCCTCGCGGGTGGTCAAGCCGCCCTTCCAGAGCTCTTCCTGACGCTTCAGGTTCTGGCGAGCCAGCTCCACGCTGGTGCGCGCCTGCTCGACGCCGGTTCGTGCCTGCTGCAGGGCGGAGCGCGCGCCGGCGACGCTTGCTTCGCCTCGCTGCAACTGCCCTTCGAGCGACTGCGGATCGATTTCGAGGAGAAACTGGCCGGCGCGCACTCGCTGGCCTTCTTCCACCGACAGGCGCGTGACCCGGCCCATCGTGTTGGCCGAGACGTTGACCTGGCGTTTCGGCTGTATCTTCCCGGAGGCCGAGACGATGGCTTCGAGGTCTCGCGCGCGGAGCGTCTCAACCGTGACCTCGGGCAGGTTCCCGCGATTGAACCAGACCCGTGCGCCGGCCGCCCCCCCGATGAGGATGATGACGACGACAACGCTGATCCAGCGGGTGCGCGTCACACCCTTCCTCCCGTCACCGCCATCGCGATCACCAGCAGCAGCGCCAATACGATGTAGGCGCTTAAGAGGCCCGCGAGCAACGGGCGCGCAGGGCGGCGGTACAGGGCAGACAGGCCGATCGCCAGCACCGTGAGCCACCAGACGACAAACAGGTCGATGATCCCGAAGAACCGCGCGATCGGCGACGCCTCATCGAGCATCGAGAAGAAGAACGTCATCGTCATTGGACTGGCGAGCGTTTCGCGGGAGTAGTTGACCGGCGCCGCGACGACCTGGCGCAGTGCCAGTATGACGCCTGCGTGGGCGGTGATGGCCAGGAGCTGCCGATAGGTCGCGGCGCCGCCGAGCGAGCCATTGAACACCGCAAACAGCAGTGCCGCCAGGCCAAACGTCAGCAGCGGGCCGCTGACAAAGGCGCTCAGCGCGGCGTACGCCGGCCCGTTGCGACTGGCCTCCTCAAGCGCAGCGTACTGCTGGTCATCGACGTTCTGGCCGAAGGCGGCGGCCGTACGTTCCCACTGGTCGACGAGGGCCAGCCGGCCGGTCTCTGTCTGCTGGAGGGCTGCGCCGCTAAGGGTCGAGACCAAGAAGGTGAGGACCAGAACGCCCATCCATCGCGGGGCTGCGGCGACCGCGGTCAGCGTGGCTCGGGGCGAGCGGACAACGCCCAACACGCGGGCGGAAAGAGCCTCGACGCGCGGGCCGAGCAGCGCCGGATTCGCTGGGCCTGCGGACAGTTGGGTCACTCAAACTCCTGATACGATTACAGTTCGGTTCTGTTCAGTGTTCCTGATTTTGACTAATCAAAATCATCAAAATTATATGCGATGGCAAAGCATCTCTTCCTTCGGGTTGCACTGCTCTGTGTTCCGCTGATTGTCACGGCGACGCCCGCGAGGGCGCAGGTTGTGGAGTCGGTGGGCAGTCGCGCGCTTGGCATGGGGGGCGCTTTCGTGGCGGTCACCTCTGACAGCAGCGCCACCTGGTGGAATCCTGGAGGCCTGGCGGCCGGACCCTTTCTGGACGTGGCAATTGGAAAGACGGATGACGCCTCCTGGTTTGCGCTCGCCACGCCGCCCTTCGGCCTGTCCTATTACCGCCTGCAAATTACAGATGCGCAGGCGTTTAATGCGACTACAGGGCAAGCGGGTGGCAACCGAGAAGATAGAGGGGCGGGAGTGCCTGTTCGGTCGATGTCGGTGAACCAGCTTGGCGTCACCCTCCTTCGGACACTGATTCCTGGAGTTCACGCCGGAACGACGTTGAAATACCTCCGCGGTGCTGTCGATGGTGGAAACGCGGAGAACAAGTTCGATCTGGATGCCGGTGTGCTGGCGGTGGCAGGTTCCTTTCGGCTCGGCGGCGTCGTCCGCAACGTGCGCGGCACGGAGTTCGGGGAGGAAGACCCCGACCAGCCAGGTATCCGGTTGCAGCGGCAAGTGCGGGTTGGCGCCGCGTTCAACCCCGAGGACGCAACGGGCGTCCCGCTGACGGTCGCGATCGACGCCGACGTCCGGTCGTACTCGGCCGGGTCCGGGGACCGACGCGTTGTGGCGCTTGGCGCCGAGCAGTGGGTGGCGTCGAAGCGGGTAGGTCTTCGCGCTGGAGGGCGTTTCAACACGGTGGGCGCGCGGGACCGCAGTGCTACCGCGGGTCTGAGCGTCTCGCCCCGTCCCGGCCTGTTCGTGGACGGCCATTTGGTACGAGGCGGGTTGGCGGAAGACCGGGGCTGGGGCCTGGCGGCGCGAATTTCTTTTTGAGGAGTAGTGGCCGGGTCGAGCGACCCAGCAACCAACATCATGGCGGTGCGGATCGGCGAGCTGCTTCTCAAGGAGAAGCGCATCACACCCGAGCAGCTTCAGGAGGCGCTGAACTACCAGCGCCAGAACGGGGGGAAGCTCGGCTTCAATCTGATCAAGCTCGGTTACGTGAAAGACGAGGAGATCACCGCGCTCCTCAGCAAGCAGTACGGCGTGCCCTCCATCGCGCTGGGCCAGTTCGAGATCGACCCCGGCGTCATCAAGCTCGTTCCGGCCGAAACCGCACAGAAGTACCAGATCGTCCCGCTCTCGCGCTCGGGTGCGACGCTGACGATCGCGATGACCGATCCGACCAATGTGTTCGCCATGGACGACATCAAGTTCATGACGGGATACAACGTCGAGCCGGTCGTGGCGTCGGAGACCGCCGTCATCGAGGCGATCCAGACCTACTACGGCAAGTCGGCCGCCGCGGCCGCGGCCGGCAACGGAGGTGGTGCCAGCGCCCTCGAAGTGGCGAGCAAGGCGATCGAGGACATCTCGATGCTCGCCGAGGGTACCGACGAGGTGCAGGTCCTCGAGGAACTCGAGGAGATCAGCGCCGAGCTTCTCGCCAAGCAGGGCGAGGAAGCGCCCGTCGTCAAGCTGGTGAACGTCATCCTGATGTCGGCGATTCAAAAGGGCGCCAGCGACATCCACATCGAGCCGTACGAGAAGGAATACCGCGTCCGCTACCGCGTGGACGGCCTGCTCTACAACATCATGGCGCCGCCGCTGAAGTACCGCGACGCGATCACCTCGCGTATCAAGATCATGTCGAAGCTCGACATCGCGGAGAAGCGGCTCCCGCAGGACGGTCGCATCAAGATCCGGTTCCAGGACAACGGCCAGGCGAAGGACATCGACTTCCGCGTGTCGGTGCTGCCGACGCTCTTCGGCGAGAAGATCGTCATGCGTCTGCTCGACAAGGACAAGCTGATGCTCGACATGACCAAGCTCGGATTCGAGACCGAGTCGCTGGGCAGGTTCGAATCGGCCATCTCGAAGCCGTGGGGCATGGTGCTGGTCACGGGCCCTACAGGGTCGGGCAAGACGAATACCCTCTATTCGGCGATCTCCAAGATCAACACGATCGACACGAACATCATGACCGCC
Source organism: Acidobacteriota bacterium (assembly GCA_947465645.1). Next base: position 39,438 of record CANIBQ010000027.1, on the reverse strand, counting down.
GAGGATCCGGTCGAGTTCAACATGGTCGGCGTGAACCAGGTGCAGGTGCGCGAGAACATCGGGCTGAACTTCGCGGCGGCGCTGCGCAGTTTCCTCCGGCAGGACCCGAATATCATCCTCGTCGGCGAGATCCGCGACTTCGAGACGGCGGAGATCGCGGTCAAGGCGGCGCTGACGGGCCACCTCGTGCTCTCGACGCTCCACACCAACGACGCACCCAGCACCGTGAACCGCCTGATGAACATGGGCATCGAGCCGTTCCTGGTCGCCAGCTCGCTCAATCTGGTCTGCGCGCAGCGGCTCGTGCGCCGCATCTGCAAGAACTGCTCGGAGCCGCATCCGACGCCGGCGCCAGCGTTGGTGCAGGCCGGCTTCAACGCCGACGACGCCAAGACGGTCGTGCCTAACAAGGGACGCGGCTGCGAGAAGTGCAACAACACCGGCTACAAGGGCCGCGTCGGCCTCTACGAAGTGATGGAGGTCACCGAGGAGCTGCGCGAGCTGATTCTCGTGGGCGCGTCATCACTCGAGCTCCGGCGGAAGGCGATCGACGAAGGGATGCTGACGCTGCGCAGCAGCGGGCTTCGCAAGGTGAAAGATGGCGTGACGACGATCGAAGAGATCGTCAGGGAGACCGTCAAGTAATGGCCAATCTACCCGAGCTGCTCAAGAAGGTCGTCGAACTCGAAGGTTCGGACCTTCACATCACGACCTCGACGCCGCCGCAGATCCGCGTGCACGGCCACCTCCAGCGCGTCGAGGGCCCGGAGCTGACGCCGTCCGACACCAAGCAGTTGACCTACAGCGTGCTGACCGACGCGCAGAAGAAGCGCTTCGAAGAGACGCTGGAGCTCGACTTCTCTTTCGGCATCAAGGGTCTCGCGCGCTTTCGCTGCAACATGTTCAACCAGCGTGGCGCCGTCGCGGCCGTCTATCGTTTGATCCCGGAGAAGATCCGCGGATTCAGCGAGCTCGGCCTCCCGCCGGTGCTCGCCAACCTCGCGGAGCGGCCGCGCGGACTCGTCCTGGTGACCGGTCCGACGGGCAGCGGCAAGTCGACGACGCTCGCGGCGATGATCGACAAGATCAACAAGGAGCGGCACGACCACATCCTGACGATTGAGGACCCGATCGAGTTCGTGCACCAGCACCAGGGCTGTCTGGTAAATCAACGCGAGGTGCACAGCGACACGCAAAGCTTTACGATGGCGCTGCGCGCGGCGCTGCGGGAGGATCCCGACATCGTCCTCATCGGCGAGATGCGTGACCTGGAGACCGTCGAGGCGGCGCTGAGGATTGCGGAGACGGGCCACCTGACCTTCGGCACGCTGCACACCAACTCGGCGGCGCAGACGATCAACCGCATCATCGACGTCTTTCCGTCGCACCAGCAGAGCCAGATCCGTACGCAGCTCTCGCTCGTCCTCGAGGGCATCGTCTGTCAGGCGCTGCTGCCGAAGGTCGGCGGCGGGCGCGTCTGCTCGCTCGAGATCATGATTCCGACGCCGGCGATCCGGAACCTGATCCGCGAGGACAAGGTCCACCAGATCTATTCCGCGATGCAGACCGGCCAGGACAAGTTCGGCATGCAGACGGCGAACCAGTCGCTGGCGACCCTCTACATGAAGAAGCAGGTGACGCTGGAGCACGCGATGACCGCCTCCTCCAATCGCGAGGAACTGCAGGAGATGATCAACCGCGGCGTCGGCGTGGTGGCCGGGGCCGGGCTCGGGAGGCCGGGGGCGCCATCGGTGCCGCCGCGGCCGGCAGCAGGAAGGTAAGGCGTGGCGACATTCGCATACAGCGGGCGCACGCGCGCCGGGCAGACGGTCACCGGCGAGCGCATGGCTGAAACGGTTGACGCGGCCGTGGCCGCGCTCCGCCGCGACCAGATCCTCGTCACGCAGATCAACCCCGTCAAGGAGAAGGCGGCGGTAAGAGCGCCGCGCAAGAAGCGCGCCCGCGGGGTCGATCCGAAGAACCTCGCGGTGTTCACGCGGCAGTTCTCCGTGATGATCGACGCCGGCCTTCCGCTGGTGCAATGTCTCGAAATTCTCGGCACGCAGGAGGAGGACAAGAACTTCGCCGGGGTGATCCTCGCCACGCGTGCCGACGTCGAGAGCGGCGCATCGCTCGCCGACGCGATGAAGAAACATCCGAAGGTCTTCGACCCTCTTTTCACGAACATGATCGCCGCCGGCGAAGCGGGCGGCATCCTCGACACGATTCTCAAGCGGCTGGCGACCTATATCGAGAAGGCCGTGAAGCTGAAGGGACAGGTCAAGTCGGCGATGATCTACCCGGTCGCCGTCGTCGCGATCGCCGCGGTGGTGGTGGGCGTCATTCTGTGGAAGGTCATCCCGACCTTCGCGAACCTGTTCGCCGGTCTTGGCGCCGACCTTCCGCTGCCGACGCGCGTCGTCATTGCCCTCAGCAACAACCTGGTACGGTTCGGGCCGTTTCTCATCGCCGGGGGAGTCGCCGCCTCCTTTGGCTTGAAGTCCTATTACTCGACGCCCAAGGGACGCAGGGTAATCGACAGCATCGTCCTGAAGCTGCCGATTCTCGGCCTGCTGATGCGCAAGATTGCCGTCGCGAGATTCTGCCGCACGCTGTCTACGCTGCTCGCCTCAGGCGTGTCGATTCTCGAGGCGCTCGACATCACCGCGCGCACGGCCGGCAACGCCATCGTCGAGGACGCGATCCAGACGACGCGGAAGAGTATCGAGCGAGGCGAGACCATCGCCGGGCCGCTCAAGGAAACTGCGGTGTTCCCGCCGATGGTCGTCCAGATGATCGGCGTCGGCGAGGCGACCGGCGCGCTCGACACGATGCTCAGCAAGATTGCCGATTTCTACGAGGAGGAAGTGGACGTCGCGGTCGCGGGCCTGTTGACGCTGCTCGAGCCGGTCATGATTGCCTTTCTCGGCGGCGTGGTCGGCGGCATCGTCATCGCGATGTACATGCCGATCTTCAGCCTGATCAGCAAGCTCACGGGATGAGACGGTGCGATGGTGCGATGGTGCGACGGTGCGATGGTGCGATGGTGCTGGAATGAATAGAACCGTCGCACCATGAGAACATGGATGTGAGATCCCGCCTCTCGACCCTTATCGCAGTCCGCGTCATCGTCAGCACCCTGCTGCTTGGCTCGGCGACGCTCGTCCAGATCAACCGGCCGGGGACGCTCCTCGTCGACCCGTTCTTCTTCCTGATCGGGCTGACCTACGCGCTGAGCGTCGTCTACCTGGCGACGCTGCGACTGGTCGACCGCCACCCGTGGCTCGTCGATCTGCAGCTCGGGGCGGACGCGGTGCTGGTGTCGGCGTTCATCTACGTCACCGGCGGCGTCACGAGCTACTTCTCGTCTCTCTTCCTGCTGCCGATCATCGAAGCCAGCACGGTCCGCTTCAGACGGGGAGCGGTGCAGGTGGCGATCCTGACCGCCATCCTCTACATGGCGATCGTGTCCGGTCAGTATCTCGACGTGTTCGCCGCCCTCCCCGAGACGTTGCAGCTCCAGGTCCCCGTCCAATTGCCCTCGCTGCGCTTCGCGCAGTACACCGTGGCGATCAATCTCTTCGGATTCGTCGCGGTGGCGCTGCTGGCGGGCTCGCTCGCCGAAGGGCTGCGATCGGCGGGGGCGCAGCTCGAGGACGCCTCGCACCAGATCGAGGATCTGCGCGCGTTCAACGAGTACGTCATCGACAGCCTCCTCAGCGGCCTCGTCACGGCCGACGCGAGCGGCCGCGTGCTCACCCTGAACCGCGCCGCGGCGACGATCACGGGCCTCCCGGCGGAGCAGGCGGTCGGCCGGGACATCGGCGAGGTGCTGCAGCTTCCGGGGCAGTTTCGCGCGCGTCTCGACGCGCTCGGCGATACGCGTAGCATCAGGATCGATCTGCAGTACCGCACAGGCGACAGCCGCACGCTCGACATCGGGATGACGGTCACGACCATGGCATTCCCGACGGGGGGGGCCGGGTATCTGGTCACGTTCCAGGACGTGACGGAGATGAAGCGCCTCGAGCGCCATGCGCGGCTGCAGCAGCGCCTCGCCGCAGTCGGCGAGATGGCGGCCGGCATCGCGCACGAGATCCGCAACCCGCTGGCCTCGATGTCGGGATCGATCCAGGTGCTCCGCCAGGAGCTGCCGCTCACCGAGGAGCAGGCGCAGCTGATGGACATCGTCCTGCGCGAATCCGAGCGGCTGAACGACACGATTCGGTCGTTTCTGGCCTACGCGCGTCCGCAACGGTTTGCCGTGGCGCGGCTCGACGTCAGCAAGGTCATGCAGGACACCGCGCTCCTGCTGCGCAACAGCCCCGAGGTCAAGGATGGGCACGTCGTCGACGTCCAGGTGCCGGCGGAGCCGGTCTGGTTCGAAGCAGACGAGCACCAGGTCAAGCAGATTGTCTGGAACCTCGCGACCAACGGCCTGCGCGCGATGTCGAAGGGCGGCCACCTTCGGCTCTCCGTGACCACCGACTATGCGAGCGACCTGAGGAGCGCCGACGTCGTCCTCAGCGTCGAGGACCAGGGCTGCGGCATCCCCAGCGACGAGCTCGACGCGATCTTTCAGCCGTTCCGTAGCTCGTTCGAGAAGGGCACCGGCCTCGGCCTCGCGATCGTCCATCGCATCGTCACCGACTACAACGGCGTCATCCAGGTGTCGTCGACGGTCGGCACGGGCACGACCGTGCGCGTGCGCCTGCCGGTGCGCGCCGGCGTTGCCGAGGCGGTTCCGGCGCAGGGAGCGGCGCGGTGACGCAGCCGACGATCACGTCCAAGGCCGCCACGTCTCCCGCCGCAGCGACGAAATCAGAGGCCGCCAGCAAGCCGCGCATTCTCATCGTTGACGACGAGCCGTCGATGCGCGAGATGCTGCGCATCGTGCTGCGCCGCGACGGCTACGAGGTCGTCGTGGCGGACAACGGCACGGAGGCGCTCGACTTTCTGCGCCGCGAGCCCGTTGACCTCCTGCTCTCAGACATCCGCATGCCCGATGTCAGCGGCGTCGACGTGCTGCGCGCCGCGAAGGAGATGAACCGCGACATCGTGGCGTTCATGATGACCGCCTATGCGTCCACGGACACGGCGGTCGAGGCGATGCGCCTTGGCGCGGTGGACTACTTCACCAAGCCGTTCAGCATGGACGAGCTGCGGCTGAAGATCCGCCAGCACCTCGACACGCACCGGTTGAAGCAGGAGAACCTGCTCCTCAAGCGCGCGCTGAACAAGCAGTACGAGTTCGCCAGCATCATCGGGCGCAGCGAGGGCATGCAGAAGGTGTTCAGCACCATCCAGATGGTGGCAAACACCAGCAGCACGGTACTGATCACCGGCGAATCCGGCACCGGGAAGGAGCTTGTCGCCCGCGCGATCCACTTCAATTCGCTGCGCGGCGACCGTCCATTCGTCGCGGTCAACTGCGGCGCGGTGCCGGAGACGCTGCTCGAATCCGAGCTGTTCGGGCACGTACGTGGTGCGTTCACCGGCGCCGACACGAACAAGAAGGGACTGATGGAGGTCGCCGAAGGCGGGACGATCTTCCTCGACGAGATCGGCGAGATGACGCCTCCCATGCAGGTCAAGCTGCTGCGCGTGCTGCAGGACCGGCGGTTCCGGCGCCTCGGAGGCACGCAGGAAGTGCAGGCCGACGTCCGCATCGTCTCGGCCACCAACCAGGACCTGCCGAAAGCGGTTGAAGAGGGGCGCTTTCGTGAAGACCTGTTCTATCGGCTCAACGTCTTGTCGATTCCGCTGCCTCCGCTGCGGGACCGGGCCGAGGACATCCCGCTGCTCGCGGAGCGATTCCTCAGCGACTTCGCAGCCCAGATGGGGAAGCCCGTGCGGACACTCTCAGCCGACGCCCTGAAGGTGCTGCAGGCGCATACCTGGCGAGGCAACGTGCGGGAGCTTCAGAACGCGATCGAGCGCGCCGTCGCCCTCGAGCAGACTGAAACCATCCTGCCTGAAAGCCTGCCTGAGGAGATACGCCGCATGGGCAAAGGCCTTGCCGGGCCCGCGGCCACCCTCCCGACGCCGGGCCCTGGCGATCTCCCCGATCTTGGCGAAGGCTTCGATTTGGAAGCGCGCGGGGAGGAGTTTTACCGGCATTATATTGCCCTGGCACTCGAGCGTGCGGGTGGCGTGCAGGTGAAGGCGGCTGAGATGCTCGGTATGAGTTTCCGTTCGTTCCGCTACTACGCGAAAAAGTTTCGGCTGCGGTGAGGAGAGACGACCTCGTAATGAACAACTATTCGGCAATGCGCGCCCGCGCAGGCTTCACCTTGGTTGAACTGTGCATCGTCATCGCGGTGCTTGGGGTTTTGATGGTCATCGGCGTCGCCACCTTGATTCGCGCGCGCATGTCGGCCAACGAATCAGCGGCGGTCGGCGGCCTGCGAGCCACGGCCACCGCGCAATTCGCGTATCTGTCAGGCTGCGGACAGGGAAATTACGCCACGACCTACGTGATTCTCGGGACCAAGCCGTCCCCCAACAATCAGGGATACATCTCCCCCGACATGGGCGCTGATGTGGCGCCCTCGCGAAATGGCTACACCTTCAGGCTGCAAATGGGCGCGGGAGGTGCGGCGGGAACCCCCGACTGCAACGGCAATCCGACGCAGACGACCTACTACGCCAGTGCCACGCCAAACGTGCCCGGTCAGACCGGCGATCGTTCGTTTGCTGTCAACCAGCGGGGCGGGGTGTACCTGTCGCTCACCGCAACCCCGCCGGATGAGCCGTTCGACCCGCCCGATCAGATGGTCCAGTGAACTGACAATCGCTGTCAGCCGAGACAATTTCAGGCAGCTTCCGCTGACATCTTTTGTCAGTCGGCTGGGCGCATCACCCAGCGTCATTGTTCATAACATCAATTGTTACAGTTACTTAAACCATTCTTGCTCGCTTGGCGAGCGGTTTGCTGCAAGGCCATCGTCCATCTTGAACCAAGCCCGTGAGGCGCCGTTGGATTGGCGAACCGCGCGCACCGAAGGAGACTGACTTTGAAGAAAATACAGAAAAATGACGGTTTCACTCTAATCGAGCTGCTGATCGTCGTCGCGATCATCGGCATCATCGCCGCGATCGCCGTGCCGGGCCTGCTGCGCGCCCGCCAGTCGGGCAATGAGGCTTCGGCGATCGGCACCGTCCGCGCCGTGAACAGCTCGCAGGCCACCTTCGCGGCGAGCTGCGGCGGCGGCGGCTTCGCCAACTCGCTCACCCAGCTTGGTACCGCGCCGGCGGGCGGCGTTGCGTTCATCAGCCCGGACCTCGTGGGCGCCGCCCCGGTCGTCAAGAGCGGTTACAACCACACCCTCGCCGACGGCGTGGGTGCGATCGACGTGCTCGTGGTCGCGAGCACGTGCAACGGCGTCGGCCCCTCGCGCTCGACCTACTACATGCACTCTGAGCCCGTCACCCCGGGCAGCAGCGGCCAGCGTTCGTTCGCGAGCAACAACAGCGGCACGATCTACCAGCTCAACACGGGCGCCGTCATTCCGATCGACATGGCCGGCGCGCTGGTTCTCCAGTAGCCATCCCGCTCGTTCGGTGTGTTTCACTGCCAGAGGTGCCCGGCAACGGGCACCTCTTTTTCTTTGGGCTCGTAACAGCGGATGTGCCGATGCACGACGATGACGGATTTACGCTGATCGAGCTGCTGATCGTCGTCACGATCATCGGCATCATTGCGGCGATCGGCATCCCAGGCCTGCTGCGCGCGCGGCAGTCGGGAAACGAAGCATCTGCGATCGGGTCGATCCGCTCGATGACGAGCGGCCAGACGGCCTTCGCCTCCAGTTGCGGCGGCAGCGGATACGCCGAGACGTTGAACGCCCTGCTCACGGCCCCTCCCGGCGGCGCGCCATTTGTCAGTCCCGATGTGGCCCCCATCAAGAGCGGGTATCTGATCGCGAACACGGGAGAAGGCGGCGTCGTACTGGCGGCCGCCGCGACCTGCAATCTGATCGCCGATTCGAGAGGCGGCTACCTCGTGACGGCCAGGCCCCTCTCGATGGGGTCGACCGGTCAGCGCTCGTTCGGGAGCGACCAGCAGGGGACGATCTACCAGGATCAGACGGGTGCGTTGCTCACGGCGCCCCTGACCGCCGGCGGGAGCGTCAGCGTTCTGCAATGAACCCACGCTTTGTGTTTTCCCGGCGGGTTCTGTAGGATTCGGCGGTGATGAAGACGTATGCCCGCCCCCTCATTCTGATTCTGGCCGCGGCCGCTCTGGCAACCTCGGTGTCGTCCTTGTACGTCCACTACCAGATGACTCAGGACCCAAATTACACGAGCTTCTGTGACGTCACCGAGACGGTCAGTTGCGAAGCCGTCCTGCAAAGCCAGTACGCGACGATGTTCGGCGTGCCGGTGGCGTCGGGCGGAGCCATCTGGTCGGCGCTCGTGATGCTGCTCGCGTGGCGCGGCATGGGTGCACGCTCGCCGGAGGCTTCGGCGGCGGCTGGCTATGTCTTCCTCCTTGCGACGGTCGCCCTCTCAGCCGTCCTCTATCTGGGCTACGCGTCCTTCGTCATCCTGCAGAAGGCCTGTCCGCTCTGTCTGACCATGTACGTCAGCGTGATTGGCATCTTCATCGTGTCGGGCGCGGCGGCGTCGGTTTCCCTGGCCGCGCTGCCCGGCCGCTTGAGTCGCGACATTGCCGGTATGATGCGCAGCCCCGTGGCCGCCACGCTGGCTGCCGTGTGGATTGTCGGGTCGATCTCGCTGATCGCTTTCTTTCCCCGCGGCGAGGCCGTCGCGGCAGCGCCCGAGGCCGTGGTGGCGCCGCCGGCGCCGACCGAGATGCTCCAGGGTGAAGAGCTCTCCCAGTTCACCGCGTGGCTCGACGCGCAGCCCCACGCCGACCTGCCGGTGCCCAATGAGGGTGCCAAGGTCCTGGTCGTCAAGTTCAACGATTTCCAGTGCCCGGCCTGCCGCCAGGCGTACCTCGAATACAAGTGGGTGATGGACAAGTACCGGCAGGCCGCTCCGAACGACGTGAAATTCATCAACGTGGACTTCCCGCTCGAAGCCGAGTGCGGCGTCGCGAACATCCATCCGTCGGCATGCGAGGCTGCGGCCGCGGTGAGAATGGCGCGCGCGCACGATCGCGCCGAGCAAATGGAAGACTGGCTGTTCACGAACCAGTCGACGATGACGCCTGACGTAGTGAAGAAGGCCGCGCGTGATATCGGGCAGGTGACGGACTTCGACGCGCAGTACCCGAAGGTGCTCGAACAGATTCGGGCCGAGTCGAAAATGGGACAGACGCTCGGCATCCAGGGCACGCCGACCTTCTACATCAACGGCATCAAGATCAACGCGACCCTGCGGCCCATCTACTTCGATGCCGCGATCGCGCACGAGCTTCAGAAAGCCTCAGGCGTCAAGCCTCAGGCCTCGGTGCAGCCCTGATTCCTGAGGCCTGGCCCTGGCTGCGCTGTCCCTATGGATGCGATTAGCACGGAAGGACTGACCAAGCACTTTTCCGTCGGCTTCTGGCGCCCGCGTCCCTATCTTGCGCTCGAAGATCTCACACTTCAGGTCGGTGTCGGCGAAGTCTTCGGCTGTCTCGGTCCCAACGGCGCTGGCAAGACCACCACGCTGAAGCTGCTGATGCAGCTGATCTACCCGACGTCGGGCCGCGCCGAGATCCTCGGCCGCCCGGTCGGCGACGTCGAGGTCAAACGGCGCATCGGCTATCTTCCCGAAAACCCCTATTTCTACGATTACCTCAGCGCCGAGGAACTGCTCGAGTATTTCAGCGCGCTCTTCGGCCACCCGCCTGCCGAGCGCCGGCGCCGGGCGTCAGCGCTTCTCGATGCAGTCGGCATCGCCGCCGAGCGGCGCTTGCCGCTCCGCAAGTTCTCGAAAGGGATGCTGCAGCGGGTGGGCATCGCGCAGGCGCTCATCAACGAACCGGACGTGGTGTTCCTCGACGAGCCGATGTCAGGACTCGATCCGCTTGGCCGCCGCGAAATCCGCGAGCTGATTCTCCGGCTCCGCGATCGCGGCTGCACGGTGTTCTTCAGCTCGCACGTCCTCTCCGACGCTGAGGCGTTGTGCAGCCGCGTGGCGATTCTCGCCAACGGCCGGCTCGTCTCGGAGGGCCGTCTTTCGGACATGCTGGCGTTCAGGATTCGCGGATGGGAGCTGGTCGTCAGCGGGCTGACGGATGCCGCCCTGGAGCGCGTGCGGAGTTCCGCCGGCGTCCTCGGGGCGACGCGTCTGGGGCCCGAGCGGTATGCGCTCGATCTGCCGTTGACCGTGCCGCCGGAGCGCCTGCTCGCGGAGCTCGTCGCCACCGGCGCGGCGCTCGTCTCGCTGAATCCGCTGCGCGACACGCTCGAAGACGTCTTCGTTCGCGAGGTGGCCGCCGCGCCGGCGGCACGCGGCCTCGAGGGCGCGCGAGGCTAGGCGATGCGCGCGGTCGGCCACATCGCGGTGAACGTCTTCAAGGAGTCGGTGCGCGACAAGGTGCTCTACAGCATCGTCGCGTTCGCGGTGATCCTCATCGCGGTGTCGTATCTCCTGGGGCAGCTCACCGCCGGACAGGATCTCAAGATCATCAAGGATCTCGGCCTCGCGTCGATCGCCACGTTCGGCCTTTTCATCGCTGTCTTCATCGGCATTGGACTGGTCTGGAAGGAAGTCGAGCGGCGCAGCATTTACGGGCTGCTCACGAAGCCCATTCGCCGATGGGAGTTCATCCTTGGCAAGTACGCCGGACTGATGCTGACTCTGCTCGTCAACGTCTGCGTGATGACGGCGGCATTCTACGCGGTGCTCGCATACCAGGGGTGGGGCGTGGATGCGCTCGCCCGCCAGGCCTGGGAAGCGCCGCCGATGGATCCAGCGCTGCTGGCGGCGATTGCGCTCATCTTCGTCGAGCTGATGCTCGTCACGGCGATCGCCCTCTTCTTTTCGACGTTCTCCAGCCCGTTCCTGTCGGCGGTGTTGACGCTCGGGCTGTGGGTAATCGGTCATTTCAACGCGGATCTTCGCAACTTCGAGAACGTGCTCGAATCGAGGGCGGCGGCCTGGCTGGCGCGCGGCCTCTACTACGTGCTGCCCAACTTCGACGCGTTCGACATCAAGGCGCAGGTGGTGCACGGCCAGCATGTCGCGGCGTCCTACATCGGCCTGTCGATGCTCTACGGAGCGGTGTACATGGCGCTCGTCCTGACTGGCGCCGTCGCCATCTTCGCGCGAAGGGATTTCAAGTGAGGACCGCGCTGACCCTGGTCATTCTGCTCGCCGCCGCCGTCGGCCTGCAGGCTGTACGCGAACAGCAGGCGCCCCTGGCGTCGCCGGCGACCGAAAACCTGTTGTACGTGCGGTCGCCTGATTTCATGACGCGCGCAGCGCTTTCGTACGATTCGCTCATCGCCGATGTCTACTGGATTCGTGCCGTTCAGCACTTCGGACAGACGAAGCTGTCGAAGGCGGAGGGGAAGCGCTACGACCTGCTGCTGCCGCTGCTCGATCTCGCGACGTCGCTCGACCCGCGTTTCAATATCGCGTACAGATTCGGCGCGATCTTCCTGGCGGAGGACTACCCGGGCGGGGCCGGGCGCCCAGACCAGGCGATCGTGCTGCTTCAGAAAGGCCTCGCGCAGCAGCCCGGAAAATGGGAGTTCGCTCAGGACATCGGCTTCGTCCACTACTGGTGGCGCAAGGACTACCCGCAGGCAGCCGAGTGGTTCACCCGCGCCGGCGCGATGCCCGGTGCACCCAACTGGCTGCCGGCGCTCGCCGCGGTCACCCTGGCGCAGGGTGGCAACCGTGAAAGCTCCCGGCGGCTCTGGCAGGAGCTGCTCAATTCCGCCGATGCGGAATGGATCACGGCGCAGGCGCGCTTCCGGCTGTCGCAGCTCGATGCCATGGACCAGATCGACACTCTCGAACGGGTGGTGGGTCTGTACGCGCAGCGCGCGGGGTCGCCGCCTCGCACGTGGCTGGATCTGGTTCGCGCCGGATACCTGCGCGGACTTCCCGTCGATCCCGAGCGGTACGAGTACCAACTCAACCCCACATCGGGAGCCGTCACGCTCTCCGAGCGGTCGCCGTTGAACCCGCTTCCCTCTCGCGAGCAGCCGCGCGGATGATGGATACCGTGATCGTCGTCTTCCTCCTGGCGATGGGGCTGGCGGTCGGCAGCTTCCTCAACGTCTGCATCTACCGGCTCCCGCGGCACGAGTCGCTGATGTACCCCGCCTCGCACTGCCCGTCCTGCGGCAGATCGCTGCGCTGGTTCGAGAACATTCCTGTCCTGGGCTGGATCGCCCTCGGCGGACGCTGCCGCACCTGCCGCGCGCGCATCGGCGTGCAGTATCCGCTGGTCGAAGCGATAGCGGCCGCGGTGTTCGTGAGCGGCTACTTCATCTACGGGTGGACTCCGTTGCTCGCGGCCCGGCTCTTGTTCGCCTGCGCGATGATCGTGTTGTTTGCGATCGACCTTCACCACCGAATCCTGCCCAACGTGATCACGCTGCCTGGCGTCGTCATCGGATTCCTCATCAGCCTCTTCCTGCCTCCCGGGTGGTTGTCGTCCCTGATCGGGCTGATTGCCGGCGGAGGCGTCCTCTTTGCGATCGGAGAAGGCTTCTACCGCATCCGGGGATATGAGGGTCTCGGCATGGGAGACGTGAAGATGCTGGCGATGATCGGCGCGTTTCTTGGATGGCCGCTGATGCTCGTCACGCTGGTGCTCGCATCTTTCGCCGGGTCTGTCGTTGGCATCGGCCTGCTGATCTCACGCCGGGGCGACATGAAGGCCGCGCTGCCGTTCGGGACGTTTCTCGCCGTCGGCGCGCTCGTCGCCGCGGTGGCGGGAGATGCGTTTCTCGACTGGTATCTGGCCTTCTACAGATGAATCAGTACGGGCTCGCGCTGCTTGGACTGACGGCGTTTATCGCCGTGCTCGTCGCGGTGTTGAGCTTCGCGGTGCTGCGGTTTGCGTCCGCAGCCAAAGACACGAAACGGCATCTCCGCCCGACCGGCTCGGAGACAGCGCTCCTCTCGTCGGCCTTGCAGGACGCGGTCGGACGGCTCAAGGCACAGGAGCAGGCGATGAGCGCGCGGGCCGTCGCATCGGAGCAGTTGAGCGGGCAGATCGTCGAAAGCCTGACCGCCGGGCTGCTGGTTGTCGACCGCAGCGGCCGCGTGGAAATCCTCAACCCCGCCGGACGGCGTCTGCTCGGCATCACCGGTGACGCCGCAGGAACGGATTACCGGGCGCTCCTTGCCGGCGCTCCGCCGCTGGTCGACGTGCTCACCGAATGCCTGACGACGAAGACCGCCATCGTCCGGCGCGCGGTACAGGTGCTGGGCACCGAGCGGTCGTCTCATTACGGCGTGACGGTGTCGCCGCTTGGCGCATTCGAGGAGAGCCGCGGCGTCATCTGCCTGTTTTCCGACCTGACCAATGTCGTGGAACTGGAAGAGCAGTTGCGGCTCAAGGAAACGCTCGCGCGGCTCGGTGAACTCACGGCCGGGATCGCGCATGAGTTTCGAAACGGGCTTGCCACCATCCATGGCTACTCACGCCTGATCGACCCTCAGTCGCTTCCCGCGGCGTACCGTCCGTATGTCGAAGCCATGCGCCAGGAAACGGAGTCGCTGGGGCGCATCGTCACGAACTTTCTCAACTTCGCGCGTCCCGACCAGATCACGCTGATGCCGGTCGATCTCGGCGTGCTCGTGGAAGGCGCGGCCGAAGACGTTGCGCACGACGCCCCGCAGGCGCAGATCAGCGTGCGCGGCCAGTTTGGCACCATCGACGGTGACGAAGTGCTGCTGCGCCAGATGGTGGTGAACCTGATACGCAACGGCGTCGAAGCCTGCCCGGGCGGGCGCGTCCCGTTTGTGCTGGTCGAAGGCAGGACCGATGCGAAGGAAGGGGTGTGCCGGTTCTTCGTCGATGACAACGGCTCCGGAATCGACCCCTCGGTGCGAGATCGCGTGTTCCGCCCGTTCTTCACGACGAAGGCGCAGGGCACCGGCCTGGGACTGGCGATCGTCCAGAAGGTGGTGGTGACGCATAACGGCCGAATCGTGACGGGTGCCTCGTCCCTCGGGGGTGCCCGTTTTGACGTGACGTTCCCGCTGGCGGGGCCGTGAGGGGCGATTACGAAACCGGTAGATCCGCGCACCAAATTGGGCGTTGACGAATCGGCTACAGGTCGGTGATTTCAATAAACCGCCCCTGTACAATCAGATACCTCATCTCAAGCGTACATCCCAGAATGGTCCGCGTATTGCCCTCCACTGTCGGCGTCATGCGCAATGAATCCAGAATCGCGTCGGTGGGCGGCTTTTCGCTCATCGAGATGATGCTGGTGGTCTGCGTGATCGGGATTCTTGGCGCGATGGCGACCTTTCAAATGGGTTCCGTTCGTCCGGGGTTGCTGGGCGACGGCGCGATGCGCTCGGTCATGGCGGAGATGAACACCGCCCGCGAGATGGCGATTGCCCAGCGCCGCCGGATGCAGATCAATTTCGTCGGAACGAATCGAATCCAGATCGAGCGGATCGAGTTGGCTGCGGGACAGACGACGGTCCTGCGCGACGTGGCGTTCGAGTCGGGCGTGCAGTACCAACTCATCGGCGGGATCGCCGATACGCCCGACGCGTTCGGCGCCGGCAGCGCCACCAGCTTCGGGGCGGCGGTCGCCATCAGGTTCAATACCGAAGGCGCGCTCATCGATACCGGGGGCGCACCGGTGAACGGCACCGTGTTCCTGGCGATTCCCGGCCAGAACCTGTCCTATCGCGCGGTCACCGTGCAAGGCTCGACTGGCCGGGTGCGGGGCTACAAATGGGTCGGCAACCAATGGAGGCGCGGGTAACATGCGCACGCACATTGATTCCGAGCCGGGCATGTCGCTGATCGAGACGATGATCGCGATGCTCGTGCTCACGGTGGGCGCCATCGGCATGGCATCGGTATTTCTCTACGGGATGCAGAGCGCGAGCAGCTCGCCCAACGAGCTGGTGGCGACGCAGAAGGCCACAGAGGCCGTCGAGAGCGTCTTTGCCGCGCGCGATGCCCACACGATCACCTGGGCGCAGCTGCGCAATGCATCCAACGGCGGGGTCTTTCTGAACGGCGACCTTCAACTGAAGACCGCCGGCAACGACGGCATCATCCTCACCGGCGACGCCGGCGAGATCGTCGAAACCGTCCAGATGCCTGGTGTGGACCAGCAGCTCGGCACCGCCGACGACAAGACCGAATCTCTCTCGACCTTCACCCGGCAGATTGCGATCGCCGACGTGGGCGGCTCGACCTCTCTGCGGGTGCTCACGGTCACGGTCACCTATCCCGTGGGCACGACCAGGCGTTCGTATTCGGTCACAGCGTACATCTCGGCATTCGCATGACCAATATGGCGGACCCGCGCACGCTCCGGTCGGAAGGCGGCTTCACGCTCATCGAGCTGATGATCGCCGCGCTTGTCACCACGGTGATCATGGGCGTGGCGTTTTCCACCTTTGACAACGCGCTGCAGCTCAATGAGTCGGTTCTCAACCTGGCAGACTCGAGCCAGAATCTGCGGGCGGGTACCAATATCCTGGTACGCGATCTGATGCAGGCGGGACGGAACCTGCCGATCGGCGGCATTTCGATTCCATCCGGCACCGGCGCCTCCGCGATCAACCGGCCCAGCCCGCCCACCCAGGCGTATTTTTTCGATAACACAACCGCGACCTCGCTCTCGTCGATCGTCACCGGCGCGGGAAAAGGCCCCACGGTGGACGGTCGCACCACCGACATCGTCACCATCCTGATGGACGACCCGTTCCTTGCGCCCCTGATGGTGAACCCGTCGGGGACGGCGGGAGCGGTGCCCAAGTTGACGGCCACCGGCGATGCGTTCAGCGTCGCCGCGAGCACGACGTGGCTGCAGGGTGACGTGGCCGAGGAGATTCCGGCGATCAAGGTCGGCGATCTGATCTACTTCCTCAGCGCCACCGGGTCGACGATCCAGACCGTGACCAGAGTGGATGCGTCGAGCGTCTATTTCGACGCGGGCGACCCGTTCAATTTCAACCAGCGCAGCGCCAGTGCGGGATCGATCACCCAGATTCTCGGCTCGGCGATGACGGTGCGGCGCGTCTACATGTACTCCTACTGGGTTGCTGACGATGTCGGCGTTCCGCGTTTGATGCGTGCCTTGAACATGTATCCCGCCACCGCCCTTGCAGGTATCGTCGAAGACCTCGATCTCAACTACGACCTCGTCGACGGCGTGGTCAATCCCGTGAACGTTGGCGACCTGCCGTACACGACCGGGGGGAATACGTTCACCGCGAGCCAGATCCGCAAGGTGAACGTGCACGTCGGCGTGCGATCCGAGACCAAGTCCAGGAAGTCGAACGACTACCTGCGCAACCACGTCTCAACCGTGGTCAGCGTGCGCAACCTCGCGTACGTCGATCGATACCAATAGCCAACATGCAGAAGAATGTTCGTCGATTCATCGCCGTCGATGCCGTAAGTGAGGGGGGCGTCGCGCTCCTCACCACGATGATGATCATGATGCTGATGTCGGCGCTCATGATCGGCTTGACCACCACCGTGATGAGCGACCAGCGGTTCCGCTACATCGATCGCGACAGGGCGAAGGCGTTCTATGGCGCCAATTCCGGGCTCGAGAAGCTCACCGCGGAGCTCGCCGATCTCTTCTTCGTGAACCTGGCGCCGACGGCCGCGCAGATTTCCGCCCTGGCGGGCACCACGCCGGCTGTTCCCGATGTCACGTTTGTGACCAGCGGTGCGGGCTCGTACGGTGTCACGCTGACCAGTTCGTCGAACGGGACGATTACGACCGGACCCTACCAGGGACTGATCGCGCTGAAGAAGGTCTACGAGCTGAACTCGAGCGTGCGGACGACGGACGGGGGCGAAGCGCACCTGAAGCGAAGCATGGAGACCGTCGCCATCCCCGTCTTCCAGTTCGGCATGTTCTCGGACGTCGACCTGAGCTTCCACGCCGGGCCGAACTTCAACTTCGGGGGGCGCATCCATACCAACGGGAACCTGTTTCTCGCCCAGGGCGACGGCACCACGCTGACGCTGCCCGAGAAGGTGACCGCCGTCAAGGAGATCATCCGCAACCAACTGGTCAACGGCGTCAATATTCCGGTGAGCAACCACGAGGGTACCGTGAGGGTGGCGACGGCGCCGGGTAGCTACCGGAACCTCACCGCCACCGAAGGGAGCCTCTCGGGCGGTGTGGGGAGCGCGGCGAACAACTCGTGGCCGACCATCTCACTGAGCACCTATAACAGCTACATCCGCACCGGCAAGACCGGCGCGAAGGTGCTGAACCTGCCGGTCCTGACCAGCGGCGGAGCCAACACCGACCTGGTGCGGCGGCCGGGGCCCAACGAGAACGTCACCAACGACGTCCTGTTCGGCGAGCGCTTCTTCAGCAAGGTCAGCCTCCGCATCCTGTTGTCCGACCTGGCCGCCGATCTCGCGAATCTTCCGACCGTGACGGCGACCCTACCCGTGGAGCTCGATGACGACTGGACGGCGGCGCCGCCGAACAACGGCGTGGCGTACGGGCCGATCGATGCCTCTCATCCGCCGATCGCGCGGTCTCCTGGTCTTAGCACCACGACGTTGACCGCCGCCGAGGCTACCGGCGCCGGCCGGACTATAGACGTCGCGGCAATCCCCGCGCACTGGCAAATCCCGGCGACGATCACCGTGACCGAGGGCGGCGTAGGCTACCCGTTCACGTGCACCGGGAGGACCACGACGTCGTTCACCGGTTGTGCGAGCTCGGGAGCGCCGGTTCCGGCTGGCAACATCAACAACCCGGCGACGGTGCAGGCGAACGTGGCGACGGTCAACGGAAACGTCGCTGTCTCGACCACGACGACGGCGAACTTCACCCCGCCCTACACGACTCTCAGCGTTGTCGATACCAGCGCATTCGCGCCGCGCAACTTCTGGGTCGAGAACGCCAACGGCAGCAACGTGCTGGTGCACTGCACCGGGTACGATGCGACGCCCGCCTTCACCGGATGCCAGGTGAACACGGCGCTGGAGAACAACGCCGTGATCACCACGGCTGCTGCGGCGGACGCCGGTACCGGCACGATTGGCGGCTTCATCAAGATCGAACGGCAGGGCACCGACGGCACGTGGGCCGACGTGACGATGGAGATTCTGAACTACGGAATCAGCGGGCCGAATCTCTCCGGAAGAGCCTGCGGCGATCCCACGCCGAATGCCATCCTCCGGATTCAGCGGCTCAGGGACAATGCGGATCCAACCGCGGGCACATGCCTGTATGCCGGTAGCACGAAGGCCGAGGATCATTGGCCCAACGCCTTGTTTGACACGCGCGAGGGGCTGCAGCGCGACGCAAACCCAGGCGTCGCCGGCACGGTGCGCCTTGGCGGCGTAATGCACTACGTCGCGATCGACGTCGCCAACCTCTCCAGGTGGTTTGCCGGCACCGTTGCTCCATACAACGCGGGCAGCGGCGCGAACTCCATGAGCAATAACGGATACTCCGTGTATTTTTCCGACCGCCGGAACAATCGGAATGCCGTCAACGCCGAAACCGGCGAGTACGGCTTCGAAGATGTGGTCAACCCGGCGAGCGCGGCTGGCACGCCAAACGCGGCCCTCGACATCGGCGAGGATGTCAATGCCAGCGGCGTGGTCGACACCTACGGGGAGCTACCGTCCTACGAAGGCGTCAGCGGAGCGGTGCCGCCAGGAGCCGCGGCTCCGTTTGACGCGACCGCCCGTCCGACGACGAATGTGAGGGCGTCGCGAGCGCAGGTCAACCGGGCGCTTCTCTTCAGGCGCGCGCTCAAGCTGACCAACGGCGGCCTTGGCAACATCGTCGCGCCGGGCCTCACCTTCGCGACCGAGAATCCGGTCTACGTTCAAGGCGATTGGAACGCCAACGCGGCCGGCTTCGGCAACCCTCACGTCGCCACCTCGATCATCGCCGACGGCGTGACACTCCTCTCGAACAACTGGAGCGACATGGTGTCATTCTCGTCGCCCTATACCCCCGCGAACCGGCCTCGGTCCGCTCAGTCGTACTACCGCGTCGCGATCATCGCCGGGAAGAACGCGCCGTTTCCGAATCCGCCAGCCGGGCCGGTGGCCGACTTCGGCACCGACGGCGGCGCGCATAACTTCCTGCGGATGCTCGAGACGGGAGGCACGGTCAACTACAGGGGTTCGATCGCGACCTTCTACTACAACCGGCAGGCGGTGGGCGTGTACAAGTGCTGCTCCACGGTGTACGGCGCGCCGACCCGCGTCTTCAACTTCGACACCGACTTCCTCGACCCGGCCCTGCTGCCGCCGCTGACGCCGGTCTTCCGAGACTTGAACTCACTGGGCTTCACGCAGGAGATCAGGCCCGGGCATTGACACCGGAGGCCTGAAGGCCTCCGTGGCGCGCGCAGATTCTGCACACATCGCTGGCAACGGCCGTCGCAGAATCTGCATCACTCACGCGGGCCGTAAAGGCCTGCGCCGCATCAAGCCCTTAAATACCTCACGAAAAGTCTCGCCCGCGCCGATTCGCGCAGGCTCTATCAACTGGCAAATCCATTGCTCCGGCGTTGTCCATGCGCCGTCCAGAGTCCCGGAGCCCAAAGCCGAGAGCCGAGAGCCCAAAGCCTAAAGCCCAAAGCCCCGAGCCGAGAGCCCAGAGCCGACGACACCGCCAGCGCGGGTGCTCGCTGATCGAAGTACTCATCGCGACGACGCTGCTCGCGATCGGCGTGGCGTCCCTGACGCAGCTCTTCATGCTGGCGATCGGTTCGAACCTTGCGTCCACGCACCGGACCCGGGCGGCGATGCTGGCCGCGCAGAAGCTCGAGGAGCTTCGCTCGGTCGGTTGGGGATCGGAGCTCCGGAGCGGAGCCGACGGCGTCGGCGAGTACACGCGGCACTGGTCGGTGGATCCGCTGCCGGGGAATCCTGACATGGCGGTGATCGTCGACGTCGTCGTGAGCTGGAACCGATCGCCGGTGGGGCACCTTGCGACCATCAGGTCGAAGCGGGCTCAATGACCCGCCTTCGCGCGTTCTTTCATTCTCGCGCTTCGGCGCGGCAAGCCGGATTCACTCTCACAGAAACGCTGATCGCAAGCGCGCTGATGATGACGGTGACCGGCGCGGTGTTCGGCCTCGTGAGCAAGGCGGAGGGGACGTTCCAGGCCCAGCCCGAGGTCGCCGACATGGAGCAGCGGATGCGCGTCGCCGTCGACGCGCTGACGCGAGACCTCGTGATGGGAAGCGCGGTGCGGCCGTACCGCGCCGGACCAGTCAACCCGGATCCGCCGGGGTCGGTCTTCGACGACCGGATCACCATCGAGCTGACGAGCCCTCTCGAGACGACACCCTCGTCGAGGACGTACTACCTCAGAAAAAGCGACCACACCCTCATGCAGTACGACGGCGACCGGACCGATCTTCCGGTCGTCGACCATGTGGTGAAGCTGGCGTTCGAGCACATCGGCGTCCCGCGTACCCGCGTCGTGCGCGTCACGCTTCGCGTGGAGGCCGCAGCCGCGTCGCTTCGCGGGCCCGCAGGTCGCCTGTTCACTCGCGCCGGTACCTCCACGACGGCCGAGCGCTACGTGCCCGATCGTGAGGTTCGATTCGACGTGGCCCCGCGCAACCTCGATGAGGGGCCGTAGCCGTGCGGTCGCGCGCCGGGGGCGAGGAGGGTGTCGCGCTCGTCATCGCGGTGATGTCGATGATGCTGATGGCGGCGTTGGGCTCGGCGCTCGTGCTGACGACCATGACCGAGTCAGGGGTGTCGTCCACGTATGTCAGCGGCCTCGAAGCGTTCTACGCGGCCGACGCGGCCGTCGAGCGCACGCTGGCAGACCTGCCGGCGGTAGACGACTGGCATACTCTCCTCGGCCTTCGCGTCGAGCAATCCGCGGAGGCGTTGATGCCCACCGCAACGCCCACGCCCCAGGTCCGCGTTGTCCTGACCGTGGAGGCAGCGGAGGTCGACGGCGCGATCGTCGTCCGGGCGCAGGCCTATGGTGCCCGCGACGTCGAGCGGACGGTGGAGGCCATCGTCACCCGGTCCGGCGAAGCCGCGCCCGCCGGCGTCCGGCTGCTTGCCTGGCGTGAGCTCCGGTAACCCGCGGCGACCTGCTGAGCAGCCCTGTTGGGACCGAAAGAAAGAAAGGGATAATTCAGATATGAAGTCAGTGGGTCTGGTCGGCGGGGTGGTGGCACTGCTCCTGGCCGGCGCGGCCGTTTCAGCACAGTCGCTTGGCGACCTCGCCAGGCAGGAAGCCGAGCGCCGCAGGAACGTCAAGACATCCGGGAAGGTGTACACGAACGACTCCGTGCGTTCCGAATCGACCTCCGCCGCTCCGGCAGCGACCCAGGCGGCCGAACCCGAGGCGCCAGACGCCGCGCCCGATCGCCCGAACGTCCCTCCAGGAAAGCCTCTGGCCCCAGCCGACGACCCGAAGCAGGAACCCTACTGGAAGAAGCGCATCACCGCGGCCCGCGACTCGCTGTCGCGCGCGCAGACGTTTGCGGATGCGCTGCAAAGCCGGATCAACGTGCTCTCGGCCGATTTCGTCAGCCGCGACGATCCCGCGCAGCGCAGCGTTGTCGGCGCCGATCGACAGAAGGCGGTCGACGAGCTCGCCCGCGTCAATACGGAGATCGCCCAGTTCCAGAAGGCCATCACCGACATCCAGGACGAGGCACGCCGCGCGAACGTGCCCGCCGGATGGGTCAGGTGACTTCGTGGACCGTCCGGACTGATTGGCTACCACTGACAACCAGCCCCCGAGCGCGATCAGCGGGCGGCGACAACGGAGCCGCCCGAGAGCGAGCTGAAGGCACATGCCAGTAGCGGTCTCCCTTCCCGTACTCCTCGTCGAGGATAAGGACTCGCTGAGGGCGATGCTCCGGCACGCGCTCGAAGCGCAGGGGCACGTCGTCGTCGAAGCGCGCGACGAGCCAGAAGCGGTCGAGCAGCTCCAGCAGGCCCGCCCGGCTGTCGTGCTCACCGATTTGAAACTGCCCTCCGGCGACGGCTTCGGCGTGCTGCGGGCCGCCAAGGAGTTCGACCCCGAGCTGCAGGTCATCGTCATGACCGCCTACGGCAGCATCCAGGACGCGGTGACCGCGATGAAGGAAGGGGCGATGGACTTCCTCGCCAAACCCGTTGACCCCGATCACCTGCTGCTGATGGTGGAACGGGCCATCGCGCAGCGGCGCATGCTGACGGAGTACATCCTCCTGAAAGAGGAGCTCGCCGAGCGCCGGGGCGCGCCGCGCATCATCGGCGACGATCGCAAGCTTCGACAGGTGTCGCAGCAGCTGCACCGCGCGGCCGCCACCGACGCCACGGTGCTCATCGAAGGGGAGAGCGGCACCGGCAAAGAGCTGTTTGCCCGAGCGCTTCATGCGCTCAGCCCTCGCGCGGAAGGGCCGTTCGTCGCCATCAACTGCGCCGCGATTCCCGAGAACCTGCTGGAGACCGAGCTGTTCGGCCACGAGAAGGGCGCCTTTACCGGTGCGTCCGCACGCAAGCCCGGACGATTCGAGCTGGCGCACCGTGGCACGCTGTTTCTCGACGAGATCGGCGATCTACCGCTGGGCCTGCAGGCAAAGATCCTGCGCGCCCTCGAGGAGAAGACGTTCGAGCGGGTCGGCGGCACGGTCCAGCTTCACGTGGATGTCCGCGTGGTGGCCGCGACCAACCGCAACCTCAAGGCCGGCGTGGCGGCCCGCAATTTCCGCGAGGACCTGTACTTCCGTCTGTCGGTGTTTCCGATCACGATCCCGCCGCTTCGCGAGCGCTCAGACGACATCGTGACGCTCGCCCGCCACTTCGCGGAGAAGTTCTGCCGCGACCAGAACAAGAAGACGCTGATGATCTCGCCGGCGGCGCTCGACGAACTGCGGGCGTACGCGTGGCCGGGCAACGTGCGCGAGCTGCAGAACTGCCTCGAACGCGCCGTGATCCTCTGCGACGCGGACACGATCCTCCCGCGCCATCTGAACCTGTCGTTTCGTCCTCCGATGGGTCCGGGACGGGACGTCGCCGCACCCGTGGCGACAGACCCATGGGAGCAGCTCGATCTGTCGGGGTCACTGAATGACGCCCTGCGCCGCGTCATCGCGGAGGTCGAGCGGCGAAAGGTGGAGCAGGCGCTCAAGGAGTCGGGCGGCAACAAGCACCGCGCCGCCGAGATCCTGCAGGTGAGTTACAAGGCGCTGGTGCAGAAGCAGAAGGAACACCAGATCGTCGACCAGCTCGCCTGAAAGAGCCTCAGGTCCGCCGCTCGGACATCAGCGCCAGGGTATTCCCTTCGGGTGCCATCACGTTCCTTCCGTGAGCCCCATTCGGCCCAGCACCGCTTTCAGCTCGTCTTCCGTCACATCGTCGATCGTCAACGTCGCGCCGATTTGAATCGCGATGACGAAATGGAGCTTGCCGTTGACGACCTTCTTGTCGCGGCGAACGGCGTCCATGATTTCGGCGATCGAGAGGTCGGTCACCGCTGGAAGTGGGCCCAGCTCGGTGATGAGCCTGGCCAGCGCCTGGCGCTCGAGCTCGGCGAGCGCGCCGCGCGCAACCGCCAGGTCGGCTGCCGCGAGCATGCCGTAGGCGATTGCCTCGCCGTGCCGGAAGCGGCGGTACCGCGTGACCGATTCGAGCGCGTGGCCGATGGTGTGCCCGTAGTTGAGGATTCGCCGAAGGCCGCTCTCGCGCTCGTCCTGTGACACCACGTCGGCCTTGATGCGGCAGGATTCGACGATGAGGGGGATGAGGACGGCTGGATCGCGCGCGAAGATCGCCGTGGTGTTGCGCGCCACGCGCTCGAAGAGGGCACGGCTGGCGATCATGCCGTATTTCACCACCTCGTACAGGCCGGACCTGAACTCGCGGCGCGGCAGCGTGCGCAGCAGCGCCGGATCGATGATGACGAGCTCCGGCTGGTGGAAGGCGCCGATCAGGTTCTTGCCCAGCGCGTGGTTCACGCCGACCTTGCCGCCAACGGAGCTGTCCACCTGGGCGAGGAGGGTGGTGGGGATGTGCACGAGCGTGATGCCGCGGAGGAACGTCGCCGCCGCAAATCCGGCGGTGTCGCCCACCACGCCGCCGCCCACCGCAATCAGCGCGCTCCCGCGATCGGCGCCCGCACGTATGAGCGGTTCGTAAATCCGGGAGACCGTCTGGAGTGTCTTGAAACGTTCGCCGTCCGGAATCAGGATCGGCTCGGCCGACCCGATCAGTCGCTGGAGTTGGGGCCCGTGAAACCGCCAGATGACAGGGCTTGAAACGATGAACCGTTTGGCGCCGATCTTGTGCGCATCGAGCGTAGCCGCGGCGGATTCAGCCGCGCCGTCGCCGATCCAGATCGTCGACGTGCGCGCACCCGCGTTCACGTCGAGTCGCACCGGATCCATCGAACCGTAGGATAGCACTTGCGCCAGCGAGGACCGGTGTCCGCCTGAGATCGCGCCGGCCCTGCGCCGGGACGCTGAGAACGCGATGGTAGGATAGCGGCTCGTGGACGTACGCGGTGATTTCCTCGTCATCGGCAGCGGCATCGCAGGCCTCCGCGCCGCGATCTCGCTGGCCGATGCCGGCGACGTCGTCGTCCTCACCAAGGCCGATCCGCGTGAAAGCAATACCGGATACGCGCAGGGCGGGATCGCCGCCGCGCTCGGTCCAGACGACTCCCCCGAACTGCATGCGAGCGATACGATGGCCGCCGGCGACGGGCTCTGCGTGGCCGAGGCCGTCGAAGTGCTGGTCCGCGAGGGCCCGCGGTATGTTCGAGAGCTGATCGACTGGGGCGCGGCGTTCGACCGGGATGCTGAGGGCCAGCCTGCCCTCGGACGAGAGGGCGCGCACAGCGTCAGGCGCGTGCTGCACGCCCGGGATGCCACGGGACGCGAGATCGCGCGGCTGCTCTGGTCGAGGGTGAGCGTGGATCGCCGTATTCGCGTCCTTGACGACGCGATGGCCACGGAGCTGGCGATGCGCGACGGCGTGTGCGCCGGCGCCGCGTTCGTCACCAGCCAGGGAGAGCAGGGCTCGGTCGCGGCCGCCCAGACGCTCCTCGCCACCGGCGGCGCTGGACAGGTGTACAGCGAGACGACGAATCCAGCCATCGCGACGGGTGACGGCGTCGCCATCGCGGCCCTTGCCGGCGCGCGCGTCGCGGATCTGGAGTTTGTGCAGTTTCATCCGACGGTCCTGAGCGTGGACGGCGCGCCGCGGTTTCTTCTCTCCGAGGCGATGCGCGGCGAGGGCGCGCGGTTGGTCAATCAGGCGGGCGAGGCGTTCGTCCAGCGATACGAGCCTGCGGGCGACCTGGCGTCGCGCGATCTGGTATCACGCGCCATCGTTCGTGAGATCGAGCGGACCGGTGCGCCGGTCTACCTGACGATGGCGCACCTCGATCCCGACTTCGTGCGGGACCGGTTTCCGATGATCGCCCAGGCATGCGCCGAGGCAGGCCTCGATCTCGCGCGAGACCGTGTGCCCATCAGTCCGGCGGCCCACTACATCATGGGCGGCGTGGAGACCGACCTCGATGGCCGCACGTCGTTGCCCGGCCTTCTGGCCGCTGGCGAGGTGGCCTGCACGGGCGTCCACGGTGCCAATCGTCTTGCGAGCAACTCGTTGCTCGAGGGATTGGTGTTCGGCGCGCGCGCGGCAGCGGCGATGGTCGAGGGATCGCGGACCGTCAAGGTCCGCGCCGCATCGGACAGGGAATCCGCCGCATCGAGCCAGGTGCCCGCCGCCTCATGGACCGAGGTGGCCGAGCCCTTGTCAGATGCGGCGCGGACCTTGACGGTCCGCGGAGACTCCCCCTCAATCCCCACCGAACACGAGGTGCGCGATCTCATGTGGCGTCATGCCGGGCTGGTCCGCAATCGCGACGGGCTGACGCAGGCGGCATCCCGCCTCGCCGAGTGGTGTGCCGCCGTTGCCGCCGCACGACAGGACCGGATCGCGGACGCCGCGTTCCGCAGGGTCAGCAGCATCGTCATCGTCGGGTTCCTGATCGTGCGCGCGGCGCTGCGACGGGAAGAAAGCCGCGGCGGCCATTTTCGCGCCGACTTCCCGTCGCGCGACGATCTACACTGGAACAAACACGTCTCCGACCTTCTGCATGGCCAAAGATAAAGAAAAAGAAACCGACATCCCCGATCTCCCGACCGAAATCACGCCCCAGTCGCAGGACTTCGGACGCTGGTACATCGACGTCGTCCGCCGCGCCGAGCTGGCTGACTATTCGCCCGTCAAAGGGTGCATGGTCATCCGGCCCTATGGGTACGCCATCTGGGAGCTGATGCAGCAGGGCCTCGACCGGCGGTTCAAGGCGACCGGCCACGTCAACGCCTACTTCCCACTGTTCATCCCCGAAAGCCTGCTGATGCGCGAGGCCGAGCACGTCGAAGGCTTTGCGCCGCAGGTGGCGTGGGTGACGCAGGGAGGCAACGAGGTGCTCGAGGAGCGGCTCGTCGTACGGCCCACCTCGGAAACCATCATCGGCGTCATGTACGCCAAGTGGGTGCAGTCATGGCGCGATCTGCCTATTCTCATCAACCAGTGGGCGAACGTCGTCCGCTGGGAGAAGGTGACGCGGCTCTTCCTGCGTACGACCGAGTTTCTCTGGCAGGAAGGGCACACGGCCCACGAGACAGCTGAGGAAGCGCAGGAAGAAACGCTGAAGATGCTCGGCGTCTACAAGGAGTTCGCCATGACCGAGATGGCGATGCCGGTGATGGACGGCCAGAAGACCGAGAGCGAGAAGTTTGCGGGCGCGGAGCGCACGTATTCGATCGAGGCGCTGATGCGCGACGGCCGCGCGCTCCAGGCCGGCACGTCGCACAACCTGGGGCAGAATTTCTCGAAGAGCTACGACATCAAGTTCCAGGCGCGCGACAAGTCGGTGCAGTACGTGCACACGACGTCATGGGGCGTGTCGACGCGGCTGATCGGCGGCCTCATCATGACGCACGGCGACGACGGCGGGCTGATCCTGCCGCCGAGGCTGGCGCCGTACCAGGTCGTGATGATCCCGATTCCGCGCGGCAACTGGCGCGAGACCGTGCTGCCCAAGGCACAGGCGATCCGCGACGAGTTGGTGGCGCGGGGCATCCGCGTGATGCTCGACGACCGCGATACCCAGTCGCCCGGCTGGAAGTACAACGAGTGGGAGCTGCGCGGGGTGCCGCTGCGGCTCGAGATCGGCCCGAAGGACATCGAGAAGTCGACGGTCGTGCTCGCGCGGCGCGACACGCGCGAAAAGTCATTCGCGCCGATGGAGGGCCTCGCCGCGCACGTCGAGGCGCTGCTGGCGACGATTCAGCAGGCGCTCTACGACCGCGCGCTCGCGTACCGAACCGAGCATACGAGCTCCACCGATTCCTACGAGGAGTTCACGCAGATCATGGACGGCCGTCCCGGGTTCGTGATCTCGCCCTGGTGCGGGTCGGCGGCGTGCGAAGCGCAGATCAAGACCGAGACGCAGGCCACGATCCGCAACATTCCGTTCGAGAGCGAGTCGGCCGAGGGGAAGACGTGCCTCAAGTGTGGCGGCCCCGCCACCGTGCACGCCTGGTTCGCGAAATCCTACTGACGTGTGCCAGTTGCCAGTTGTCGGTTGTCAGTTGTCGGTCGGCAGTTGTCAGTTGTCAGTTGTCGGAACGTTCGAATTAGCTCGTTGCCTTCTGAGAACTGGCAACTGACAACTGGCAACTAGAGAAAGCCGGGATACTTCGCGCGGAGCCGCTTGGCGACTGCGCTGCGGGCGGTCAGCTTTTCTTTTCTGAGGATGTCAGCAGCCGCCTCGCTCAGGCGGGTGCGCCACCAGGCCTCCCGCGGTGACGTGGCCCAGGCGCGGGCCAGCGGCTCCAGGCAGCTCGCGTCCCCAATGGCGGTGGCCGCCGCCAGGAAATCGAGCGGCAGCGGACTCTGCGCCGCGTCGAAGCTCTCGCGCAGGTCGTAGAGCGCGACGCGGCTGCCGCGGCGCGCCAATGCCGCATGTGCGGCCCCTCGCATCACGATCCAATCCTGGATGACCCGCGCCGCCGGTTCCCGGCGCTCGTGCTCTCGTATCCTCGTCACGAGCGCGTGCAGCTCGGAGAGCGATGCATCGGGGTGCGCCGCAAGCCATTCACGGGCAGCGCCAGGGTCGTCCACGGCTCCGGCAGCCAGGGCATCCCGTGCGGCTTGCTGCAGCACCGGTTGCACGAGGTCGCGCGGAAGCTCGGAGAGGGCGTCGAGCGCCGCGAGGCGCACCACATCCGTCCGGGCCGGATCGAGCGCGACGCCGGTCAGCGCGTCGAGCACGGTCGGACGCGCTTCGTGGGTGATCCAGGTTCTCAGCACGCCGATGGCGGCAACGGCGACGCGCGAGTCCGTGTCGTCGAGGGCACCGAGCGCCAGATCGGCGGCGCGGGGCTCCTGGCTCCCTTCGAGCGCCGTGAGCGCCGCCGCACGCGCGTCCGCCGGGGCGTCCGACCGCACCAGCGTGTCGAGTTGGGGGATGGCGCGGGTGCCGATGATGCGCAGGCGCGCGACGGCCGCCTCGCGCCGGTCGGCGTTGGGGTCGAGCAGCGCCGCCGCCAGTTGTGTCACGTCGGACGGGTGCGACGTTCGGATCAGAGGTCCTCGTCCTCGATGCGCTTCTTCTTGCCGAACGCCCAGGCGAGGCCAATGCTGAAGATGTAGAGGACGACCAGCGGCCCGGACATCGCCACCAGCGACACGCCGCCGCCGTCCGGCGTAATCACGGCCGAGATGATGATGATCAGCAGTACCGCGTACTTGAAGTTCTTGATCATGAAGCGGGCCGTGAGCATGCCCATGCGGGCGAGAAACAGCACCAGGGTCGGCATCTGGAAGACGACGCCGAAGGCGAGCACCATGCGCAGGTACACGGAGAAGGCCGGCTCGACGCGCGGCATGAAGGTGAGGATGTCGCTGGTGAAGCTGGCGAAGAAGCGCCACGTCAGCGGAAACACCACGTAATGCGAAAACGCCGCGCCGCCCACGAAGCCGATCGACGACAGGACGATGAACGGGATCGCCCACTTTTTCTCGTGCGAATACAGACCCGGCGCAATGAACAGCCAGAGCTGCGCGAAGACCGCCGGCGACGCGATGATCAACCCCGCGATCAGCGCGATCTTGATATTCAGCATGAACGCTTCGGCTGGGTCGGTGTAGACCAGCGTTCCGCCCGGCGGCAGCATCGCCTGCAGGGGCTTCATGATGAAGTCGAAGATGTCGCCGATGAAGAAGAACGAGATGATGACGCCGACAAATACCGCGACCACCGCCCAGACGATCCGCTTGCGGAGTTCGTCCAGGTGGTCGAGGAACGACATCTTCCCCGCCGCGTCTTCGTCGGCAGGGTCGATTTCGTTGCGGTCGAGCAGATCGTCGTCAGGCACCGCGGGCGGGGCCTTGTGAGGAAACGGCACGAGGGCCATAACGTGGTTGCTGCGGCGCGGACCCGAGGGGGCCGCGACTAGGCGATGGTTCCTGTCGTGCGGTTGATCGTTTCGTCAACCGGTGGGGCAGGGGTCACCGGCGGCGGCGTTGCGGACGGCGGCGCCGCCGCGGCGGCGATGGCGGTATCCTGCTCGGCTTTCATCGCGGCGCGGCTGTCCCGCTGCTCCTCGATCCGGATTTCCTCGTCGAGGGTGCTACGCAGCTCGTTGGACGCTTTCTTGAATTCGCCGATGCTCTTGCCGAGCGATCGGCCAAGCTCGGGAAGTTTCCGCGGCCCGAAGATGATCAGCGCGATCACCAGGATGATGACCAGTTCGGGCATGCCGATGGAACCAAACATAACTACTGCTCCAGCCGGCCGCCGGGCCGGTGTTCACGGGAAGGGGAAAAGTCCCTTAAGTGATTCATTAGATTATAGAAATGGGATCTGGACGGGGTCAAGGTAACGGTTTATAGTCAGAAGCATATGCGCAGCTACCGCTCCGTGTCCGCGGCGGTCTTCGCCGTGGTCTTTTGTGCCCTCCTTGGCGGGTTTTACGGCCGGAGCGCGCTGGTTGCGCAGGACCAGATACCTGAACATTACAAGATTTTTACCGCCGCATTGAGCGCGGTGGAGGCCAATTGGGTCGGCGCCGCTGAATCCGACAGGCTCGTCTACGGCGCCATCAACGGGATGCTGCAGACGCTGGATCCGCACTCGAGCTTCATGGATCCGGTGAGCTATGCGCGGATGCGGGAGCGGCAGGAGGGGCGGTACTACGGCCTCGGCATCTCCATCCAGGTGGTCGACGGCGACATCACCGTGGCGGCGCTGTTCGAGGGGTCGCCGGCGTACCAGAAGGGGCTGCGTCGCGGCGATGTGATTGCCAGGATCGAGGGCGAGGATACCAAGGGCTGGACGAGCGACCAGGCCGTGCAGAAGTTGCGCGGGGCCAAGGGCACGCCAGTGGGTATTTCGATCCGGCGCGCCGGCTACGAGAAGCTGATCGACCTCCAGGTGATCCGCAACGAGATCCACATTCCCACCGTGCCCTCCGCCTTCATGCTGGACAGCGGCACGGCGTACATTCACATATCCGACTTTGGCGAAAACACGGACTCGGAGCTTGGCAAGGCACTCAAGGACCTGAAGGCCAGGGGCATGCAACGGCTCGTCCTGGATCTTCGAGGCAACCCGGGCGGCGCGCTCGATCAGGCCATCCGCGTCTCCAACCGCTTCCTGCCGAAGGGCGACTTGATCGTCTATACGCGAGGCCGGGTGCCGAATTCCGACCAGGATTACCGCGCCACCGAAGCCAGCGATTATCTCGACACGCCGATGGTGACGCTGGTTAACCGCAACAGCGCGAGCGCATCGGAAATCGTGTCCGGAGCGCTCCAGGATCACGACCGGTCGCTGATCGTCGGCGAAACGACCTTCGGCAAGGCGCTCGTGCAGTCGGTGTATCGCGTCAGCCAGGGTGCCGGCGTGGCCGTGACCACGGCCCGCTATTACACGCCGAGCGGGCGTCTGATTCAGCGGGCGTGGGACGGGACCTTCGACGAGTACCTGACCTACACGCTCCGCGAACAGGATTCCAACAAGGCGCACAAGGCCGACGAGCTCAAGTTCACCGACGGCGGCCGCAAGGTGTACAGCGGCGGTGGAGTCGAGCCCGATCGCCGCTTCGACGGCCCTGTAAACGGCTTCAGCCCGAACCGCTTCAGCCGCACGCTCTATGCCCGTAACCTGTTCGACAGCTACGCGCAGCGGTTCACCCGCAGAGGCGATACGCGAATCGCGCCAAGCACGTCGACCGCGCCGCGCGAGCTGGCCCCCGATTTCCAGGTGACCGACGCCATGGTGGCCGAGTTCAAGGATCTTGTCGTGAAGACGAAAATCAAGATCGACGAAGCGGCCTGGCAGCAGGATCAGGCCTTCATCCGCGCGATGATCCGCTACGAGATCGACCTCGACCTGTTTGGCGTCGAAGCCGCGAGAAAGAATCTCTCGAAAGCCGACCCGCAGCTCCAGTTCTCCCTGACGCTCTTTCCGGAGGCGGAAGCGCTCATGAGGCTGGGCGGCCCGGCTCCCGAGAGACGCGCCGCACGGTAGGCACCACCCCTCCTTTTGGGCTCCCAGCCCAAAATATAGTGGTGTCAGTTTGCCCTTGCCACAAGGGCTAGACATTGTTAGATTGCGTCGACCCTGCGTCGACCCCCAGACGCAACAGCCTGGACTGCCCCAACTATGCGCCTTGAACGTATCGAAATAGCAGGTTTCAAGTCGTTCTCCGACCGGTCGGAGCTCGCCTTCGACCACGGCGTCACCGCGATTGTCGGCCCGAACGGCTGCGGCAAGAGCAACGTCGCGGACGCCATCACGTGGGTGCTTGGCGAGCAAAGCGCCAAGAGCCTGCGCGGCGACCGGATGGAGGACGTGATATTCAACGGCAGCGACGCGCGCAAGCCAGGCGCGACCGCCGAAGTCCGCCTGAGACTCACCGGCCTCGCGCTGCCACCGCGGCCCGAGGAACGTGCGGTGGCGGAGCTGGCCGAGTTCCACCCGCCCGCCAACGGAAATGGCCATGGGAACGGCAATGGTCACGGCAACGGCAACGGCAACGGCCACGCGGCGGTGGACGGGCTGACCGAGGCGACCCCGGTCGGCGTCTTCGAGCTCGCACAGGCATTGACGCGCGATGTCGAGGTCACGCGGCGGCTGTACCGGTCTGGCGAAAGCGAATACCTCATCGACGGCGAGGTCTGCCGCCTGCGCGACGTCCACGAGCTGCTGATGGACACGGGGCTCGGCGCCAAGGCCTACGCGATCATCGAGCAGGGCAAGATCGGCATGATCCTCAGCTCCCGGCCGGCGGATCGCCGCCAGTTGATCGAGGAAGCCGCCGGCATCACCAAGTACAAGTCCCGCCGCCGCTCCGCTGAGCTCAAGCTCGAGGCCGCGCAGCAGAACCTCACCCGCATCGACGACATCGTCTTCGAGGTCGAGAAGCAGCGCGGAACGCTCAAGCGCCAGGCGGCGAAGGCGCGCCGGTACAAGCGGCTGCGCGACGAGCTGCGCCGCTGGGAAAAAGTGCTCTTCGCGCGCCGGTACCGCGAGCTGGCGCACAACATCGAGACGGCGCTGGCCCGCCTTGCCGACGCGCGCGAGCGCGAGACGACGGCAGCGGGACGGCTGGCGGAAGTCGAGTCGGACCTGGCGCGGCTGCGCATCGAGCAGACCGAGTCGGACCATCGCGCCTCCCAGATTCGCGAGGATGCGCACGCGCGCGAGCTCGACATCAACCGCCGGCAACAGCAGCAGGAATTCAACCGCCACCAGACCGAGACCCTGGCGTCGCGGGCCGATGAGATCAGGAATGAAATTCACGATTTGGATGCGCGGCGCGAGCCGGCCCGGATCGCGCTCGAATCCAGGCGAGAGGCGGCAGCCGAGGCCGAGCGCGCCAGGGATGAGGCGTCAGGCGTCCTGACCGATGCCAGCGAAGCGCACGTCCGCGCGCAGCAGCAGATCGAAGGGCTCGAGAGCGACGTCGAGGCGGCGCGTGGCGCGGTCTTTTCCGCCCTCAGCTCCGCAACGGCGCTGCGGCATGCCATGGAGCACGCCACCCTGCAGCGCGAGCGGGTGAGCGGGACGCTCGGCAAGCTCGATGTGGAGCAGGAAGACCTGCGCCGTGAGGTCGAGAACGTCAACGTGGAGCGCCTTGCCGCCGAGGAATCGCTGTCGCGCGCGCATGCGGCGCTCGAGGCGATGAAGCTCGATCGCGCGGCCCGCGAGTCAGAGCTGGCCACCGCGCGCACGGAACATGATTCGGTGTCGCGCGCCGTCAGGTCGCGCGAGCAGGAGCTCGCCGCCGTCGAAGCGCGGCTCGCGTCGCTCGAGGAGCTCGAGGTCAGCCGTGGTGAGTTCGGTGATGCCGCCCGCATGGTGCTCGTCCAGGCCAACGGCCGCGTGAGCCAGCAGGGCGCGGTCGCGGACTACCTCGACGTGGACAGCCGTTACGAACGGGCGGTCGAGGCGTGCCTCGGGGAGCTCCTGCAGCACGTCATCGTTGAACGGCACGATCAGGCCGCCGCGGGCTTGTCCCTCGTGCGCGAGCAGGACGCGGGCCGGTGCGGCTTTGTGGTGGTCGATCCCGGCTCGAATGGTTACCACCCGACCGAATCGCTGCGCATGCCGGGCATCGTCCCGGTGTCGGATGTGCTCCGGATCCTCGGGCCGCATGCGGCCACCATCCAGAAAGTCGTCCCGGAAGCCTACGTCGCCGACAGCTTCGATCAGGCCGTCGCCATGTCGAGACAGACATCGGCGCCGGTCGCGACGCTCGACGGCGACGTGTTCCGCGGTCCGCACCTCGTATCGGGCGGCGTCAAGGTCGAATCGCGCGGCATCCTGGCGACCAAGCGGGAGATCAAGGAACTGCGTGAGCGAATTGCCGTCGATCGCGAGGGGCTCGCGCGCGTGACGGAAGAGGCAGCGCGCCTCGAGTTGGCGATCGCGCAGGCGACGTCGGCGATTGCCGGGCTGCACGCCGAGCAGCACAGGCTGGAGATGGCGATCGTCGCGCACGCGGCCCAACTGGCCCGCGCCGTTGACGACGGCGCGCGCCTCGCGCGCAAGGGCGAGATCGTCGCGCTCGAGCGTCGTACCGCGGAAGACGAGCGCGCCATGCTCGACTCGCGCCTGGCCGAGGCCCAGGAGTCGGTGGGCCGGCTGCGTGAGGACCAGCAGCGAGCCGAAGACGGCCTGGCCGAGGCGCAGAAGAGCCTGATGGCCGCGCGCGAAACGGTTGAAACGCTCAGCGCAAAGGCCGCCGAGGCCAGGGCTGCGCACGCGGCGTTGCTCGAGCGCACGTCGGCGCTGGCGGCCGAAGTCATGCGGCTCGAGGAGGGCGCGCGAGAGCTCGAGCACCGCATCGCGGCCCGGGCCGCCGAGCTCGAGCAGGCGCACGCCCGGCGCGAGGCGCTGCTCCAGGCCATCGCGGAAGGCGAGCGGACGCTCGACGACGACATCCGCACGCTCGAATCGAAGCGGGAAGAGCTGCGCGCGGCCGACGACGCCGCGACCGCACTGCGCACGACAGTGGAGGCGCAGGACGTCGTGATTCGGGACGCGCGTCACCTGGTTGACGCCATTCGTGGCGAGGCCGGCGAGTTCGAGCTGGCGCGGGCGACCGCGCAGAGCGACCTGACCCACCTCGCGCAGACGTGCGGCGATGCGACCCAGTGCTCGCTCGACGAGGTGCTCGTCGAAGTCGAACGGATGGAACAGGCGGGCGAGGCGACGCCAGACGCCGCCGCGATCAGCGCCGAGGAACCGGATCCCGACGCCGAGGAGGCCGACTCGGACGCCGCGCGGTCGGACGCCCCGCCATCGTACGTCGTGTCCGGCTTCAGCCGGACCGCGCCGCCCGCGTCGATGACCGCCGAGGAGGCGATCGTCGCACTCAAGGCCAAGATCGACCGCCTTGGCCCCGTCAACATGATGGCCATCGAGCAGTTCGACGAGCTCGAGGCGCGCCACCTGTTCCTGACGACGCAGCGCAAGGATCTCACCGATTCGATCGCCCAGACGTCCGAGGCCATCAAGCGGATCGACGAGACGTCGAAGGTCCGTTTCAACGAGGCCTTCACCGCCATCCAGCAGAACTTCCAGGTGACGTTCAGCACACTGTTCGGCGGCGGCCACGCCGGCCTCACGCTGCTCGACGAGAACGATCCGCTCGAGAGCGGCATCGACATCGTCGCCTCGCCCCCGGGCAAGCGATTGCAGAGCGTGCAGTTGCTGTCGGGCGGCGAGAAGGCGCTCACGGCGATCGCCCTGATGTTCGCCATCTTCAGGTACAAGCCGAGCCCGTTCTGCCTCCTCGACGAGATCGACGCGCCGCTGGACGACGCCAATGTCAGCCGGTTCGTGGAGATGTTGCGGAGCATGCTCGACCGGACCCAGTTCATCCTGATCACGCACAACCGCCGCACCATGGAGATCGCCAACCGTCTCTACGGCGTGACGATGGAGGAACCAGGCGTGTCGAAGCTCATTTCCGTTCAATTGAACTGAGTCACGTGGGTGGCTAACGAGGACAGGGCCACCCGGTACCACCGCCTCCGGCGTCGTGCGTCGCTGCTCGGTACGGGGCTGGGCGCGCTGCTGCTCATCGCGCTGCTGCTCAGCGGCGCATCGGCGACGCTCCGCGACCTCGCGCGCTCGATCGCCGGTGATTCCTTCTTTCCGGCCATCCTCGTCTACGTGGTGCTGCTCGCGTTGTTGAGCGAAGCACTCCAGTTGCCGCTGGCGTTCTACCAGGGTGTGACGCTGGAACGCCGCTACGGGCTGTCGACCCAGACGACCGCCGCGTGGTGGCGAGATCATTTCAAGGCTGGCGGCCTCGCGCTCGTGTTTGCGCCCGCCGGCGCGTTGATCGTCTGGTCGCTCCTGCGGTGGGCGCCGGCCTACTGGTGGCTGATTGCGGCCGCCTGCTTCTCCGGCATCCTGCTCGTCCTGGCGCAACTGGCGCCCGTGCTGCTGTTCCCGCTGTTCTACGAGTTCAAGCCGCTCGACCGGCCGACCCTGGTGCGGCGGCTCGTCTCGCTTGCCGACCGGGCCGGCGCGCAGGTGCTTGGCGTGTTCGAACTGCGGCTCAGCGACCGCACGCGCAAGGCGAACGCGGCGCTTGCCGGGATGGGACGCACGCGCCGGATCCTGTTGTCCGACACGCTGCTCTCGGGTCATTCCGATGATGAGATCGAGGTGATCCTCGCGCACGAGCTCGCGCATCACGTGCACGGGGACATCTGGAAGGGCATGGCGCTCGAAACGGCGCTCATCACGCTCGGCTTCTACCTCGCGGATCGCGTGCTCACGGCGTTTGCCTCGCCCCTCGGCCTCGAGGGCAAGTCGGACGTTGCCGGCCTTCCGCTGCTGCTGCTGACCGGCGGTGCGGTGTCGGTGGCGCTGCTGCCGCTGGCGAATGCCTTGTCACGCGCGCACGAGCGGCGTGCCGATCGCTACGCGCTCGAAATGACCGACAACGCCGATGCATTCGTCACCGCGATGAAGCGCCTGGCGGCGCAGAACCTCGCCGAAGAGCACCCTTCGCGGATCGTCGAGATGTTGTTCCATTCGCACCCGTCGATGTCGTCCCGCATCGCCGCCGCCCACGCCTGGGCTTCCGATGCGGCGCGGACTGTGACCCCTCGACTGCGCTCGGGGCCAGCGGTTCGCCACACCTCATCATCGTGAGCGATCTCGCATGGACGGTCGACGCCGGCTCGGCGGGCTCACGCCTCGATAAGTTCCTCGCCGGCGAGAGCCGCCTCAAGTCGCGCGGGCGCGCGGTCGCGGCCCTCGAGCGCAGCAAGGTCTTTCTCAACGGCGAGGAGACGTCGGTCGCCGATGCCGCCACGCGCCTGGCGGAGGGTGACGTCGTCCGGGTGTGGATGGATCGGCCGGGAAGCTCCAGGCGTGCATCTCCAGGGAAGACTGGCGATCTCGAGATCGTGTACGAAGATGCCGCGCTGATGGTCTTGAACAAACCCGCCGGGCTCCTCTCGGTGCCGCTGGAGCGCAAGGCGGCCGCCTCGTCTGTCTACCACCAGCTCGAGGAGTATTTTCGTTCCCACGGCAAGAAACGGCCGTTCGTGGTGCACCGGATCGATCGCGATACATCCGGCCTCGTGCTCTTTGCGCGGGATCCAGCGACGCAGGCGGCGCTCAAGGGACAGTTTCGCCGGCGCGAGCCCGAGCGCGAATACTGGGCGGTCGTCTACGGCCATCCGGATCCTCCGGCCGGAACGTGGCGCGACCATCTGGTGTGGGATACGAAGGCGCTCATCCAGAAAGAGACGCATCCGCGAGACCCACAGGGCGCCGAGGCGATCAGCGAGTATCGGGTGGTCGAGCGGTTTCGGGACTGCTCGTTGATTTCGGTGAGGCTGCAGACCGGAAAGCGGAACCAGATCCGGATCCAGGCCCGGCTTCGCGGTCACACCCTGGTCGGAGAGCGGCGATATGTATTTGGACCGGAGACGCTGCGGCCGATTGTCTTTTCACGACAGGCGCTTCACGCGCACGTGCTGGGCTTCCGGCATCCCGCCGATGGACGGCTGCTGCGATTCGAGGCGCCCCCGCCTCCCGACTTCGTGGAGCTGCTGGCGCGTCTCCGCGCCGTCCGTACGTAGTGTCCGCCTTCAGTAGTGTCCGTACGTAGTGTCCGCCTTCAATAGTGTCCGTACGTAGTGTCCGCCTTCAGGCGGACCTTGAATTAGTTCTCCCAACGCGTGACCGTGAGCGTGAACGGGATGGCTGCGTCGCGCTGGAGATTGACGACACGGAACTGATAATCCATCGCCGCGAGATTCGGGCGACGGAACGTAATGCGCGACACCCCGCCCCTCGGCGCCAGGTCTTCGTGCACGAGCCCGACATCCGCCCGGTACAACTGAATCATCAGCGCCCGCTCGCCGCCTTCCCACGCAAGCATCACGTCGAAGCCGCCCTCCGAGGCCAGCGAGAAGTCATAGACTTCGCAGGAATAGAGTCCGAGGTGGCACCGGGGGCCTCCAGCGTCCAGAGGGCTTACCGTGCCCGTGATGACGTCCGGAGCAGGTCCGCTGACGACCGCCGGCGGGGGCATCGAAGGAACGGACTGGAATGCGGACTGGAATGCGGACTGGGACGTGGACAGGGATGTGGACAGGGACTGGGACGGTCCTGTCGGCATCAGGCCGGTCATACCGCTGCAGCCAACCGTAAATACCAGGGACAGGATGATGGCGACGACCTTGGGTTCTCTCACGCCGTCGGTAGTGCAATTAGCGATGCACGGGCTCGGCAGTGGGTGCCGCGCGGAATAAGGCCCAAATCGCGCGATCCAAATATTGGCAGGGCTAAAAGGGACTCAGCCGTGGGAAGCCGTCGGCCGGATAGTGGCAGCCAGTTGTCAGTTGTCGGTTGTCAGAAACCCTCGTGTTCGCTGTTGCCGACAACTGACAACCGACAACTGGCTACTTGGCGCGGACGACGAGCTCGCCGTGCATCTGGGAGTGGCCGCTTTCGTTCGTGAGGTTGCAGTAGAAGCGGAACGTCCCCGCTCGATCCGCCCTGAACTCGAACGTCGTCGAGCCGCCCGCCGGGACGCGCTTGACGATGCGGTATTCGTCGATCGAGAAGCTGTGGGCGACGTCTTCGCTGCGGACGGTGAGTTTGACGAGGTCGTCCTGCGTGACCTCGATGCGCGCGGGGGAGTAGTGGAAATCCTTGCCGACGATGGTGAATTCAGGCCGGTTGGGGGGTCGGTCCTGAGCGAACAGGCGCGCGACGAACGGGCCGGCCAGAAGGCCGGCACCAGCCCCGACGAGCAACAGCCCAGCCGTTCGTCGCGAAAATTCCATACTGATTTAGACGGTCAGGCGGACCCAAAGGTCCGCCTCTACTGAGGCCTGGGCCCTGGGCCCTATTCCTTTGCAGCCGCAGGCTCGGCCGCCGGAGCTGCGCCTTCCTCCGCGAGCAACGCCTTGCGGCTGAGCCGAATCTTGCCCGTGGGGTCGATGGCGATGACCTTCACGAGGATCTGCTGCCCTTCCTTGAGCTCGTCCCGCACGTCCTTGACGCGGTGCGTGGCGATCTCCGAGACGTGCAGCAGGCCGTCGGTGCCCGCCATGATCTCGACGAACGCGCCGAAGTCCGTGATGCGCTGGACCTTGCCCATGTAGGTCTTGTTCAGCTCCGGAGTGGCGGTCAGTTCCTGGATGATGTCGATCGCCTTTTTCGCCGATTCGCCATCGGCCGACGCCACATTCACGCGGCCGTCGTCCTGGACGTCGATCTTCACGCCGGTGCGTTCGATGATGCTGCGGATCATCTTGCCGCCCGGTCCGATGACGTCGCGGATCTTGTCCACCGG
>CANIBQ010000026.1 GCA_947465645.1 Acidobacteriota bacterium | reverse complement strand
CGATTGCGTTCCCGACGACCGGCGATCGGATCGCGCACGCGTTCTACTACCCGCCTCACAACAGCGCATTTGCGGCGCCGCCCGGCGAGCGCCCGCCGCTCATCGTCATCAGCCACGGCGGCCCGACGACCGCCGCGCGCGCGACCTTCGACCCGCAGGTGCAGTTCTGGACGACCCGCGGCTTCGCGGTCGCCGACGTCAACTACGGCGGCAGTTCCGGGTTCGGGCGCGAGTACCGCCAGCGGCTGAACGGGCAGTGGGGGATCGTCGATGTCGCCGACGTCGTCCATGCGGCGCGCCATCTTGCCTCTCGAGGAGCCGTCGATGCCGGGCGCCTCGCCATTCGCGGCGGGAGCGCCGGCGGCTACACCACGCTGGCAGCGCTGACCTTTCACCCTGGCGTGTTCGCGGCCGGGGCCAGCTACTACGGCGTCAGCGACGTCGAGGCGCTCGCGCGCGATACCCACAAGTTCGAATCGCGCTACCTGGATACGCTGATAGGGCCGTATCCCGAGCGGCAGGATCTGTATCGGGAGCGCTCGCCGATCCACTTCGTGGACCGCCTCGCATCGCCGTTGATCCTGTTCCAGGGTCTCGACGACAAAGTTGTCCCGCCGAACCAGTCGCAGAAGATGGCCGACGCCCTGCGCGCCAAGGGCCTGCCCGTCGTCTACCTCGCGTTCGACGGCGAGCAGCACGGGTTCCGCAAGGCCGAGACGATCGTCCGCTGCCTCGAAGAGGAGCTGGCGTTCTACCGGCGTGTCTTCGGGATCACGGCCCACGGAGACACGGAGTCACGGAGAACCTGAACTACGTTCTTGCGCTCCGTGCCTCCGTGCCTCCGTGGCCCGTGATCGTGCTAGCATTCGCCACTTCGTCCCCCTCTCTTTCTCACCTGGGAGAGCTGCCATGCGGACATCACGTTACCTGCCCCTTGCCGGGCTCGCGTTTGCTGCGATGGTTCTGGCTGTCTTGCTGGCGCGCCCGAGCGCGAGCCAGGCGCCTCTCGCGGCGGTGCCGGTTGACGCCGACGACATCGGCGGCGTCGTGACCGGTCCGCGTGGGCCGGAAGCCGGCGTCTGGGTGATCGCCGAGACCACCGACCTGCCGACGCGCTACATCAAGACCGTCGTCACCGACGACCAGGGACGCTACCTCGTGCCCGACCTGCCGAAAGCGAACTACAGCGTGTTCGTCCGCGGCTACGGGCTGGTGGACTCCGCGAAGGTCCAGGCGGCGCCGGGACGCCACCTCAATCTGACCGCGGTGACCGCGCCGAACGCGCGCGCGGCGGCGCAGTACTACCCGGCCAGTTACTGGTACGCACTGGCTCGCGTCCCAGAGAAGCACGAGTTCCCCGGC
This sequence comes from Acidobacteriota bacterium, assembly GCA_947465645.1. The sequence goes on along the minus strand of CANIBQ010000026.1, from coordinate 55,524 downwards.
ACCGCGGCCAACGGCATCAACGAGAACATGAAGAGCCAGGCGCACTGGCTGCGGATCATGAAGACCGACAGCTGCGAGTCGTGCCACGCGATGGGCACCGTGGGGACGCGCGAGATCCCGGCCAAGCTGGGGTCCTTTCCCTCGTCGGCCGCCGCATGGGAGCGCCGGATCCTGTCAGGCCAGGCGGGCGGCAACATGGCCGGCGGCATCACCCAGCTCGGGGCGCGGCGCGCGGTCGCGATGTTCGCCGACTGGACCGACCGCATCAAGGCGGGCGAAGTGCCCGAAGCGCCGCCGCGCCCGCAGGGCGCCGAGCGCAACGTCGTGGTCACGCAGTGGGACTGGGCCGACCCTCGCGCCTACCTGCATGACGAGGTTGCCACCGACAAGCGCAATCCTCACCTGAATGCCAATGGACCGATCTACGGCGCGCTGGAGCTGAGCGCCGATTACACGCCGGTCCTCGATCCGGTGCGGCACACCGCCTCGAAGATCCCGTTGGCCGTCGGCGACCCGCAGACGCCATTCGCGGCGCCGCAGGCCGGATTCCAATCGTCGGCACACTGGGGCGAGGAGGCGATCTGGAACGGCAAGACCAACGTCCACAACCCGATGCTCGACCACCGGAACCGGTTGTGGCTGACGTTCAAAGTCCGGCCGAACGAGACGCCGGCGTTCTGCCGCGAAGGCTCGAGCCATTCGTCCGCGACGCTCACCCCGACCGCGAACTCCGGCCGGCAGCTGGCGATGTACGACCCGAAGACGAAGAAGCTGACGCACATCGACACCTGCTTCAGCACCCACCATCTCCTGTTCGCGGAGGACGCGAACTACACGCTCTGGACCAGCAGCGGTGGCGGCGGCGGCGTCGTCGGCTGGCTCAACACGAAGATGTTCGACGAGACCGGCGATGCGCAGAAGTCCCAGGGCTGGACCGCGCTGGTGCTCGACAGCAACGGCAACGGCAAGCGCGACGCGCACGTCGAGGCGAACCAGCCGGGCGATCCGGCAAAGGACCGTCGCCTCAACGCCGCTTTCTACGGCGTGACGATCAGCCCGGTCGATGGTTCTGTCTGGGGCACGTCGCTTGGGTTCCCTGGCATGGTCATCAGGCTGGCCCCGGGATCGAATCCTCCCGCCACGGCGCTGGCCGAGGCCTACGAGCTTCCGTGGGACAACCCGAAGGCCGCGGTCCAGGGCTTCGGGCCGCGCGGCCTCGACATCGATCGCAACGGCGTTGTCTGGACGGTGATCGCCAGCGGCCACCTGGCCAGCTTCGATCGCCGCAAGTGCACCGCGCCGCTCAACGGTCCCACTGCGACCGGACAGCACTGCCCGGAGGGCTGGCGGCTCTACGCGACGCCGGGTCCCAATTTCAAGAACGTCGCCGGCTCGGGCAGTGCTGACTCGCACTACTACGACTGGGTGGATCAGTTCGACACCTTCGGCCTCGGCCGCAACACGCCGATCGCCACCGGCAACGGGTCCGACTCGCTGCTCGCGCTCAACCCCACGTCCGGCCAGTTCACGGTGTTGCGGGTGCCGTACCCGGGCGGGTTCTACGCGAAGGGGCTCGACGGACGGATCGACAATCCCCAGGCCGGCTGGAAGGGGAAGGGGCTGTGGTCCACCTGGGCGACCCGGACGCCGTTCCACTCGGAGAACGGCACCGCCAACCAGAGCAAGGTCGTCCACTTCCAGCTGCGGCCGAATCCGCTCGCGAAGTAGCCATGCCGCGGACGTTGCTGGTGGTCCTCGGTCTCTCCGTCGCTGCGCTGGTCTCGCTGCGCGGGCAGGAGCGGGTGGAGGACGAGGTGCTCTGGAAGATCCGCCAGGAGGGGACCAACCGCTCGCAGGTGCTGAAGACGCTGCACGTCCTCACCGACGTCTACGGTCCGCGGCTCACCGGCTCCCCCAGCCTCAAGGCGGCGGGGGAGTGGGCGATCGCGCAGATGCGGTCGTGGGGGATGCAGAACGGTCACCTCGAGGGGTGGGACTTCGCGCGTTCGGGCTGGGCCAACGAGCGCCTGTCCGCGCACATCGTGGCACCCGTGAAGGATCCGCTCGTTGCCGAGGTCCTCGCGTGGACCCCCGGCACCAATGGTCCGGTGCGCGCCCAGGCGGTGCAGATCACGATTCCTGCGCGCGCGACGCGCGAGGAGCTGGCCGCACACCTCGACGGCGTTCGCGGCTCGCTCAAGGGAAAGATCGTGCTGGTCGGCGCCCCGCGCCAGGTGCCCGTGACGTTCAACCCGACCGCTCTCCGGCGGGATGACGCCGAGATCCAGACACAGCTCGATGCGGCGCCCGCGGCAGGACGCGGCGGCGGGCCCGCCGCTGCGGCGGCCGATCCGAAGCAACCGCCGCCCCTGACTGCGAACCAGGCAGAGGAGCAGCTCACCCAGTTCCTCGCCACCAGCGGCGCGCTCGTGCGTGTCAACGACGCGGGCCGCGATCACGGACAGATCCGCGCGTTCAACAACCGGTTGTACGACGTGACCAAAGCGCTCCCCACCCTCGTCATGCGCAACGAGGACTACGGCCGCATCTCGCGATTGCTGGCCGACGGCCGGCCGGTGGAGCTCGAGCTCGACATCGTCAACCAGGTCTATCCCGAGGGGCGCACCAGCTACAACGTCATCTCCGAAATTCCCGGGTCCGACAAGGCCGACGAGGTCGTGATGCTCGGCGGACATCTTGACTCGTGGCACGCGGCGACCGGCGCCACCGACAACGCCATCGGCTGCGCGGTGATGATGGAGGCGGCGCGGATTCTCGTGGCGGCGGGGGTGAAGCCGAGGCGCACGATTCGGGTGGCGCTCTGGAGCGGGGAAGAGCAGGGGCTGCTCGGCTCGCAGGCCTACGTGAAGCAGCACTTCGGCACCGCCGAGGAGCCCAAGCCCGCGCACGCGAAGTTCGCCGGCTACTTCAACATGGACAACGGCACCGGCCGGGCGCGCGGCATGACCGTGTTCGGCCCGCCCGCCGCCGGCACGATCCTGCGCGACGCCGTCGCGTCGCTCAAGGACCTGGGCGTCCTCGGGGCCACGACGACCAGAAGCCGGAACCGCGGCGGCACGGATCACACCTCGTTCAACGAGGCCGGGCTGCCGGGCATCGGGCTGATGCAGGATCCGATTCAATACGCCTCGTATACGTGGCACACCAACCTCGACACCTACGAGCGGATCGTCGAAGACGACGTGAAGAAGTCGGCGATCGTGGTCGCGTCGGCGGTCTATCACCTCGCGATGCGCGACCAGCTGCTGCCGCGGTTCACCGCCGAGGACATGCCGAGGCGGCCGGGCGGCGCGCAGCCGCAGCCGGCGCCGCAGTCCACGACCAACTAACGCTCACGACAATGCACTACCTGCTGATGTACGAGGCCGGGGACGATTACGTAGAACGGCGCGCGCCGTTCCGCGGCGCGCATATCGCGCATGCTCGGCAGGCGGTGGCGCGGGGGGAGCTCGTCCTGGGCGGCGCGCTCGCGAACCCTGCCGATGGAGCGGTGCTGCTGTTTCGCGGAACCTCTCCCGCAGTCGCGGAAACGTTCGCGAAGTCGGACCCTTACGTCGTCAACGGCGTCGTGAAGACGTGGCGCGTCCGCGAGTGGACGACCGTCGTCGGTCCGCAGGCGGAAACGGCGCTGCCGGACGTCGTCTAGCGGGCACGGCCGCGACTCACAGCCGCTGGGCGCCATCGAGCCTGCCCAGGTCGCGGTCAAACGTCGCGAGCGGACCGTGGCCGGCTTTCCGTGCGACTTCCACCATCAGGCAGTCTGAAAAACCCACGATTGGACGCCGGCGGAACTGCTCGATCGCCGCGGCCACGGTTTCTTCATCCTGCAGGGTCAGGTGCTGATGGTTCAACAGCATCTCGACTGCCGTCGCTATGGCTTCGGGGCCGCGGTTGTAAACGGACGCAAGCACCCACGTGGCTTCAGCGAGCGCCAAGTGAGGCACCCAGGCCCCGTTGGCGACGAAGGCTTCCGCCACGGCAAGCTGTTTCGCATCATCGCGCGTGACCAGGCGGACCAGGACGTTGGTGTCAACGGCGCGCATGGCGCTTCTTGACGTGCTGCCGGATCCCCTCTTTCATCTCGGCAACGGTGCGCGACGTTGGAGTGGCCGGAAACAAGGACCGATGCACGTCTTCAGATGTGTATCGGCCCGCTTTCCGGACGACGATGCGGTCGCCCTCGTCGTTCCACTCCAGGACCGAGCCAGGTCCCACTCCGAGTCGCTGCCGGACCTTGGCGGGAACCGAGATCTGCCCTTGGGCCGTGAGCTTGGAATGCGCCAGCGCCATGGTTAATATTACCACGGTAATGCGATGACCTCTGAGCACGGTCCGGCTGAAGCCGGACACTACTACTTCCGCGCGCCGGAGTACTCCAGCATCTGCTTCGTCAGGTCTAGCGGGTAGGAGATCGTCACGTCGGTGATCTTTCCGTCCGCACCCACGGGGTGAGCGTCGGCATCACGAACGCCGAATACGTCGGCGGGTTCAGCGTGTCCACCCGCGCGGTCCGGTCGTGGCTGCGATCGGCGCGCTCACGCTCGAACCACCGGCGAAGGGCGGACTCTGTCAGATCGAGATCGCGGGCAACGACGGCCACCGCGGCGCCTGTCGCGCACCCGGCTCAGAGGAAGCGGCTAAGGTGTCACGCCGAGCTTAGTCTTGATGGCTTGATCGTCAGTGACGTAGAAGATGGGTTCCATTCGCCGATGTTCGAGAACTTCGGTGATTCCATCAGCCGATACAATCTCATAAAGCGGATACGGATCACCGCTCGACACATCCTCCGACACCTGCAAGGGAGCATCTCCGTGCTGTTCGGCGGTTATTTCATCAAGCTCTCTCCCGTTCGAGTCAAGCATTACGAAGGTTGCCTGTCGCCCCCGGAAGGGAGAAGTGTAGTACACGAGTTCAATCGCGACGTCCGCGCGTGTCAATCCTGGTGGGAGCACGAACCAAGCCGGAAGCCGCGAATCCGGCGCCAGTCTAAACATGGATTCGGCACACCCGATCGACAACGCAAGACCGCCCATCAGCAAGAGCCCTGCGACTGTTCGCCAACTTATCTTCATAGTGCCCCTGAGAACCTCGACGATCGAGTGGACGACCGTCGTTGGTCCGCAGGCGGAAACCCCGCTGCCGGAGTAGTCTGACCACGGTCCGGCTAAAGCCGGACACTACGTACCGCGGTCCGGCTGAAGCCGGACACTACGTACTACTTCCGCGCGCCTGAGAACTCCAGCATCTGCGTCGTCAGGTCCAACGGGTAGGAGATCGTCACGTCGGTGATCTTCCCGTCCACGCCCGTCACCGGCGTGAGCTTCGGCATCACGAACGCCGAGTACGACGGCAGGTTCAGCGTGTCCACCCGCGCGACGATCTCGTCGCGCAGCTTCGGGTCGAAGTGGACGCCGTAGCTGTCGAACAGCTTCTTGGCCGCGGCGTAGTCCCCCTCGGACTTGATCCGCTGCGTCTCCCCCAGCAGCCGGCCCACGCCCTCGCGGAAGGCCACCGGGTCGACCATCACCAGGTAGGTCTTGCCGTCGCGCGTCCGCTGCTCGATCGCCTTGGTGTTGGCCATCAGCCACCGCACGATCATCTGGCGGTTGCGCATGTGGTCTTCCTCGATCTGCGTCCCCTCGCGCACGCGCCGGAGCTGCACCAGCGCGTTGCGCGTGTAGGCCTCGTACTCGGCGCGCACGATGCCGTCCTGGTCGGCCGCGGGAATGATGCCGAGCTCCACCAGCTTGGGATCGGGCAGGAAGTAGAGCCCGACCAGGTCGGCGCGTCCTTCCTCCAGCGCGGAGAAGTGCTCCTTGATCGCCTGCTGCGGCGAGCCCTTCATGGTGGGGGAGACGCGGCCCGACGCATGGCCGATCACCTCGTGCATGTCGGTGGTCAGCTCCGCCGCCAGCGCCGCATACTTCGACCCGCGGTCGGCTTCTTCCTGCGTCCAGGTGAACTCGCTGCGCATCGACCCGGGCGTCGCCTTGTCGCCCGCCTCGCGCACGTTCGACAGCGCCACCGACTTGCTGCCGAACTTCTCGCGGATCGACTGGTCGTTCGGCAGGTTGATGCCGACCGGCGTCACCGGACCCGAGTCGCCGGCCTCGAAGACGACGTCGATGGCGTTGGCGACGATGCCGGTGACGTTCGGCTTGCGGTACCGCGGATCCCAGGGCATCCGGTCTTCGAACCACTGGACGTTGTTGGCCAGGGTGTGGATGCGCTGGGTCTTTTCCTTGTTGACGTAGAAGACCAGCCCTTCCCACGCCCCCTTGATCCCGCGCGGGTCGAGGTAGACCTCGATGAAGCCGTTGATCGTGTCCACCGGCGACGCCTTGTCCTGGACCCAGGCGATGTCGTACTTCGCGCGGTCCGCATCGTCACCGGTGCGGTACCACTGGATCAGCGCCCGAAGCGCGTTGGCCATCGGGTCGGTGGCGAACGGGATCGCGGCTTCGAGGTGCTTCACGACCTCGGCGATCTGCGGGCCGTAGCGGCCGTCGATCTTGTAGACCTCTTCGACCAGCCGGCCGTTCTGCTTCACCAGCCGCGAGTTGAGGCCGTTCTTCTCGGTGAACCCCTTGATGTCTGCGAGGCTGACGTTGGAATAGAGGTTGTTCGCGCTGCCCTGGAGGATGTCCTTTCCCGGCGGCGGGTTCTTGTTGGTGACGATCTGGTCCACGTTCGGGTCGAAGAACTGCGGCTGCAGCCGGGCGAGCGTCGCCTCGAGCGTCTCGCCCTGGCGCAGCGTGAAGGTCGCGCCAGCCTGCGCGGCGGCCTTGGCGGCGGCGGCGAAGGCGTCGGGCGTGATCTTGAGGACGAACTTGCGCGCCGTCAGGTTGTTGTACTGCCCGTTGTTGATCCAGAACAGCTTGGTGTAGCGCTGGATGTCGGCCAGCGCCGCCGCGTCCACGCCCTGCGGGTGGGTGATGATCTGCTCGAGGATGCCGCGCATCTCGAGCGAATCGCGGTGCTTCTGGTCGATGAAGATGTCGCGTCCGGCAAGCGCCGCCTGCGACAGGTGCCAGATCAGGGTCTTCTCCCGCAGCGGCATCGCGGAGAAGCCGTCGGCGTACAACTGGATCACCGCCGCATCCTCGACGCGCTCGAGCAGGTACTTGCGCTCGCCGGCGTTGGACGGGGTAGCGGAGTTGGGCTGGGCGGCCGACCCCGGCGCCGGCTGGTTGTCGGCCTGCCGCGAGCATCCGGCGACGACGACGGCGGCCAGTACGAGCGTGATGAGTCTTGTCATCGAATATGCCTCACCTGATGGAATACGACAGCTTATCGCGAGGCGCGCTGTTTTGTAGATTGAATGGCGCTGCGCGCGCAGCCTAAGATTTCGCCACATGCGCGAAGGCCCGGCGAAATACCTCTTCACCTCGGCCGCGCTGGCCGCCGTGTACTTCGTCGCCGGCAAGGCAGGCCTGTCGCTGGCTGTCGTGAACGAGAGCGCGACCGCCGTCTGGCCGCCGACCGGGATCGCGATCGCCGCGCTCCTTCTCCTCGGCTCCCGGTTCTGGCCGGCGATTGCGGCCGGGGCGTTTCTCGTCAACCTGACGACCTCGGGCGTCTGGGCGGCGTCCGCTGCGATTGCGGTCGGCAACACGCTGGAAGGGGTGGTCGCGGCCTGGCTCGTGAATCGGTATGCGCGGGGGGCCGCGGCGCTCGACCGCCCGGTCGACATCGTGCGCTTCACCCTCTACGCGGCCATGGGTGCGACGACGATCGCCGCGAGCGTGGGCGTGGGGACCCTGCTCGCGGTGGGCCTCGCCGGGCGGGAGGACGCCGGCTCGATCTGGCTGACGTGGTGGCTTGGCGACGCGGTCGGCACGATGCTGGTCGCGCCGCTGCTGCTGGTCTGGAGCCGCCCTTCCACGTTGAGATGGACCGGCGGTCTCAAGGTCGAAGCGGTCGCCCTGTTCGGTTGCCTGCTCGTGGTGTCGCTCGGCGTCTTCGGCACCTCGCTGGCCGGGAGCCCACGCTATCCGCTTCAGCTCCTGCAGGTGCCCGTGCTGCTCTGGGCCGCGTTCCGCTTTGGGGCGCGCGAAACCGCGACGGCGGCCGCCGTGATGTCGGTCGTGGCCATCCAGGGCACGCTGCGCGGCTACGGTCCGTTCGCGCTCGCCTCACCCAACGAGTCCCTCCTGCTCCTGCAATCCTACGTCGGGGTCACGACCATCGTGATGCTCGTGGTTGCCGCCGAAGTCGCGAACCGCCACGCCGCGGAGGCCAAACTGCGCGCGCTCAACGACGCGCTCGAGCGGCACGTGGCGTCGCGCACCGAGGAGCTGACCAGGACGCAGGCACACCTGCTGGAGGCCCAGCAGGTGGCCCATGTCGGCAGCTGGGAATGGGACGTGCCGGCCAACAGGATCTGGTGGTCGGATGAGCTCTATCGCATTTTCGGCCTGGAGCCACGCGACACGCTGACGTATGAGATGTACCTGGAGCGCGTGCACCCCGACGATCGGGCGCTGAGCGACACCACCGTGCGAGAGGCGATGCGGAGCGGCCGGCCATTCACCTTCGACCATCGCATCGTCAGGCCGGACGGGACGCTGCGGGTCTCGCATTCCGAAGGGCGCGTGGTGATCGGTGCCGACGGCAAGGTCCTGCGGCTGATGGGGATCGGTCACGACATCACCGAGCGCAAGGCGGCCGAAGAGGAGCGCGCGCAGCTCGCGCGCGAACACCACGCGCGCCGCGAGGCCGAGGAGGCCAACCGCATCAAGGATCGTTTTCTCGCGGTGCTGTCCCACGAGCTGCGCACGCCGCTCAACGCGGCGCTCGGCTGGGCGCAGATGCTGCGGGAGCTGCCGCCCACTGACGCGCGCCTCCCCCGCGGGATCGACGCCATCCACCGCAATCTCACCGTTCAGACACGGCTCGTGTCGGACATCATGGACGTGTCGCGCATCAGCATCGGCGGGCTCCGGCTCGAACGGCGCGCAGTCAGCGCGGCGGCCATCCTCGAAGCGGCACTCGAGACCGTCCGCGACGCAGCGGCGGCGCGCGGCATCACGCTCGAGACCCACTTCGAGGCCGGCGCGGTCGAGCTGTTTGGCGACGCTTCGCGGTTGCAGCAGGTGGTGTGGAACCTGCTGTCGAACGCGGTGCGGTTCACCACCGAGGGCGGCCACGTGCGGGTCGCCCTGGAGCATGCCGGGGACGCGGTGACGATTGTGGTCAGCGACGATGGTCCCGGAATCGATCCGGCGTTCCTGCCGCACGTCTTCGACCAGTTTCGCCAGGCCGACGACTCGATGACCCGCGAGCACGGCGGGCTCGGGCTCGGACTGGCGATCGCCCAACACATCGTGGAACTGCACGGGGGCACGATCGCCGCCGCGAACGGTCCTGACGGGGGCGCGATTTTTACGGTGCGTCTGCCGGTCGCCGCGACTGCCCGCGGGTGACGAGGAGGAACCAATGCCTGCAGTATCGTTGACGGCGACGCTGGTCGCCACTGTCCTGGGTTTCGCCCTGGGCGCCCTCTGGTACGGACCGCTCTTCGGGAAGCGGTGGATCGCCGCCGCGGGGATTACGCGCGAAGAGCTCACCGACGGATTCAACCCCGCACTGACCTACGGGATCACGTTCGTCATGGGCTTCATCGCCGCGTGGGTGTTCGGGTTGTTCGTGGGACCGCAACCGGGATTCCGGTTTTCGGTCGCGGCCGGAGCGGCGATCGGCGTGTGCTGGGTCACGACCTCCCTGGTCACGAATGACCTGTTCGAACGCCGCAACGTCCGGCTGATGCTGATCAACGGCGGCTATCACGCGGTCCGGTTCACGCTCACCGGGCTTGCCTTCGCGCTACTTGGATAAAGGAGACCCTAGATGACGGACGAAGTGAAACAGCCGGGAGTGCCACCCGAAGTTGCCGCGGCGCAGCACGTGCTGCAGATGTCCACCGGCTACATGGTGTCGGCCGCGCTGCAGGTTGCGCTGAAGCTGGAGATCGCGGAGAAACTCGCGGACGGCCCGCGCTCGAGCGCCGAGCTGGCGAAGGCGGCTGGAGTCAACGAGGACGCGCTCTACCGCGTCCTTCGAGCCCTCGCCATGGTGGGCATTTTCGCGGAGACGGCGCCGCGCACCTTTACGCTGACCCCGCCGGCGAACATGATGCGCGCCGGGGTGCCGGGCGGGGTGCGCGAGATGGCGCTCTGGGTTTCCGACCCATTCCACTTCCGCGTCTATGCCGAGACGATGCTGTCGGTGAAGACCGGGAAGCCGGCCGGCGACACGGTCGTCGGGATGCCGGTGTTCGAGTACTTCGCGCGTGAGCCGGAGCTCTCGGCGACGTTCAACAACGCGATGACGTCGTTCAGCGCCAGCGTCATCCCCGCGGTGCTCGCGACCTACGACTTCAGCGGCATCAACCTGCTGGTGGACATCGCCGGCGGCCACGGGATGGTGCTCGGATCGATCCTGCAGAAGTATCCGCACATGCGCGGCGTCCTGTTCGACATCGAGCACGTGCTCGCGGGCGCGAAGCCGCTCGACGACCTCGGGGTCCGCGACCGCGTCACCACCGCCTCCGGTGACTTCTTCAAGGCCGTGCCCGCCGGCGGCGACGCGTACATCATGAAACACATCATCCACGACTGGGATGATGAGCGCGCCGGGGTGATCCTGAAGAACATCCGCCAGGCGCTGGCGGGCAAGCCGCACGGGCGGCTGATCCTGATCGAGGCGGTCATCCAGCCGGGCAACCAGCCGGACTTCTCGAAGCTGATCGACATCGAGATGCTGCTGCTGCCCGGCGGCCGCGAGCGCACCGCCGACGAGTTTGCCGCGCTGCTGGCCGGCGCGGGGTTCGAGATGACGCGGATCGTGCCGACCCCGTCGCCGCTGTCGGTGATCGAGGGAAAGATTCGGTAGCGGCGAGATCAAGGATGAACCAGCCGACCGATCTCGTGCTCGTGACGGGCCATGCGACGTTCAAGGCCGGCGTCCGCGACGTCGCGGCGACCGTCGAGCAGGGCCGCGACTGGGTCCTGCTCCCGTTCCAGGGAGGGGAGGTGCCGTTCTACCTCGAACATATCCGCAAGGGCGTCGAGCTGGCGGCGGCCAACGCCTCCGCGCTGCTGGTCTTTTCCGGCGGCCGGACGCGTCCCGAGTCCGGCGAGTGGAGCGAGGCGGGCACGTATCGGCGGATCGCCGAGGCGCGCGACTGGTGGATAGGCGATGAGGATCCCGCGCTGCGGGCCAGCGTCGCGCGACGCGCAGCCACCGAGGACTTTGCGCGGGACTCGTTCGAGAACCTGCTCTTCGGTCTGTGCCGGTTCCAGCAGGTCACCGGCGCCTATCCGCGCACGGTGACGCTGATCACCTGGGCGTTCAAGCGTGCGCGCTACGACCTGCATCGATCGGCGATCCGGTTTCCGTCCGATCGCTTCGTCTTCCTCGGTCTCAACGATCCGGTCGACATGGAAAGTGCGCTGGAAGGCAACCGGCGCGCGCACCAGCTGTATCTCGACGATCCGTACGGCACCACCGGCGAGTTGGCCGACAAGCGCCGGCAGCGGAACCCGTTCCATCAGCGCCATTCGTATGACCGGTGTCCGGGGATGGAGCCATTCTTCAGCTTTATGGAAGAGGGCCGCGGGTCGCGGGGCGCATTCGCCGGCGATTGTCCGTGGGAGCCGGGCGAAAAGTCGCGTGAAGCGGCTCATCGATGAGCGCCCACCGGCGCGGCCCTTGCGTGTGAAATGGCCGGAAGGAATCACATGCGTTTATTACCAGTAGCTATTTCGGTCATTACAGTGTTAGCCCTGACCGTGCTCGGGTGCGGAAGCGACAACGGGGCAACAGGTCCGTCGGGCTCAGGATCCACGTTCACCCTGATGCTGAAAGACAGTCCGTTCACCGATGCCAAGTCGGTGCTCGTCACGTTCTCCGAGGTCACCGCGCACCGCGAGACCGAGGCGAACTTCACGAAGCTGCCGTTTCCCGCGGCAGCCACCTCGCGCACGTGTGACTTGAAGAAACTGCAGACGGCGCAAGATGTGCTGGGGACGGGTACCCTGCCGCCTGGCCGTTACACGCAGGTTCGTCTGGTGGTGTCCAGCGCCACGATCTATTTCGACAACGCCGCCGCCGGAGCCGATTGCGCACCAACCATCACCGCACCGGCCGGTCGAAGCGCCGCCCTCGATATCCCATCCGGCGAAGTCAAGCTCAATCGCCAGTTCGAGGTGCCCGCGAGCGGCACGACCACGATGCTGATAGACTTCGATGGTGATCGATCGATCCGCGAAACCGGAAACGGCCGCTACATGATGACGCCGGTGATTGCGGTCGTCAGCGTGCAATAGCTAGAACAAGGACCAACCCTCATGTGAAAACTGACCACGCGCACGCTTGTCGTTGCAGTGGTGATCGCGATCGGGTTCGCATCACATGTCTTCGCGACCCACTCCTGGGGAGGTTATCACTGGGCGCGAACCGGCAACCCGTTTACGTTGAAGGTAGGCGACAACGTGTCGCAGGCCTGGGACGCACGGCTCGATGAGGCCATCTCTGATTGGAGCGTCTCCACCGTGTTGGACCTCACAAAGGTCGCTGGCGGGACGCGGCCGAAGAGCTGCCGAGCGACCAGCGGGCGAATCGAGGTCTGCAATGCGTCGTACGGGAATACCGGATGGCTGGGGATTGCCCAGATCTCGATCACCGGCGGCGAGCACATCACCCAGGGCATCGCAAAACTGAACGACACCTACTTCAACACTGCCACCTACAACACGTACTCCTGGCGACAGCTCGTCATGTGCCAGGAAATCGCGCACGCCTTCGGCTTGGGCCACCAGGACGAGAATTTCGAGAACGGCAATTTCGGGACGTGCATGGACTACACGAGCAATCCGGGCGGCAACGAGCATCCGAACGCGCACGATTGGGAGCAGCTCGAGAGTATTTACAGTCATCTCGACACGACAACAACCGTTGGCAGCAGCACCCTTCCCAGCACCATGCCACCGGCGATGGGGCAAATCGCCTTCGACACGCCGGCGCAGTGGGGGCGTGTGGTGCGGTCGAGCGCCAATGGACGCGTTCAGACCTACGAGCTTGACTTCGGTCGCGGTCATCGGGTGATCACGCACGTCTTCTGGGCCGATCCGGACGCCGACCGCAGGTAGCGCGCGTGGGGGGACACGGGCCGGGTGCCGCCGCCCCGAGTTGCTGTTCGCCGCGGCCGTGCTGTCGCTGGGGGTTACTTGTACGGGTCCCTCGACCCAGGAGATCGGGCGCGAGCGCGCCATCGGGATCGCGCGCGCGCACGTGTCGTTTCAACCCGATAGCATCGACGCCCAACCGGCGACGTCGGGATCGCGCCCGGTCTGGCGCGTGACGTTTCGCGGGCGCTTGCCCGGTCAGCCTCCGGGGCTGTTCGAAACGGCGGTCATCGACGTCGACCGGCGGAGCGGCGAGGTCGTGAGCATCGCCCGCCCCTGATGGAGACATCCGCTAACGTCGGTTCTTCGATTTCGCTACCAGCGTAGCCGCGGCCTGGCTCGAGTGGCCGCTTCCCCGCGGCGTTCAGGCTTATAAGAAGAGTCGTGGGTGAACGGCAGGCGGAACTGGGGGAAGATAGCGGAACCCCGCGTGAAGCCCGTCGCTCAAGGCCACCACCGCGTCATCTTCATCGACCTGGCGCGCGCCATGGCCGTGGTCATGATGGTCTACGGCCACACCGTCAGCGCGCTGCTCGCCCCCGAGTACCGCACCGGCGCCTGGTTCGATCTCTGGATCTTCCAGCGCAGCCTCACCTCGAGCCTGTTCCTGCTGCTTTCAGGCTTTGCCTTCAGCATCGCGACCACCCGGCACTGGGCGTCGCATACGCGGCTGACGCCGGGGGTGCTGAAGCGGGCGCGCCGGTTCGCGCTCTTCATCCTGCTCGGCTACGCGCTGCATTTCCCCGTCCGTCATTTCGCGGATCTCGCGTACGCGTCCGAGGAGCGGTGGCGATCGTTCTTTGTCGTCGACGTGCTGCAGCTGATCGGCGTCACCTTTCTCTTCATCCAGCTGCTGGTCCTCACCGTCAAGAGCCGGCGCGTGTTCATGGTCGTGTCGTTCGTTCTCGCGCTGGCGATCATCTACGCGGCGCCATGGGCGTGGAGCCGCGACTGGACCGCGTCGATGCCCGACGTCCTGGCGGCCTATCTCTCCCCGTCAACCGGGTCGCAGTTCCCGCTGGTGCCATGGGCCGGGTATGTCCTGATGGGCGCGGCCGCCGGCCAGGTGTACGCGCGCTGGGGCGCCGCCGACCTGAAGCGGTTCGCCAACCGGGCGCTGCTGATTCCGGGGCTGGTGATTCTTCCGCTGACCTGGAACCGGGGGTGGGAGGGACCCCTGGCGCGGTTCGGCGCCGGCGACTCGAACTGGGTGCCCGGCGAGGTGATCTTCCGGGCCGGCGCGTGCTTCGTCATCCTGGCGCTGATGGCGCACGCGAGCCAGCGCATTGCGCGCCTCCCGCATCTATTCGGCGCCGTGGCGCAGGAATCGCTGCTCGTCTACTTCGTCCACCTCTGCATCGTCTACGGCTCGATCTGGAACGTCGGCCTGACCAGGTACTACGGCGAGTCATTGTCGTTGCCCGCCACCGTCGGGGTGGTGGTGGTGATCGAGGCGGCGATGGTCCTGCTCGCGTGGCAGTGGAACCGGCTCAAGCACCACCGGCCGCGGACCGCGCGATGGATCTCTTTCGCTGTCGGCGCCCTGCTCGTGGGATACCTGGTCTGACCCCAGGGTCGGGTTCAGGAGGTTCAGGGGTTCAGGGTTCACGGTTTTGTTCAGGAGGTTCATGGTTCAGGGGGTTCGGGGTCGCTTCTCGACATTCGGGGGTGCGCAACGTCCGAGGTAGGTGATCAGGCCGGCGGCGGCTTTGGAGGCGCGCTTCGAGAGGCGCTGGGGCGGCAGGACCTGGTCGCTGGTGAAGTAGCCGCGGTCGCAAGGTACCGCCCGAAGCCCTCCGCGATATTGCGCGGCGCGGAAGCGGCGGAGCGGCGAAGTTGGTCCCGCAACTCAAAGTCCCGGGCGATCGGCCCGCTTCGAATCAACGCGTAGACCTGCAGCTTCAGCTCGTACGACAGCTGCCACACAATAAGTTCTTCATGTGAACGCGCACCAGCCATAATGCCGCCCAGGGCTGCATGCGCGGTGCCGAACCTGAACCATTGAACCTATTGAACCTATTGAACAAAACCCTGAACCCATTGAACCTTTTGCACCCTTTGAACCCGAGAGAGTACGCAAATACGATAGACCCCCATGGTTAAGCACATCGTGTTCTGGAAGCTCAGGGACGATCTCCAGGGCGCCGAACGGGACGAGGCGCTGCGGAAGATCAAGTCGGGGTTCGAGGCGCTGCAGGGCGTGATTCCCGGCTTGCTGCGGATCGAGGTCGGCATCGACTTCAGCTGCAGCGCCGAATCAGCTGACTTCGCGCTCTATTCCGAGTTCGAGTCGCGCGCCGCGATCGACGTCTACCAGGCGCACCCCGCGCACCAGGCGATGGTGCCGCTGGTGCGCGACGTGCGGGTGGAACGACGAGTGGTGGACTACGACGCCTGATGCGTAAGCGCCGCCTGGTGGTGCTCGTCCTGCTGGTGGCGGCGCTGGTGGCGTCGGCGGGATATGCCCACGCCCAGTTCGGCCGCGGCCGGCGCGGCGGCGGCGAATTCTTCGGCGAGGCGGTGCGGTTCGCGCCGGCGAAGATGCCGGACCGCAACTTCACCATCTGCCGGCTCATGTATACGAGCGTCCGCCGCGAGGCCAACGGCGGCGGCTGGCGCACCGATTACCCGTTCGGCGAGGTCAATCTGCTCACCCGGTTGTCGGAACTCACCAAGACACCGGTCAGCTTCAGCGGAGGCAAGCGCCCCAACCAGTGGGTCGTCCGCCTCACCGACGACCAGCTGTTCGACTGCCCCTACACAATTGCGTCCGACGTAGGCACCATCGGGCTCACACAGCCAGAAGCGGACCGGCTGCGTCTGTACCTCCTGAAAGGCGGCTTCCTCTGGGTGGACGACTTCTGGGGTACGGCGGCGTGGCAGCAGTGGACCCGCGAGATCGCCAAGGCGCTGCCCCCGTCGGAATACCCGATCGTGGACGTGCCGCTCAGCGACCCGATCTTCACGACCCAGTTCGTGGTCACAAAAGTGCCTCAGATCACCAACATCCAGTTCTGGCGAGGTGTCGGCGGCCAGACGACCTCGGAGCGGGGGGACGACAGTCTCGAGGCAACCCTGCGCGCGATCCGCGACAAACAGGGGCGGATCATGGTGGTCATGACCCACAACACGGATGTCGCCGACGCGTGGGAGCGCGAGGGTGAGGATCCGGCGTTTTTCTACCAGTTCTCGCCGAACGGCTACGCCCTCGGCATCAACGTGCTCCTCTACGCGATGACCCACTGACCCTGGGACCTCGACAACAGCCGATCCGCTGGCCCCGTCCAGCATGTATGATCGCCCACTCAACGCAGCAGCCATATGTTTGAAGCGCTCTTTCAGGCACTCTTCACGCATCGGCCGGTGGTCTTCCAGCAGGGGGACTTCCAATTCAACATCAGCACCGGGTCGCTGGTGGCTGCCGGCCTTGTCCTGGCCGTCATGGCCGTCGCCATCCTCACTTACCGCGGCGTCCGCGGGAAGGGAACCCTGCGCGACCGCATCATCCTGACCGGGCTGCGGATGGCGGCGCTGGGCGTGGTGCTCTTCTGCCTGCTGCGTCCCACGCTCATCGTGCGCGCCTCGGTCGCGCAGCAGAACGTCGTCGCCGTCCTGCTGGACGACTCGCGCAGCATGCAGATCCCCGACTGGAACCGCCAGGCGCGCGGCGAGTTCCTGCGCCAGGAGTTCGGCGCTGCCGACCGTCCGCTCATCAAGTCGCTCTCGGATCGCTTTCTCGTGCGGGTGTTCCGCTTCTCGTCAACCGCCGGCCGCCTCAACTCGGTCAACGATCTGAGCTTTGCGGGGTCGCAAACCAAGCTCGGCGCCGCGCTCGAAGGCGTGCGCGAGGAACTGGCGGGCCTGCCGGTCGCCGGTGTCGTGCTGGTGTCCGACGGCGCCGACACCAGTGACGCCTCGCTCACCAACGCGCTCCTGGGGATGAAGGCCGAGAAGCTGCCGGTCTTCACCGTCGGCGTCGGCAACGCCACGCTCACCCGTGACATCCAGATCGACCGCGTCAGCACGCCGCGCACGGTGCTCAAGAACGCGTCGCTGCTGGTCGACGTGGTCGTCACGCAGACCGGGTATGCGGGGAAGACCGTGACGGTGGACGTCGAGGACGAAGGGCGCATCGTCGGCTCGCAACAGGTGCAGTTTCCCGCCGACGGGAGCCCGGCGACCGCCCGCGTGCGCGCCACCGCGTCCGAGGCCGGGCCGCGCACCTTCAAGTTCAAGGTCACGCCGCAGGCCGACGAGGTGGTGGCGCAGAACAACGTGCGCGACGCGCTCATCCAGGTGCGCGACACCAAGGAAAAGATCCTCTACTTCGAGGGCGAGCCGCGGTTCGAGATGAAGTTCATCAGCCGCGCGGTCGCCGACGACGAGAACCTGCAGATCGTCGCGCTGCAGCGGACCGCGGACAACAAGTTCCTGCGGATTGGCGTCGACGGTCCTGACGAGCTGCTCGGCGGCTTTCCGAAGACGCGCGAAGAGCTGTTCGCGTACCGGGCGCTGATCATCGGCAGCGTCGAGGCGGGCGCCTTCACCGGCGACCAGCTGCAGATGATCGCGGACTTCGTCGATCGCCGTGGCGGCGGGCTGTTGATGCTCGGCGGCGCGCGGTCGTTCGGCGAAGGCGGCTACGGCGGCACGCCGGTCGCCGACGCCCTCCCGCTGGTGATCGACCCGGGCACGCGCGCGTCCGATCCCAACGGTCTCGCGCGGCTGATGATCCAGCCGACGCGCGCCGGCCAGACGCATGCCTCCACCCAGATTGCCGCGAGCGAAGGCGCCTCGCTCGCGCGGTGGCGCGACCTGCCCCAGGTAACGGCCGTCAACGCGCCGCTGCAACCCAAGCCGGGAGCGACGGTGCTGCTCAACGGCACCGACGAGGGCGGGCGCGCGCAGGCGGTGCTGGCCTGGCAGCAGTACGGCCGCGGCAAGGCCGTCGCCCTGACGCTGCAGGACACCTGGCAGTGGCAGATGCACGCCAGCATCTCCCTCGAAGACCAGACCCACGAGAACTACTGGCGCCAGATGCTGCGCTGGCTGGTGGATGGCGCGCCCGGGGTCGTCGACGTGCGCGCGACCTCCGATCGCGTCGAGCCGGGCGAGGCGGTCACGCTGGAAGCCACGGTGGTGGACCCGACCTACGTCGAGCTCAACGACGCGTCGGTCACGGCGCGCGTGGTGCGGCCCAACGGCGGCACCCTCGACGTGCCGATGCAGTGGACCGGCGAGCGCGACGGGTTGTACCGCGCCTCCTTCGTCAGCACCGAGGCCGGTACCTACGAAGTCGCCGTGGACGCATCGCGCGGCGCCAAGGTTCTCGGCACCAGCACGCATTTCGTCCGGGCGGGCGCCAGCGACGCCGAGTATTTCGACCCGACGATGCACGAGGGGCCGCTGCGCCGGATCGCGGAAGAAACGGGCGGGCGCTTCTACACGCCTGACACGGTGCAGGGGATGGCCGAGGACGTGCGTTACGCCGGCCGCGGGGTTACCTCGGTGGAGGAGCGCGAGCTCTGGAACATGCCGATCATCCTGCTCACGCTGATCGGCCTGATCTGCGCCGAGTGGGCCTATCGCCGCGCCGTAGGGTTGTCCTGATGTTGAAGGCGTTCCTCCTCATCGTCGTCGGGCTGGCCGGCGACCCCGAACACGGCATGCAATTCCAGAAGTGGGGCGCGACGCTCGCCGAGGCTTCGGAGAAGCTTGGCGTCCCGCGCGAGCGCATGGTCTTTCTCGCCGACAAGGCGGGGGAGGGGGACGCCCGCGTCAGCGGGCACGCGACGCGCGAGGAGATCGACAAGGCGCTGGCCGGCTTCGCGAAGACCGCGGCGCCCGAGGATGTCGTCTACGTCGTGCTGGTAGGGCACGGCAGCTTCGACGGCACCAACCCGAAGTTCAATCTCCCCGGCCCTGACATGGCGCCCGCGGAGTTCAACACGATGTTGCGGAAGATTCCGGCGCGCAACGTGGTGTTCGTCAACACCTCGAGCTCGAGCGGCCCGTTCGTGGAGGGCCTGTCGGGCCCGGGACGCACCATCATCACCGCGACGCGCAACGGCGCGGAGCAGTTCACGACCCTCTTTGGCGGGTTCTTCGTCGAGGCGTTTTCCGCCGAGGGCGCCGACGCGGACAAGAACAAGCGTGTCAGCATGCTCGAGGCATTCCAGTACGCCAAGGGCGAGGTGACGCGCGCGTACGAGCGTGAGGGCCTGCTGGCGACCGAGCACGCGATGCTTGACGACAACGGCGACAAGCAGGGCAGCCAGGATCCCTCTCCGACGGGCAAGGACGGCAAGCTGGCGGCCGCGCTCTCGCTCGGCTCGGCGGCCGACGCGGTGCCGCTGCCCGCGGACCCGAAGCTTCGCGCGCTCTACGTCGAACGGCGGGAGCTCGAGCGCCGCGTCGAGGCGCTCCGGCTGTTGAAAGACAGCATGGATCCCGCGAGATACACCGGCGAGCTGGAAACGCTCGTCACGGACATGGCGCGGAAAACGCGCGAGATTCGAGCCATCGAGGGAGGCCCAAGGCCATGAGCGAGAGAGTCGTGATGAATCCCCAGGTAAGTAATGTCGTCGACCTCGAGTCTCCTGACGATCTGGCCCTCGCGGATCGCATGAAGGTGGGGCGCGAGAAGATCCTCACGGAGCTCCGCAAGGTGATCGTCGGGCAGGAAGAGGTCATCTCGCAGGTGCTGATGACGCTGTTTGTCGGCGGCAACAGCCTGATCGTCGGCGCTCCCGGCCTGGCCAAGACGCTGCTGATCTACACCATGGCGCGCGTCCTCGACCTCAAGTTCTCGCGTATCCAGTTCACGCCGGACCTGATGCCGTCGGACATCACCGGCACCGACCTGGTGCAGGAGGATGCGACCACCGGCAGGCGCGCGATGGTGTTCGCGCCGGGGCCGATCTTCGCCAACATCGTCCTGGCGGACGAGATCAACCGCACGCCGCCCAAGACCCAGTCGGCGCTCCTCGAAGCGATGCAGGAGCACCGGGTGACGATTCAGGGGCGGACCTACAAGCTCGAAGAGCCGTTCTACGTCTTCGCGACGCAGAACCCGATCGAGCTCGAGGGCACCTACCCGCTGCCGGAAGCGCAGCTCGATCGCTTCATGTTCCACATCATCGTCGACCACCCGCCGTACGGCGAGGAGTACGACGTCGTGCGCAGCACCACCGCGCTGTCCAACCCGACGCTCGAACGGCCGGTGAGCGGGCAGGATCTGATCGACTTCCAGCGCCTGATCCGGAAGGTGCCGGTGGCGGAGCCGGTGATGCGGCACGCGCTCGACATCGTGCGGGCGAGCCGGCCGAAGGACGGGACCTCGCCCGACAACATCAAGAAGTGGGTCGCGTTCGGCGCGAGCGTGCGCGCGGCGCAGTACCTCGTGCTCGGCGGCAAGGCGCGCGCGCTGACCAGCGGGCGCTACCACGTCAGCTTCGACGACATCCGGGCGCTCGCGCACCCGGTGCTGCGCCACCGGATCATCACCAACTTCCACGCGCAGTCCGAGGGCATCACCACCGACATCCTCGTGGACCGGCTGCTCGAGACCGTCCCCCTGCCGCGGAGCGGCATGTGACGTACGTCGTGTCCGGCTTCAGCCGGACCGGAGCGTGAGATGAGCCTGGCCGGCGCCCGTACGCCGAGCGCGATCCCGGGCGCGCGCTTCATGGATCCGGCCGTGCTCGCGCGGATCGGCAACCTGGAGCTGGTCGCGCGCGCGGTCTGCGACGGCTTCATCAACGGCCTGCACAAGGCGCCCTATTTCGGCGCGTCGGTTGATTTCGCCGAGCACCGCGGCTACGTGCCCGGCGACGACATCCGCCGCATGGACTGGCGGCTGTGGGCGCGCACCGATCGCTACTACATCAAGGAGTACGAAGCCGAGACGAACATGAACTTCTCGGTGCTGCTCGACGTGTCGAAGTCGATGGACTACGGCAGCCGCGGCATCACCAAGTTCGACTACGCGCGCATCCTGACGGCGTGCCTGACCAACCTGGTCCATCACCAGCGCGACCGGGTCGGCTTCGTGGCGTTCGACAGCGAGGTGGTCGAGCACGTGCCACCGTCGGCCAAGCACATGGACACCGTGCTGCACGTGCTGGACCGGCTCAAGCCGGGCCGCCCGGGCGGCAAGATGCGCGCGCCGCTGCACAAGGTGGCGGAGCACTTCGGCCGCCGCGGCGTGCTGGTGGTGATCTCGGACTTCTACGAGGATCCGGAGGAGATCGTCGATGCCGTCAGGCCGCTCCGGTTCCGCGGCAACGACATCGTCGTGTTTCACGTGCTCGACCCGGCCGAGCTCGAGTTCGGGTTCACCGACGCGCAGGCGTTCGAGGATCTCGAAAGCGGCGACCAGGTCCCGGTCGTCCCGGACGCGATGCGGAAGGAGTACGTGTCGCTGGTCAACGCCCATATCGAGGCGCTGCAGCAGCGCTTTTCTGAAGTCCGCGTCGACTACACCATGCTCGACACCTCGAAGCCGCTCGACCACGCCCTCTACAAGTACCTGGGCGGGCGCGAGAAGAAGATGCGGGTTAGGTAGCTGGGTTGCTGGACCGCTAGGTAGCTATGTCATTTATTGCGCCGCTGTTTTTCGTCGCCCTCGCGGCCCTCGCTATCCCTGTACTCATTCACCTGATCCAGCGCGAAAAAAAGCAGATCATCCGGTTCCCGTCGCTGATGTTCGTGCAGAAGGTGCCGTACAAGTCGATCCAGCGCCGGCGCATTCACAACTGGCTGCTGCTGCTGGTGCGGCTGACCGCGCTTGCGTTGATCGTCTTCGCCTTTGCCAGGCCGTTCTTCGAGCGCCAGGACACCGCTGCGGCGGCGGGCGTCGGCGCCCGCGAAGTCGTCGTCCTCCTCGACCAGAGCTACAGCATCGGCTACGCCGACCGCTGGGAGCGCGCGCGCGCGGCCGCCTACGACGCGATCAACTCGCTCGGCCCGAACGACCGCGGCTCGGTGGTGTTGTTCTCGTCGGGCGCGGAGATCGCGCTGCGGTCGACGGCATCTGGGGAGCGCCCGCGCCTGAATGCCGCGGTGGCCGCCGCCAAGACGTCCGACGGGGCGACGCGGTTCGCGCCGGCCCTGAAGGTCGCGGGCAGCATCCTGGCGGAATCGCAGCAGCCGCGCCGCGAGGTCGTCTTGGTCAGCGATTTCCAGCGCGGCGGGTGGAAAGGCGAAGAGGGCGCCCGGCTGCCAACCCGGACGACGCTGACCCCGGTGGCGATTGGCGGGAACACTGACGCGCCCAACGTCTCGGTGACGTCGGTCTCGCTGGCGCGCTCCACGTTTTCAGGCCAGGAGCGGGCGACCGTCACGGCTGCCGTCGTCAACCGCGCGTCGATGCCGGTCGCCGGGAGCACGATCGCCCTGGAGATCGGCGGACGCCCGGTTCAGACGGAGACGCTGAATGTGGATGCGCGCGGCTCGACGTCGGTGACCTTCGCCCCGTTCTATGTCGCCTCGAACAACATCCGCGCGACCGTCAGGGTCGGCGCCGACGCCCTCCCCGCCGACAACGCCTTCAACTTCGTCGTCTCGCCGGTGCAGCCCGTGCGCGTCATCGTCGTCGATCGCGCCGGGGCCGGAAGCGCGTCGTTGTACCTGCTGCGGGCGCTCTCGATCGGGGATACGCCGCGCTTCGAGACGACCATGCGCCAGCCCGACGCGGTGACGGAGGAGGATCTGCGGCGGGCATCGGTGGTCATCCTCAACGACATCGTCGTGCCGGCCGGCCTCGGGCGGAGGCTGGCGCAGTTTGTCGAAGGCGGTGGCGGCCTGCTGATGGCCGCCGGTTCGATCGCCACCTGGCCGCAGGATGTGGACGTGTTGCCGGCGACCGTCCAGGCGCCGGTCGATCGCACCAGGGGCGACGCCGCGCGCATCGGGGCGCTCGAATTCGGGCACGCGATCTTCGAGCCGTTCCGCGGGCCGCGGACTGGCGACTTTGCCGCCGCGCGCGTCTACGCCTACCGCGCGGTGACGCCGGTGGCCGGCGCCCAGATCCTCGCCCGGTTCGACGGCGGGGCGCCCGCGCTGGTCGAGCGCCGCGTCGGGACGGGACGCGTGCTGTTGTGGGCCTCGACGCTGGACCTCAGGTGGAGCGACCTTCCGCTCAAGCCGGTGTTCCTGCCGTTCGTGCATCGCACGATGCGTCACCTCGCCGCGTACACGGAGCCGCTGCCCTGGCTCACGGTCGGGCAGGTGCTCGACGCGTCGATTGGGACCGGACCCGGCGCGCGCCCGGCGGGCCGCGTGGTGCTGACTCCCTCGGGACGCCGGGTCGCCGTCGATGAAGAGGGGTCCGAAGTGCTCGAGCTGACCGAGCAAGGTTTCTACGAGATCCGCGGGCAGGCCGGCGACACCGCCGTCACCGTGGTGGCCGCCAACGTCGATGCGGCTGAGTCGGATCTGACCGTCATGGATCCCAAGGAGATCGTCGCGGCCGCGGTGGGCGGCACCAGCGCCGAACAGGCGTCCGCCAACGCCGGCGTGCCGATGACACCCGAATCCCAGGAGCGATCCCAGCGGCTCTGGTGGTACCTGTTGATGGCGGGAATACTCCTGCTGGCCGCCGACACGATCATCTCGAACAGGCTGTCAAAAACTTAACAACCCCCGGCCACCTAAGGCGTATTCTGAGGCCATCATGCTCGAGTCCCTGCGCCGCCGCTCAGCCCCTCCGTCGGACCTCATGCAGATCATCGGCGAGGTGCGTTCGCGCTGGCGCTTGAAGCTCGCGCTCCGCGGCACGGTCACCGTCGTCGCGGTCGTACTGGCGATGGTCCTGCTCGCGGCCTACGGCATGGAGTGGGCGCGCTTCAGCCCCTCGTCGATCATCGCGGCGCGGATTCTCCTCGCGATCGGGGTCGTCGCATCGATCGCCTACTTCCTGGTCCGGCCGTTGCGGCGCCAGGTGACGGACGAGCAGGTCGCGCTCTACCTCGAGGAGAGCGAGCCCTCGCTCCAGGCATCGCTGGTCAGCGCGGTCGACGCGAACCGCGCCGGAGCGGGGTCGGAATCAGCCGCGCTCGTGCGGCGGCTGGTCGAGCAGGCGGTCGAACGCTGCTGCTCGGTGGACGCCTCGCGCCGTGTCGAACAGCAGCGCCTCCGCCAGTGGGGCGCGATGCTGGCCGGGGTCAGTGCGGTGGCGATCCTGGCGTTGCTCCTGGGTCCCGCGTTCGTGCGCAACGCCGTGCGCGCCATGCTGCTGGTTTCGAGCAGCGTCGAGGCCGCGGCGCCCTACCGGATCGAAGTCCTTCCCGGCAACGCCACCGTGCCGAAAGGCGCCGACCAGACGATCACCGCGAAGCTCGCCGGGTTCACGGCGGACGATGCGACCGTGATGGTGCGGCGCGAGCCGACCGCTCCCTTCGAGGCATTGCCGCTGGTGCGCGCCGAGACCGGCCAGTACGAAGGCATGCTGTTCGACGTGGCGGGGCCGCTCGAGTACTTCGTCGAGGCCGAGGGCGTGCGCTCACCGGTCTTCTCGTTGAAGGTCGTGGACGTCCCGTACGTCCAGCGGCTCGAGCTTGAGTATCACTTCCCGGGCTACACCGGCCTCGACCCGCAGAAGATCGAAGACGGGGCCGACATCGCGGTGCTGCGCGGCACGGAAGTGCGGGTGCGGGTCATCCCGACGATGAAGACGCCGGGCGGACGGATCGCGCTGAACGAGAAGGAATCGGTCGAGCTCAAGGCGGAGGCGGATGGATCGTTGACGGCCGCGTTCAAGGCAGACCGCGACGGGTTCTACCGCGTCGAGCTGGTCGCGCCGACCGGCGAGCGCGCCGCGGCATCACCGCAGTACTCGATCGACGTGCTGACCGACCAGGGACCGACGGTCACGTTCAACAAGCCCGGGCGCGACACGTCCGCGTCCTCGATCGAAGAAGTGTTCGTGGAGGCGCAGGCCCAGGACGACTTCGGCGTGCGGGATCTGGAGATCGTGTATTCGGTGAACGGCGGGGCGGAGAAGGTGGTGAAGCTGTTCGCCGGGCGCAACCGCCTGCCGGAAGTGACCGCCGGGCATACGTTCTATCTCGAGGAACTGGGCGTCGAGCCGGGCGATTCGGTGGCCTACTACGCGCGCGCGATGGACAACGACACCGGCGGCGGGAAGCAGGCCGCCAGCGACCTGTATTTCATGCGCGTGCGGCCGTTCAAGAAAGACTTCCGCCAGGCGGCGTCGCAGGGCGGCGGCGGGGGCGGTGGTGGTGGCGGCGGCGGTGGGCAGGTCGAGGCGCTCTCCGAGCAGCAGCGGCAGATCATCTCCGCGACCTTCAACGTCCAGCGCGATCGCAAGACGTATACGGCCCAGAAGCTGCGCGAGAGCACGACGGTCGTCGGCCTGTCGCAGTCGCGCCTCCGGGAGCAGGTGGAAGGCCTCCTGACCCGCATGAACAGCCAGCTGGTGGAGCGCGACCCCGCGTTCGCGAAGATTGCGGAGATGCTGCCGCAGGCGGTGGCGGCGATGAAGGAAGCCGAAGGGAAGCTGGCCGCGGCGAGCCCCGACGGCGCGCTGCCGCTCGAGCACAAGGCGCTGCAGATCCTGCAGAAGGCGGAAGAGGAGTACGAGCAGCAGATCAGCGTCCAGCAGCAGGCCGGCGGCGGCGGAGGCGGCGGTGGCAGCCAGCAGCAGCAGGAGCTCGCCGAAATCTTCGAGCAGGAGCTCGAGAAGATGGCGAACCGCTATGAAACGGCTAACCAGGCGCAGCAGCAGAGCGCCGACCAGAAGGTCGACGAGCTGCTCGAGAAGCTGAAGGAGCTGGCCCGGCGCCAGGAGCAGGAAGCCGCGCGGCAGCGTCTCCGGTCGCTGGAGCAGCAGGCCAGCGGCTCGGGCGGGGGCTCAGGCGGCGGATCGGGGTCCGGCTCGGGCGCGGCGCAGCAGCGCGCGCTCGCCGAGCAGGCCGAAGAGGCCGCGCGGCGCCTCGAGCGCCTGGCGCGCGACGAGAACCGTCCTGACCTCCAGGAGGCTGCGCGCCAGATGCAGCAGGCGGCGGACGCCATGCGGAAAGCGGCTGCCGGCGGCGACGCCAACGCGTCATCGCAGGCGCAGGCCGCGCTCGAGCGGCTGAAGGAGACCGAGCGCCGCCTGCAGCAGAACCAGGCGGGACGCGCGGAGCGCGACATCCAGGACGCCAAGCGCCAGGCCGACGAGATCGCCCGCGAGCAGCAGGAGATCGCCGAAGACGTGCGCGCGCTGTCGAACCAGGGGGCCGCCGCGCCGAACCGGCGCGACCAGGCACGCCAGATCAACCAGGAGAAGACGGAGCTCGAAGCAAAGCTGAACGCCCTCGAGCAGCAGCTCGATCGCGCCGCACGCGACGCCAGCCAGAACGAACGCCAGGCGTCACGCAAGATGGCCGAGGCCGCGGGCACCATTCGAGACAACCGGCTGGGCGACAAGCTTCGCTACTCGCAGAACATGGTGAACCGCGGTGGCGTGACACCGCAGTCGTACCAGGCGGCGGAGAACGAGATTGCCGGCGGCATCGACCAGCTGCGCAAGAAGCTTGACGAAGCCGCCGGGGCGCTTGGCCAGGGCGATACCAACGCCAGCCGGATGGAGAACGCGCTCGAGCGAGCGCGCCGCCTGGCGCGCGCCGCCGAGTCTCTGCAGGAGCGCACGCGCGAGCGCGGCCAGGACGGTCAGGGCCAGCAAGGCCAGGGTCAACAGGGCCAGGGCCAGCAGGGTCAGCAAGGCCAACAGGGTCAAGGCCAGCAGGGTCAGGGCCAGCAAGGCCAGCAGGGTCAACAGGGCCAGGGCCAGCAGGGTCAGGGGCAGCAGGCTGGCCAGGGCCAAGGACAGGGCCAGGGCCAGGGCCAAGGACAGGGACAAGGCCAGGGTCAGGGACAAGGCCAGGGCCAAGGTGAAGGCGGCGGCAGCGCCGACGGCTCCGGTCAGCGCGCCGGCGGCGGCAGTGGCGGCAACAACGGCGGCAACAACGGCGGCGCCAATGGCGGCAACTTTGGCGGTGGCTATGGCGGCGGCGGTGACATCAACCGTGGTGGCGGCTACGGCTGGGAGTGGGGTCGCAACTGGGGCCTGTCAGGCGAGGATATCCGCCAGCTCCGCGGTGAAGCGCGCCAGTGGACCAACGAAACGCAGCAGCTGCGTCGCGACCTGAGTGCCGAGAACATCGACCCGCGCGAGCTCGACGAGATCCTGCGCGCGCTGCGGCAGCTCGACGATCCGCGCGTCTACAACAACGTCTCCGAACTGCAGCGTCTCCAGAGCATCGTTGCCGAGGGCCTGAAGCGATTCGAGTTCGGCCTGCGCCGGCAGGCGGATGCGAACGAGGCGGCGATCGTGCTGTCGGGCACCGACGAGGTGCCTGAGGCGTTCCGCAAGCAGGTGGAGGAGTACTTCCGCTCTCTCGGAAAAGGCACCCGGTGACACGCGCCCGCCTGGTCGTCGCCCTGATGGCGGTGTTCATGGCGATGGCCGGCGTGGCGACGGCCCAGTTCGGACGGCAGTTCGGCGGGTTCGGTCCCCGCGGCTATTCGCCGAAGTTCGCCAAGGCCGAGAGCTTCGGGCACGGCTTCAATTTCTGCCGCGCCGCCTACACCAGCGGCCGCCGCGAATCGGGCGGCCAGGGATGGTCGACCGACTATCCCGATGCGGAGCTCAATTTTTCCATCCGGCTGTCCGAGCTGACCAAGACGCGTGTCAGCAAGGACGCCAAAGGGGCCCCGGACCATCTGGTCGTGCGCCTGACCGAGGACGCGGTCTTCCAGTGCCCGTACCTGCACATGGAGGACGTCGGCACCGTCGGGTTCACGAACCCCGAGGTCGAGGGGCTGCGCAACTACCTGCTGAAGGGCGGCTTCCTGTGGGTGGACGACTCCTGGGGCAGCAACGCCTGGGCGAACTGGGTGACCCAGCTGGCTCGCGTCCTCCCGCCATCCGAGTACCCGATCCAGGACCTGACCTTCGATCACCCGATTTTCAAGACGATGTTCGACGTCAAGGCGCTGCCGCAGATCCCGTCGATCCAGTTCTGGAGGACCAGCGGGGGCGCGACGTCCGAGCGCGGGTCCGACAGCGCCACGCCCCACGTCCGCGCCGTCACCGACCGCCACGGCAACATCATGGTGCTGATGACGCACAACACCGACATCTCCGACGCGTGGGAGCGCGAGGGCGAGGATCCCCGCTTCTTCTACAGTTTTTCACCCAACGGCTATGCCGTCGGGATCAACGTCGTGCTCTACGCGATGACGCACTGAACATGAACCTGCGTTCACTCTTCTCCGTTCTCCGTGCCCGGTTCGTGTTCACGTTCATGTTCGGGGTGGCGGTGCTGATACCGCTGATGGTGGCGGCCCAGGGTTCGTTCGGGCGCCGCGGGCCGCTGACGCCGTCAGTCGGCAATTCCTCCTACAACGGCGACTTCGTATTCACCCGCATCCGCTACGGGTCAGGCCTTGGCGGATTCCGCGGGTTCGGGAACAGCTGGAACCATGACTATCCCGATGCCGACCTGTATCTCACGCAGGTCCTCGACGACCTGACGCGCATGCGGGTCCGGCCCGATCACAGCAACGTGCTGGACCTCTCCGATCCCAAGATTTTCGAGAACCCGATCATCTACATCTCCGAGCCGGGGTTCTGGGGCCTGCCGGACGCGGACGCCGTCAAGCTGCGCGCCTACCTGCTCAAGGGCGGGTTCGTCATCTTCGACGACTTCGAGGGCCAGCAGTGGGACAACATGGCGCGCAACATGGCCCGCGTGCTCCCCGAACACCGGTGGATCCGCCTCGACATCAGCCATCCGATCTTCCACTCGTTCTTCGACGTCCGGGCCTTCGACGTTCCGCACCCGAGCGTCGATGTCCCCCCGGCGTTCTTCGGGATGTTCGAAGACAACGATCCTTCCAAGCACATGATCGCCCTGGCGAACCACAACAGCGACCTGGCCGAGTACTGGGAATGGTCCGCGCGGGACATGTTCCCGGTCGAGGTCACCAGCGGCGCCTACCAGCTCGGGGTCAACTGGATCGTCTACGGGATGACCCACTGAACCTGAGAATACGAACCCGGAACTGAGAACTGAGAACCAAGAACGACTAAGATCGGTTCGTGCCCTTTACGTCTTTAAAACTCCATCCTGACCTGCTGAGAGCGATCAAAGAGCTCGGCTTCGCCAAACCAACCCCGATTCAGACCGAAGCCATACCGCCTGCCCTGGCCGGGCGGGACGTCATGGCGTGCGCGATGACGGGCAGCGGCAAGACCGCTGCGTTCCTGCTGCCGATCCTGCATCGGCTGATCGAGCGGCCCCGCCGCACCACGCGCGCGCTCATCCTGACGCCCACTCGTGAGCTGGCGGCGCAGATTCTCGAGGACATCAACTCGCTCGCCGTGCATACGCCGGTCAGCGCGGCGGCGGTCTACGGCGGGGTCGGCATGGGACCCCAGGAACACGCCTTCCGCAGCGGCGTCGACATCATCGTCGCCACGCCGGGCCGGCTGCTGGATCACTTCCGGCAGGCGTACGCCAAGCTCGACGGAATCGAATACCTCGTCCTCGACGAAGCGGACCGCATGCTCGACATGGGGTTTCTCCCTGACATCCGCCGGGTGCTCCGGCACATCCCGGCGAAGCGCCAGACGCTGTTCTTCAGCGCCACCATGCCCGGGCCGATCGGGACGCTGGCGGGCGAGATGCTGAAGCAGCCGGCGATGATCAACCAGCAGCGCCAGTCGGCGCCGGCGATCGGGATCACGCAGGCGGTGTATCCGGTGAGCCAGGACCTCAAGGCCTCGCTGTTCGTGGCGCTGCTCGAGCGCGACATTCTTCGTGAAGCGCTGGTCTTCACCCGTACCAAACACCGGGCGAACCGTTTGGCGGACCACCTGGTGAAGCACGGCATCAACGCTGCGCGCATCCACGGCAATCGCTCGCAGGGGCAGCGCACCGAAGCGCTGGCGGGGTTCAAGAGCGGCAAGTACCGGGTGCTGGTGGCGACCGACATCGCGGCGCGAGGCATCGACGTCGAGGCGCTCAGCCACGTCGTGAACTTCGACGTGCCGGCGGTGCCCGAGGATTACATCCACCGCGTCGGCCGGACGGGGCGCGCCGAACTGACCGGCGACGCCTTCACGTTCGTGGCGCCGGAGGAGGAAGGGGATCTCCGCGCGATCGAGAAGGCGATCGCCCGCGCGCTGCCCCGCGTCACGCTGCCGGACTTCGATTACCGTGCCCGGCCGCAGGCGAAGCTCGAGATTCCGATCGCCGAGCGCATCGCCGCGATCCGAGCCCGCAAGGCCGACGAGCGCGCCCGCGGGAAAGTGAATGCCGCGCGCCGCGGCGGCGCCCCGGCCTCGCCAGGCGGCCGCCGTCCAGGTCCCCCCGGGCCGTCACGCAACCGGCCCCCCGCACGCCGCTCACGCTAGTTAGCTGGGTAGCTTGGTTGCTCGGTAGCTCGGTGGCTGGGGTTGGCTGGCTACCTCAGCAACCCAGCAACCCAGCGACTTGGTACGTTCGGTGCTGGATCTCTTGAGGGTTTCCTGCAGGAACTCATCAGGAGGATTGCATGTTGAAGACAGTAGCGGCGCTCATCGCCGGAGCCGGGCTCGCCATGACCGTGGCGTGCTCCAACACGGACGCGGGAATTACGACGGCAGTGAAGAGCAGGATGGCCGCCGATGACACGGTGAAGGCCTACCAGATCAACGTCACGACCAATAGCGGCGTGGTCACGCTCGAGGGCACGGTGGAGAACGCCGCTGCCAAGGAGCAGGCGGTCACGATCACCCGCCAGACCGATGGCGTGCGTGACGTGGTGGACCAGATCACCATCAATGCGGCGACGGCGGGGGTCAACGACCTCGATAACGACCTGAGGGCCGGGGCCGATCGCGGCATCGACGCCACGCAGGAAGCCGCCGGCAACGCCGCCGACGCGGCGGGCAACGCGGCCGACCGCGCGGGCGACGCCGCAGGGAGGGCCGCCGACGCGACCGGCGATGCGGCCCGGAACGCCGCCAACAGGACCGGCGAAATCGCCAAGGACGCTGGCGGTGTGATTGCCGACGCGGCCATTACGACCGCCGTCAAGTCAAAGATGCTGGCCGACCCGATGGTCAAGGGGCTCAAGATTGACGTCGATACGCGCGACGGCGTCGTGACGCTGAACGGCAGCGTCGCGTCGGGAGCCGAGAGGGATCGCGCGACGACGCTCGCCCGCGATACCAACGGCGCCAAGCGGGTCGTGAGCAACCTGAAGGTCGGCGGATAGCTCCCACAAAGGTATGATCGCCGGGTGGCACAACCACCCGGCGTCAACATCTGCGACACCATTCTCGACACCATCGGCCACACGCCGATGGTGCGCATCAACAGCCTGACGCGCGGCGTCACGCCCGCCACCGTCCTCGCCAAGCTCGAAACCTTCAACCCGGGCAACTCGATCAAGGACCGCATGGCGGTCAGGATGATCGAGGAGGCAGAGCGCGCCGGCAAGCTCAAGCCGGGTGGGACGATCATCGAGGGGACGTCGGGCAACACCGGCATGGGCCTGGCGATCGCCGCCATCGTCAAAGGCTACAAGTGCATCTTCACCACCACCGATAAGCAGTCGAAAGAGAAGGCCGACGCGCTCAAGGCGTTCGGCGCCGAGGTCATCGTCTGTCCGACTGACGTCGATCCCGAGGACCCCCGGTCGTATTATTCCGTGTCGTCGAGGCTGGAGCGCGAGGTACCCAACTCGTGGAAGGCCAACCAGTACGACAACCTCGCCAATACGCAGGCGCACTACGAGCAAACCGGGCCGGAGATCTGGGAGCAGACCGAGGGGCGTGTCACCCACCTCGTCTCGGGCGTGGGAACCGGGGGGACGATCACCGGCGTCGGGCGCTACCTCAAGGAACATAACCCGGCGATCAAGGTGTGGGGCATCGACACCTACGGCTCGGTCTTCAAGAAATTCAAGGAGACCGGCATCTTCGACAAGAACGAGATCTATCCCTACATCACCGAGGGCATCGGCGAGGACTTCCTGCCGAAGAACGTCGATTTCGGCGTCATCGATCACTTCGAGAAGGTGACCGACAAGGACGCGGCGATCATGACGCGGCGCATCACGCGCGAAGAGGGGATCTTCGCGGGCAACTCCGCCGGCGCCGCCATGGCCGGCCTGATCCAGCTCAAGGACCACTTCACGAAGAACGACGTGGTGGTGGTGATCTTCCACGACCACGGCACCCGCTATCTCGCCAAGATGTACAACGACGAGTGGATGCGCGCGAAGGGCTTCCTGGAGATCACCGGCATGGCCGCCCGCGACCTGGTCGCGCTCGGCGTCTCAGGGGAACTGTTTGCCGTCGAGGCCTCGCGCCCGGTGGAAGAAGCGGTGCGCGTGATGAGCGATCACGACTTCTCCCAGATTTCCATCACCCGCGACGGCCGCGTCGTCGGTTCGCTCAACGAGACACACCTCTACAATGAGTTCGTCCGCGACCGGGAGATCAAGAAAAAGCCGGTCGAGGAAATCATGCAGCCCGCGTTCCCGTTCGCCGACATCTCGACGCCGGTGGAGCTGCTGTCGACGATGATCACGCCCGAGAACCCCGCCGTCCTGGTGCGCGACTTCAAGACTGAGAAGACCTTCATCATCACCAGGTCCGACATCATCCGAGTCCTGTCGTAGCCATGCCCTGGGCGTGGGTGCCGCTGGTGGGGATCGCCGTCTTCTTCGCGGTCGGGCTGTGGTGGCGGCCCTGGCTGCACCAGCGGCGCTATGGCAGCTCCGGCCTGTTCATGTTTCGATCCGGGCGGCGGTCGCAGGACGTTCGCGACGCCCTCGCGTTGGTGCTGATCCTCGCGCTCGTCGTGCAGGCGGCGGTGTCGCCCTCCCTCATCTCTTCGCCGGCGTGGCGTGTCCTTGGCCTCCTCCTGCTGCTGGGAGGCATCATCCTGCTGGTCGTCGGACAGCTTGCCCTGGGAGCGTCGTGGCGGGTCGGCATCGAGGAGGGGGCCAAGCCCGGGCTGGTGACGGACGGGATCTACCGCTGGTCACGCAACCCCATCTTTCTCGCGTTCCTGGCCGCGGTCGCCGGCTACGCGGTGCTCCTGCCGACGCCCCTGTCGTTCCTGCTGTGGGCTGCTTTCTACGCGGGTGTTCGCGCGCAGATTCGCAGCGAGGAGGAATACCTGCTCCGCACCTACGGCGAGGCATTTCGCGCGTATGCGCGCGGCGTGGGGCGGCTCATTCTAGGGGTCGGCCGTTATCGCGGCTCATGATTCCACCAGCGGCCATCGGCTGCACGCCGATGTTCGTTAGGCGTGGCTCTGTCCCCGAGCCAGGCTTTGATCGTAGCCTGATGACTGACGACCCGCTGGATCAGCAAGTGCCGCTTGTTGCCGCTTGGCGACACGCTGCAGAAGAACACCGGAAGGTCGCAGCCAGGACCAACCAGACGATGAAAGCCAACTCGTCCCTCGCCGGTCGATTCGGCGCGTCCAGTCAGCCTGTAACCATTGCTGGGCGCAATCCTGGCGATGAAGTCGTTGATGTACCACCGTTTTGTCACGCAGCCGGCCATGAGTAGCGCTCTGGCCGTCCGGCAGAGTGGAAGCAGCTCGAAGAACCAGCGCGCGTCCGCCTCCACCAGCCGCGCAAACTCCTTCCAGTCGGCGTGCGAGCCCATTGCGGCCGTGGCTCTGGGAGAAATATCAACATGAGCGGCTCCGTGACCGTACGACACGCCGATCGGCGCCAGGGCGTCGCTCCATGTCGCGAACCAGGGATGCGGCGGCACAGGCGCACGATCGAAGTACACCTTGAGGCGTTCCGCAAGGGCGTTCGGCGTCATCGTGCCAGGCCACGCGCGGCCGACGAACTCGCCGGCTGACGGGTTCACGCCCATGGTCAGTACCTGCGCCGATTCAACGTCGCCGAAAAAAGGAATGGCATGTGTCATTACTCCTGGTCGATCGAAACTCGCGAACGTCGCCCGGGTCGCCTCGATGTCGGCAACGACCCTCGCAACGTACGCGGTCACATCCCCCATGTTGGTTCAAGCCCACCCAATGGTCGGCTGCAGGGGCTTGTTAGGCCGTGACCTCTTCGTACGAGAACTCCGGAATCCCGGCTCGTTTCGACGCATGTTCGACCGTGATCGCGCAGATGTTCCCTTCTGTATCGACGTCCATGAGAGTGTTTTCGTCGAGGTCTCGCGTTTCAGCGACGGGGTGATCTCGGAACTCGATGTACAGCGTGTCCGTGTCCGTGAAATACCGTATTTTCATGGCTTGAACCCTCGATCGAAGAACGCGTTGTGGACCGTCTCACCATCGGCCAGCAAGACCACACGCAGGAACCGGTCATTCGCCTCAGGAACGGCCGACCATCGTCTGATCCGGCCGTCGGCTTGCACGACTTCGCGTAGCGGATTCTGTGAAGTCCGCTCGATCCATACATCCTGAATGACGGTTCGATCGGGGCGCGTTCGAATCGCCTCGAAGTACGCCGTCGTTTTCACGATCTCACGCTATCAGAACCGCCCTACGGTCTCCAAGGATCGGCCTAACGGCAGGCATCAGCCACAGCGCGTCGCAGTCTCTCGCGCTGTCCGCTGCATTCCTGTTAGACCGCAAGCTCACTTCGAAAATAGCTTGACAACCTCGCGAATGGCTTCCGCAGAGTACACGACTCCTAGCCCCATGCGCTGAGTGCTTCCTAAAGCGGTGTCATTGATGGGAATCGAACCAGACACGATGCCGAGCACGTAGGGAATCTTCTTGGCGGCGCTCACGACCGTTCCGCCGTCTGCGCCAATCGTGGTCGGTTGTTGTTTTAAAATGACGACGCTTCCGCTCGACCCAGGAAACACATTGGCATCGACGAGGAAGCCATCGATACGGTCGGGTAGCCCGAATTGTTTCCTGAGGGCGTCATTGAATGCATACCCCTCGGACGGAACCGTCGCGATAACGCCGCTGCGCAAAATTGGCGAGACGTTGCGGGCATCGAAGATGGCGTTCGGATAGCCCAAGAGAAAAATCTCGTCGCCTACGGTTATGTTCTCGTTCTTCAATCTCTCGGGCGTCGAGAGCAGGTCCAAAGGCAACCATGTCGCCTGGATGCCCTGTTTAACGATTGTTTCGGTCACATTAACTGCTGCGACGTCAAAGCCGGGGTTTGGGTGCAATCGGACCGTGTCGAGATATTTGTCGTCTTTGCCTACGAGAGGAATCTCAATTGATCGGACGGTTGCATTGGCACCAGTGCCCACAGTGACCCGAATCTGGATATTCCGCGGCGCGCCGGGTGGAGGGAGAACGTGTTTGTTCGTGACAAGCAGGACGTGCCCTTGATCGCCGTTCACAGGCCGAAACAGAAAGAATCCTGTTCCGACCGACCCTTTGCCTGGCGCAACCTCGAAAGTGACGAGGACAGCACTACGTAGAAACGCTTCGTTCAAAGCCTGCCCCTCGACCGGAGCACCCGCGGCGACCAAACCGAGGAGGATAGGGGCTGGCCAGCGTTTTGGGTTGATCATCGGTCTATTGTTCTGCGGTCTAACTCCTTACTGAGTGGATCGCGAGGCCTTGCTCGCGGCCATCGCGGGCGACCGTGCGGGCAGTCTTGCCCGAACGTGCTCGAAGATCAAGGCCCGTGGTACACCCCATGATGTGAACCTGATCATCGGCAGAGCGTGTGCGCCCCACAACAGCGATCCAGCGTCGCCCGTGCGGCCATGCTGGAAACGCCCCCCTGGAGGGTGGCGTCGATGTGCCTGAAAATGAGAACCCTATCTGCAATCGCTGGGGGCGTGGGCTCGCCGCAGTTGGCCGCAAGCGCCGGGGTCGCCGCCGCCGGCTGCAGGGAACGCGGGAAGGCCGTTTGGCGCCCGAACCAAACAATTGCCGTGACCGGAATCAGTTGAACACGGAACAGGTGCGGTGCCCGCGATGCGGTTGGCCGCAACGACCCGCGGCTCACGCAGCGCTCCGCCGTCCACAGTCGGTCGAATGGACTCCGAACGCCAAGCCCGCCACGGTTCAGCACGTGCAAATACATCATCGTCGTAACTGACGTCGGAATGCCCGAGCAACTCTTGCACGGTTCGGATGTCATGACCGTCCTCGAGCAGATGCGTCGCAAACTGGCCTTTACCCCGTCGAACAACAATCGGCCGTTTCCGCTGAGCGGCCGCGGGACCGTTTCAGCTGGTGGGTGGCCTGGCCGCCTTCATTCGGCGCTCCATCTCCTCGGGCGACACGTCCTCGAGGTGCATCGACATCCACCACAGGTTTCCGCAGAGGTCCTTCACGCATCCGTGACGGTCACCGTAGAACTGCGTCTTCGGCTCCTGCACTGAGGTCGCGCCCGCGGCTAGCGCCTGGCGATACACGGCGTCGCAATCCGGCACGTAGAGGTAGAGCTGCGACGGCATGGGCGCCCACTCGACGTTGGCCTGCCCCAGCATGACGTGAGATCACCGATCATGAGATCCGCATGCCGGACGCTGCCGTCGGCCCCGCGCATCACGTGTTGCTCCCTGGCGGCGAACGCGCGGATGATGAAATCGAGCAGGCCGTTCGCGTCGCTGACCGTCAGGTACGGCGTCACCGTCGCATAGCCTTCGGGAACCGGCTTGACAGACATTCTCAGCCTTTCTGGTCCGGCTGAAGCCGGACACTACGTACCCTAGTCGAGGGCCTTGATAATGTCTTCGACGACCTTCTTGGCGTCCCCGAACACCATCATCGTCCGGTCCATGTAGAAGAGCGGGTTGTCGACGCCGGCGTAGCCCGCGGCCATCGACCGCTTGTTGACCAGCACCGTCCGCGCCTTGTGGGCCTCGAGGATCGGCATGCCGTAGATCGGGCTTCCGGGCACCTCTGCGAGCGGGTTGACCACGTCGTTGGCACCCAGGACGAACGCCACGTCGGTGCTGCCGAAGTCGCCGTTGATGTCGTCCATTTCGAACACCTGTTCGTAGGGAACCTCCGCCTCGGCAAGCAGCACGTTCATGTGCCCCGGCATTCGTCCCGCGACCGGATGAATCGCGTAGCGGACGTTCACACCCTTGGCGCTCAGCTTGTGCGCCATTTCGTTCACCGCGTGCTGGGCGCGCGCCACGGCAAGGCCGTAGCCGGGCACGATGATGACGTTCTCGGCGCTGCTCAGAAGAAACGCCACGTCCTCCGCCGAGCCCGACTTGGTGGTGCGCCCTTCGGTCGTTCCCGCCACCGATCCTTCGGTGGCGCCGAAGCCGCCGAGGATGACGCTGATGAACGACCGGTTCATCGCGCGGCACATGATGTACGACAGGATGGCGCCCGACGAGCCGACCAGCGACCCCGCGATGATCAGCATCGAGTTGTTCAGGGAAAACCCGATCCCCGCGGCCGCCCACCCGGAATAGCTGTTGAGCATCGAGATCACGACCGGCATGTCGGCGCCGCCGATCGGGATGATCATCAGGACCCCCAGCACGAAGGCGATCGCGGTCATCGCGCCAAAGGGCACCCACTGGTCCATCGTCAGGGCCGCATCCAGGAACCGGAATCCGAAGTAGACCATCGCCACCGCCAGCAGGAGGTTGAGCAGGTGCTGGCCCTTGAAAATGACCGGGGCGCTGGAAAAGAGGCGGCTGTATTTTCCGAGGCCGGCGAGCTTGCCGAACGCGATCACCGACCCCGAGAAGGTGATCGCGCCGACGAAGGTGCCGATGAACAGCTCGATGCGGTTTCCGGTCGGGATGGGGTACTCGACGTTGAAGGCGATCGGGTCGCGGACGACCGCGATGGCAATCAGCACCGCGGCCATGCCCACCAGCGAGTGCATCGCGGCCACCAGCTCGGGCATCTGCGTCATCTCGACGCGCTTGGCGATCAGCCATCCGAGGCCGCCCCCGATGCCGATGGCGATCAGGGCGATCTCGATCCGGGGCGACACGGCGAGGGTCACGATCACGGCGATCGCCATGCCGATCATCCCGAACATGTTGCCGCGGCGGGCCGTGACCGGGTTCGAAAGGCCTTTCAGCGAGAGGATGAAGAGGACGCTGGCGACGAGATAGGCGAGCGCAACGTGGTTTGCCGTCAACGCTTCCGCGGCTCCTTCTTCTTGAACATCTCGAGCATGCGCTGGCTCACGAGGAAGCCGCCAAAGGTGTTCACGGCGACCAGGCCGACGGCGACGGCGCCGAGGACGGAACTGAGATCGCCCGAGCCGGATCCCGCCGCGAGGATGGCGCCGACGATGATCACCGAGCTGATGGCGTTGGTGACGCTCATCAGCGGCGTGTGCAGCGCCGGCGTCACGTGCCACACCACGTGGTAGCCGACGAAGATGGCCAGCACGAACACCGTCAGGTTGACGACGTTGTGGTCGACGGTTCCGGTCATGCGACGGTCGCCTCCGCTTTCCGCGCGGGGGCCCCGTCGATGCAGACCAGGGCGCCGGCGATGATCTCGTCTTCCCGGTTGAGCGCGAGCGCGCCGGTCTTGGGGTCGACGAGCAGATTGACGAAGTTCAGCAGGTTGCGCGCGTAGAGCGCGCTGGAATCGGCGGCGAGCATCGCCGGGAGGTTCGAATGCCCGACCAGCCGCACCCCGTGCTTGACGACGACGCAGTCGCGCTCGCTGAGCGGACAGTTGCCGCCCTGTTCGACCGCCAGGTCGACGATGACCGAGCCCTGTTTCATCCCCTTGACGGTCTCTTCGGTGACCAGGACGGGCGCGGGACGGCCCGGGATGAGGGCGGTGGTGATGATGATGTCGGCGGCGCGGGCGCGCTCGTCGATCAGCGCCGATTGCCGCTGCCGGTACTCGTCGCTCATCTGCCGCGCGTAGCCGCCCGCCGTCTCTGCCTGCCGCTTCTCGTCCTCAGTGACCGGGACCTCGACGAACTTGGCGCCAAGCGATTCGACCTGCTCCTTCACGGCCGGGCGTACGTCGAACGCTTCGACGACAGCGCCAAGCCGCTTGGCGGTCGCGATCGCCTGCAGGCCGGCGACGCCGGCACCGAGCACCAGGACGCGGGCGGCCTTGACGGTACCCGCTGCGGTCATCAGCATCGGCATGAATCGGCCGTACTCGTTCGCCGCCAGCAGCACCGCCTTGTATCCGGCGATGTTTGCCTGCGACGACAGCACGTCCATCGTCTGCGCGCGCGTGATGCGGGGGACCGCCTCCATCGCGAAGGCAGTCACGCCGGTCACGGCCAGCGCGTCGATGGCCGCCGTGTCGTGCGGATTGAGGAGGCCTACGAGGATCGAACCCCGCCGCAGCAAGGCGAGCTCAACCGGCTCGGGAGCGCGGACTTTGAGCACGATGGCGGCCTGGGCGTAGACCTCCGCCGCGTCGCGGGCGATCGAAGCGCCGGCGGCCTGATAGTCGCTGTCAGAGATGCTGGCCCCGGCACCGGCGCCGGACTGGACGATAACCGTATGCTGCCCGTGCTGGGCAAGCTTCTTCACCGTTTCCGGCGTGGCGGCGACGCGCGTCTCGCCAGGCCGGACTTCGGCGGGCACGCCGATTTGCATATGTAAAGGTAAAAGGGGAAAGGGGAAAGGTCAAAGGTACCTTTAACCCTTGACCTTCCCCTAACCTTTTACCTTTAACCTTTTCCCTTTGACCTAGGCTTAAGTTCCGCTCGCGAACGTGTTGCAGGCCTCCATGTCTCCCGACTCCATGCCGCGCCGCAGCCAGCGCTGGCGATCCTCTGAAGAGCCGTGCGTGAAGGACTCGGGGCTGACACGTCCCTGTCCCTGGCGCTGGAGCCGGTCGTCGCCGATCGCCGCGGCGGCCCGCAGGCCCTCTTCCGCGTCTCCGGCCTCGAGCAGGCCTTTGCGTCCCGCATAGTGGCCCCAGACGCCGGCGTAACAGTCGGCCTGCAGCTCCATCCGAACCGACATCGCGTTGGCGTCGCGCTCGCTCGAGCGCTGACGTGCCTCACTGACGCGCGAGGACACGCCCGTCAAAGTTTGGATGTGGTGACCGACCTCGTGCGCGACGACGTACGCCTGCGCGAAGTCACCAGGCGCGCCGAACCGAGCGTCGAGGTCGCGGAAGAACGACATGTCGAGGTAGACGTTGCGGTCGGCCGGGCAGTAGAAGGGTCCCATCGCCGACTGCCCGACGCCGCACGCGGACTGGGTCGCGTCGGTGAAGAGGACGAGCGTCGGAGGCTCGTAGTTGGCGCCCTTCTGCTTGAAGATTTCGTTCCAGGTCTGTTCGGTGTCGCCAAGGACGACTGACACGAATTCCGCCTGCGGGTCGTTCGCGGGCACGCCGGAGGTGCCAACAGAGGTTTCCTCGGAGGACGTGCTGTTGATGAGGTCAACGGGGTTCTGGCCCGTCAACGCGGAAAAGATGAGCAGCAGCACCAGGCCGCCGATTCCACCGCCAATTGGCAATCCCATTCCCATTCCGCGGCGATCTGAGACATTTGAGCTGCCCGGGCGACCCTGCCATTTCATTCGTGTGTCCTCCGCGCGTCCACAATGCACGCGGGGTGCCCAACTTGCGTTCGCAGCTCCGGTGGACAAGCCCAACGAAACGGCTCAGCTATCATGGGTGCCAATGGATCTGGGTCTGAAGGACAAAGTCGCGATCGTCACCGGGTCGAGCCGGGGCCTCGGCCTCGCGAGCGCTGTGGCGCTGGCGGAGGAAGGATGCCGCGTATGCCTGTGCGCGCGCACTGAATCGACGCTGAGCGAGGCGCGCGGTGCCGTCGCGCGGCTGGCGGGATCAGCCGATCGGGTCACGAGCGTGGCCGCCGACATCAGCAATCCCGCCGGCATCCAGTCGGTGATCGACGGTGCGGTCAACGCGTTTGGCGGCATCGACATCCTGGTCAACAACGTGGGCCTCGGCCGCGGCGGCGGGCTGCTGGATACCAGCGACGAGGAGTGGGCGGAAGCCATCGACCAGACGTTGATGCCGGCCGTGCGGATGACGCGCCTGGCGGTGCCGCACATGCAGCGCCGCGGGGGTGGGTCGGTGGTGATCGTGGCGTCGATCTTCGGACGCGAGGCGGGCGGCCGCATGACCTACAACGTCGTCAAGGCCGCGGAAATCAGCCTGGCGAAATCGCTCGCCCAGCAACTGGCGCCGTCCAACATCCGCGTCAACAGCGTCTCCCCGGGCTCGATCCTGTTCGAGGGCGGGTCGTGGTGGAAGCGCCAGCAGTCAGACCCGCAAGGCATCGCCGACTTCGTGAAGCGGGAGATCCCGTTCGGCCGGTTCGGCACCCCGAAGGAAATCGGGGACGTCGTGGCGTTCCTGTCGTCGCCGAGAGCGAGCTGGATCAGCGGGACGTCAGTGGTGGTGGATGGCTGCCAGAGTCGATCTTTTTGAGGTACGAAGACGGGTTTTAACCCGTCTTCGTACCACGAAACGCGATGTAATACACCGGCACCCCTGACAGCACGATCGCGAACGTCACGCCCGTCCATACGGGGTCGCTGATCACTGCATTCGCAATCAAATACACCACCGCTGCGATGAATACGGCTGGCACGACGGGATACCCGGGCACCTTGTAGGGGCGGGGGAGGTCGGGTCTCGTGCGGCGGAGACGGTACAGGCCGGCGATCGCCACGCCGTAGAACGGCCAGATCGACAGCACAAAGGTGTCAGCGAGCTGCTCGAACGTCCGCGTGAGCACGAACG
The DNA here is from genome assembly GCA_947465645.1 of Acidobacteriota bacterium. The sequence goes on along the minus strand of CANIBQ010000026.1, from coordinate 13,652 downwards.
CGACGCCGAGCGTCGTCGCCAGCAGAATCGCCACGTAGGGCGTGTGATAGCGGGGGTGGACCCGCGCGACGATCGGGAAGAACAGGCGGTCATCCGCCATCGCGAAAAAGATGCGCGGCGCCGCCAGCATGATCGCGATCAGGGCGCCGAAGGTCGAAATCGCCACCACCACCGAGACCAGCGCCACGCCCGCATCTCCGAAGACCGCGCGCGCGGTGTCAGCGGCGATCAACGGCGATGCCGCGACGGTCCCGATCGGATTCACGTAGAGATATGCCGCGTTGGCCGCCAGATAGATCGCGACGATCGCGAGCGTGCCGGTGACGATGGCGCGGGGCAGGGTGCGCTGGGGAGCCTTGACTTCACCGGCGGCGAACGACAGATCCGCGAAGCCGTCGTAGGCCCAGAGCACCGAGATCAACGCGAGGCCGAACAGGCCCGCCTCGACCGGCGCGCCTGGTGCCGTAAAGTGTTCCACCGTCCCGCGTCCGAGCAGGAACGACGCGAGCACGAGGATCGACAGCGCGCCGAACTTGGCGATCGTTGAGAGGCCGGCGACCGCCGCGCCAAGTTGCACGCCGCGGATGTTCACGACGCCGGCCACGATGATGGCGGTCGCAGCGAGGTAGTCGGTGGCGAACTCGTGCGCCGCGGGGTCGTAGCCGAGGGATCGCAGGAAGTACTCGCTGAAGACCGTGGCGATCGCCCCGGCGGCGGACGCGCGGATCAGGACCAGCTCGGCCCACCCGAAGAGGAAGCCGGCGAGTCGTCCCCAGCTCTCGCGAAGGTAGACATACCAGCCACCCGTGTGCGGGAGTGAACCCGCAAGCTCGGCCACCGAGAGCGCCCCGCACAGCGAGATGACGCCGCCTGCCACCCAGACACCGAGCATCAGCATCGGGTCCGGTACGCGCGTGGCGATGCTCGCGGGTGTCCGGAAAATCCCCGAGCCGATGGTGACGCCGATGACGATCCCCATCGAGCTCCAGAGGCCGAGCCGGCGAACGAGCTGAGCATTGTCCATGCGAGCAGAGTCTACCAACTCAGCCATCACGCCGGTACGCGTCGTGCTGGAAACTGCTCTTTGGGGCGGTCGTGTCGCTGTCAGCGACCGGGAAACCGCCGCGAAGGAGGAGAGACGTGGCGGTTGCAGAATTTACTGAAGAGGGTGTCAACGTTGGACAGACCGAACGGTGGTTGTCGTTCGTTGTTGGCGGCGCGCTGGTGGCCTACGCCCTCAAAAGACGCGATGTGCCTGGCGGCGTGGCGGCATTGACCGCGGCGGCAATGTTTGCCCGCGGCTCGACGGGACAGTGCGCGCTCTACCGGGCGGTTGGCATCAACACCGCGAACGGCCACGGCACCGGCGCGATCGCCGACCGGGATTCCAATACGCGGCACAAGCTGGGCGGCGCGCGCGGCGTGCTCGTCGAAGAGGAAGTGGTCATCGACCGGCCGATCAACGAGGTCTACCGGTTCTGGCGCAACTTCGAAAACCTGCCACGCTTCCTGAATCACCTCGAGTCGGTCGCGGAGCGGGAGGACGGCATTTCGCACTGGGTAGCCAAGGGTCCCGCCGGCATCACGGCGGAGTGGGACGCGCGGATCATCAACGAGATCGACAACAAGATCATCGCCTGGCAGTCGCTCAAGGGCTCGACCATCGCGACGGCGGGGTCGGTGAACTTCAGGAGCACCGACTGCGGGACCCAGGTCCGGGTCCGGCTGCAGTACAACCCGCCCGGGGGGAAGCTCGGTGCCGCGCTGGCGTGGATGTTCGGCGAAGAGCCCACCCTGCAGGTCAAGGACGACCTGCACCGGCTGAAGACGCTGCTCGAGACGGGGGCGATCCAATAGCAGTTCTTTGGAACTTCGCCTTTTCTACGCTACTATCGTTCGTCATGCTCCCGGCACGGCGGACGGACCCTGCACATGAAATCGCGCTGCAGTCCGCCCTCGACCGGCTGACCGGGGGCGTTCCCGATCGGCCTGATAGTTCTGACGGCTGGGTCACGGCTATCCGGCGGCTTCCGGCGAAACCCGCCAGCTATGCCCCTTTTCCGGACGCGCTCGACGATCGGCTCCGCCGCGTCCTGGCGGCGCGCGGCATCGACCAGCTCTACACCCACCAGGCCGCGGCGATCGACCACGTGCTGGCGCACCAGAACGTGGTCATCACGACACCGACCGCGTCGGGCAAGACGCTCTGCTACAACGCGCCGGTCCTGAACGGCATCCTCCGCGACCCGTCGACACGGGCGCTCTATCTCTTTCCGACCAAGGCCCTCGCCCAGGATCAACTGGCTGAGTTGATGACGCTCGCTGATCAACTCTCGCGGCCTCAGGGGGAAGGGGGAGGGGGAAAGGGGGAAGAGATCGGCGTCTTCACCTATGACGGCGACACGCCGCAGGATGCGCGCCGCGCCATCCGCGGACGCGCCCATATCGTGTTGAGCAACCCGGACATGATCCACTCCGGGATCCTGCCGCACCACCCGCGGTGGGCGAAGCTGTTCGAGAACCTTCGCTTCGTCGTGATCGACGAGCTGCACGCGTATCGCGGCGTGTTTGGCAGCCACCTGACCAACGTCCTTCGCCGGCTGCGTCGCGTCTGCCAGCACTACGGCTCGAACCCGACGTTCATCTGCTCCTCGGCGACCATCGCCAACCCACGCGAGCTGGCCGAGTCGCTGGTGGAGCAGCCGTTCGAACTGGTTTCCGAGACCGGGGCGCCGCGCGGCGAGAAGTTCTTCCTGTTCGTCAACCCGCCGGTGGTCAACCAGCAGCTCGGCATCCGCCGTTCGTATCTGGCGGAGACCCGGCGCGTCGCGACCGAGTTCCTGAAACGGCGTTTGCAGATCATCGTCTTTGCGCAGAGCCGCCTCTCGACCGAGATCCTGACCACCTACCTGAAGGACGATTTCGACGGCCCGCCGGGCACCACCGAGCAGATCCGCGGATACCGCGGCGGTTACCTGCCGCAGCGCCGGCGGGAGATTGAAAAGGGACTGCGCGAGGGGAGCGTTCGCGCGGTGGTGTCAACCAACGCGCTGGAGCTGGGCATCGACATCGGCGCGCTCGACGTCTGCGTGATGGCGGGGTATCCCGGGACGATTGCCGCGACCTGGCAGCGCGCCGGGCGCGCCGGCCGCAGGAGCGGACGCTCCGCCGCGGTGCTCGTCGCCAGCAGCGCGCCGCTCGACCAGTTCGTGGTCCGCAACCCCGCGTATTTCTTCGAGGCGCCGCCCGAACACGCGCTCATCAACCCGGACAACCTGCACATCCTCGTCGATCATGTGAAATGCGCCGCCTTCGAGCTGCCGTTCGGCGCCTCGGAGCAGTTCGGCCGGCATGATGTTCAAGAGGTGCTCGGTGTCCTGGCCGAAAGCGGATTCGTGCACTGCGTTGATTCCAACGGTGCTGACGCCAGCGGTGCCGCGGACGGCCAATGGCAGTGGACCAACGAGTCGTATCCGGCTGACGCCGTGAGCCTGCGCTCGATTTCGTCGGACAACTTCGTGATCGTGGACACGACGCGGGGCGCCGACGTCATCGGCGAGACGAGTTTTACCAGCGGCCCGGCGACGCTGCACGAGAAGGCGATCTATCTGATCGAGGGTGCGCTCTACCAGGTGGACCGGCTGGACTTCGAGGGACGGAAGGCGTACGTCACGCAGATCGACTGCGACTACTACACCGACGCCATCACCTACACGAAGGTGACGGTCCTCGAGACGTTTGCCGGCGGGTCCAAAGAGCAGGACCCGCCCTGCGATACAGACGTAGTGTCCGGCCTCAGCCGGACCGCATCGCACGGCGAGGTCCACGTCTCCTCACGTGTCGTGGGCTTCAAGAAAATCAAGTTCTACACCAACGAGAACATCGGTTCAGGCGAGCTCGATCTGCCGGAGCAGCAGATGCACACGACAGCGTACTGGCTGACGGTGCCGAAGGCCGTGATGGACGCGCTTCCCTATGCCTCCGACGATCGGCGCGACGGCATCGTCGGGCTGTCCTTCGCGATGCGGCAGGTCGCGCAGCTCCTGCTGATGTGCGATCGCCAGGACATCGGCATCTCTCTCGGCAGCGGGGAGCAGGGAGAGGACCCTGAGCCCGCGCACACCGGCCCTGTGAAATTGCCCGAGGAGCCGCGGATCTTCGTTTATGACAATTACCCGGGTGGTATCGGCTTCAGCGAGCCGCTGTTCGGCATGCATGCCAGCCTCCTGGCGCGGACCCGCGAGCTCATTGCCGGGTGTGAATGCCTGCACGGTTGCCCGACCTGTGTCGGTCCGGTAGGGAATACCGGCCCGCTGGCGAAGCTCGTCGCGCTGCGGATCCTGGATCTCCTCGTGACCGCGGAACCCGCCGCCCTGCAGGAGACGGCGTGAGCACGCTCGCCGAGCGCCTGCGCGGCGTCATTCGACCCACCCCGGACGCTTGTGGGGCGAACCCTTTGGGTTCGCCCGGCGGACCCGAAGGGTCCGCCCCACATGAGAGTCAGGGGCATCATGCGGCCGACGTGCTCGGCGGGGAGTGGTGCGAGCAGGACGGCCATCGGTTTCTGGTCGTGGATCGCAGCTATCGGCCCGGTCATCGGCTCGGCCGAGCGTCGGTCGCAGACTGCCTGCCGCCGTCCGACGGTGCCTGGCCGCGGCTGTCGCTCCTTTCGGGTTGCGCCCCTGGCCGCTCCCCGAAGCTGCTGTTCCTCGATCTCGAAACCACGGGCCTCGCCGGAGGCGCCGGCACGTGCGCATTCCTGGTGGGATGTGGATGGTTTGACGGCGCGTCGTTCCGCGTCCGCCAGTTCTTCCTCTCCTCGCACGCCGGTGAACCCGCGTTGCTCGACGCGCTGGCAGCGCTCGCGGGCGATGCCGGCACGGTGGTCACCTACAACGGCAAGAGCTTCGACCTGCCGCTGATCGAAACGCGTTACCTGTTCCATCGCCTGCACACGCCCTTTACCGGGATGCCGCACGTCGACATGCTCCATCCGGCGCGGCGCCTGTGGCGGGCTGACAGCGATGACGACGTGGAGCGAGCCGCAAGCTGCCGCCTGTCGGCGATGGAGGAGACGCTGCTCGGGCACGTCCGAGAGGGAGACGTGCCGGGGTTCGAGATACCGTCCCGGTACTTTCACTACGTGCGCACCGGCGACGCGCGCCCGCTCGAGGCGGTGCTCGAGCACAACCGGCTCGACATCCTCGCGCTGGCGATGATCACCGCGCGCGCCGCGCAGTTGCTCGACGAAGGACCGGCGGGGGCGCGGACCGCGCGCGAAGCGCTGGGCCTGGGACGCCTCTACGAGCGGGGCGGCCTTGGCGCCGACGCCCGGGCGAGCTATTCGCGAGCGGCCGACATGCAGCCCGCCGACCCGCTGACGCGCGCCGAAGCGCTTCGTGCGTGCGCGCTGCTCGCCCGCCGCGAGCGCCAGTACGACGAGGCCGCCTCGGCATGGCGCCGGATCCTCGAGCTTCGGAGATGCCCTCCACAGCTCGCGCGTGAAGCCACCGAGGCGCTCGCGGTGCACCATGAGCATCGCGTGCGAGATCTGGAGGCGGCACGCCGGTTCGCCGTGCAGTCGCTGCAGTTCAATGCGAGCCGGGCACGCACCGAAGCGGTCCAGCATCGGCTGGCGCGGCTGGATCGCAAGCTCGGCGGCCCATCAGCCAATTCGGCGGTACTCTTCTAGGAGCGTGAGCCCGCAGCCTTCGCTGTTTCAGTCGTACCCCGAGGGCTTCCGATACCGAGACGATTTCATCAGCGTCGAGGACGAGCGCGCGCTGGTCGCGGCGATCGAGTCGCTGGCATTCGCGCAGGTCATCATGCGCGGGGTGATCGCACGACGTCGAACGGTTCACTACGGCTGGACGTCCGGCTATTACTCGAAACGGAGCGAAGCGGGCCCACCCCTCCCAACGTTCCTCCTGCCACTCCGTGACCAGTTGGCAATGTGGGCGGGGACAGATCCCGGGGCATTCGTCGAGGCGTTGATCACCGAGTATCCGAAGGGGGCCGCGATTGGGTGGCACCGGGATGCCCCCATGTTCGGGCACGTCATCGCCGGCGTCTCGCTGGCGACCGCGTCGCGGATGAAACTCAGGCCCTGCGTATCGCCATCGGAGGTGGCGCCGGGCACCCCTCGTCGAACGACGCATGAAATCGAGCTGGCCCCGCGTTCGGCGTACCTGCTGACTGGTGTCGCGCGCTCGGCATTCGAGCACAGCATCCCGGCCGTGTCAGCCCTGCGATATTCCGTTACGTTTCGGACAGTGCGCTCCAGCTAAGGCTACCCAGGAGCTTCTTGAGTCTTAGTATTTAGGATGAGTCGGCCGCGGCACGGATCGTGAGTGCATGAGGTAGAACGTGAAGCATCCACAACTGCGTCTCCTCCCGGCAGTGTTTCTCCGGACAGTGGCCACGGGAATCACGCTGGCGGCGCTTGCCGCGTGCAGCGCCACGGCACAGCCCGCGACCAATCCCGACGCGGCTACTCTGCAGGATTTCCAGAAACGACTCGGTGCCTACGTCGCGCTCCAGCGTGGACTCCAGAGGGACACGGCGAAGCAGACGGAGACCGCTGATCCGAGCAAAATTAGCGTAGCCGAGAACCTGCTTGCCGCGAGGGTGCGCAGCGTCCGCAAGGACGCCAAGCAAGGCGACATCTTCACGCCGCCGATCGCGGCGGTGTTTCGACGGCTGATGAATCCGGAGCTCCAGGGCAAGGAAGGCCGGGACACGAAGGGTACGCTCAAGGAAGACGCTCCGGTGTCGGTTCCGCTCGCGGCCAACATCGACTACCCGTCGGCCGCTGCGCTGCCGACGATGCCGGGCAACCTGCTGGCGGTGCTGCCTCAGCTGCCGGAAGCCGTCGAGTACCGTATCATCGGCAAGACGCTGATCATCCGCGACGTCGACGCGAACATCATCGTGGACTACATCCCTAACGCCATCCAGTAAGCACTGAGGCCTCTTATGCGTCCCTTCATCATCACGTTGTTCCTGTTCGGTCTGGTGGCCTCGTTGCCGGCCCAGGATGTCCGCCTTCCGATGAAGGACGGCTCGGTCAAGTTCGCCGTGATCGGCGACACCGGGACCGGCGACAGTCGTCAACTCGAGGTGGCGCGGGCCCTCGCGGCCGCGCGCGCGAAGTTCCCTTTCGACTTCAGCCTGATGGTCGGGGACAACATGTATGGGGCCGACAGCGCGCGGGATTACGTCCGGAAGTTCGAGGCGCCCTACAAGCCGTTGCTCAGCGCGGGCGTGAAGTTCTATGCCGCTCTTGGGAACCACGACGATCCCAACCAGCGCTTCTACAAGCCATTCAACATGGGCGGCGAGCGGTATTACACCTTCAAGCCGTCGTTGAACGCCGGCGTCAGGTTCTTTGCGCTCGACAGCAACTACATGGACGAGCGGCAGCTGAGCTGGTTGGACAAAGAACTGGCGTCGAGCGGATCGGATTGGAAGATTGCGTTCTTCCACCATCCACCATACTCATCCGGTGAGACCCACGGCTCAGCCGACCTCATCCGTCAACAGCTCGAGCCCTTGTTCGTCAAACACAGCGTCCAGGTGGTATTTACCGGCCACGAGCATTTCTACGAGCGCATCAAGCCGCAGAAAGGCGTCACCTACTTCATCGGCGGCGCGTCGGCCAAGCTGCGGCGCGGCGACCTCACGAAGACCGAGCTCACAGCGAAGGGGTGGGATCAGGGCTACACCTACATGTTGCTCGAGCTCGTGGACGACCAGCTGACATTCCAGACGCTGTCGTCGACCGGTCAGACCATCGATTCGGGTGTCATCACCAGGAAGCCGTAACTTCCCCCTTATTTTCGTTTCCCTTCGGCACGGATGTTGGACGTTACATCTGTGACGGAGGGAATATGTCGAAACTCAGCCGGTGTGCCGGCATCATCTTGCTCTTCGGCGTGGTGTCGGCCTGCGGGGTTGTGACCCGCAACGAGTCATCCACGCCGGAGCCCCCGGCGGCTCCGGAAGCCAGGGCAATCGCCGACGCCCACGGGCCAGTGCTGAAGGATTTTCAGACGCGCCTCGACCAATACATCAAGACTCAACGCTTCCTGATGCAGGACGGCCCCCAGCTGAAAGAAACCGCCGAGCCGGCTGACATCAACCTCGCGCAGGAGACGCTTGCCGCCAAGATCCGTGACGCCCGGAAAACGGCAAAGCAGGGGGACATTTTCACCCCCCAGGTATCGACGATGTTCCGCAGCCTGATGAAGCCCGAGCTCAAGGGGGCGGCGGGTCGGGAAACCAGGTCGGAAATCAAGGAAGAGGCACCCACCACGGGTGAAGTGCCGCTCAGGATTAACGGCGGCTATCCACAGGACCAGCCGCTGTCGACGGTTCCCCCGAATGTGCTGGCGAGCCTGCCGTCCCTGCCATCCGACGTCGAGTATCGCGTCGTCGGCAAGCACCTCATCCTTCGGGATGTCGACGCGAACATCATCGTGGACTATGTTCCCAACGCGATTCAGTAGGGGGGCGGTTATGCGCCGCGTGTTCTTTTCACTTGTTTTGTTCGGCCTGGCCGTGTCCGCCGGCGCGCAGGATCTGCGGCTGCCGATGAAGAACGGCTCGATCAAATTTGCGGTCATCGGCGACAGCGGGACCGGCAATAGCGACCAGATGCGGGTGGGGAAGCAGATCGCGACGTTCAGGAGCAAGTTCCCGTTCGACTTCGCGATCCTGCTCGGGGACAACCTCTATGGCTCTGAGCGATCGACGGACTACCAGAGGAAGTTTGAAATCCCCTACAAGGCTCTGCTGGACGGCGGCGTCAAGTTCTACGCGGCGCTCGGCAACCACGACGACCCGAACCAGCGGCTGTACAAGCCGTTCAACATGAACGGGAATCGCTACTACACGTTCCGGCCGACCCTCACCGGCGGCGTGCGTTTCTTCGCCATCGACAGCAACTACATCGATCCGAAGCAGATGGAATGGCTGGAGAAGGAGCTCGCGGCCAGCGGCTCCGACTGGAAGGTCGCGTTCTTCCACCACCCGCCCTACGCATCAGGCATGCACGGCTCTCACGAGGAGATCCGCGCCCAGCTCGAGCCGCTGTTCGTCAAATACGGCGTCAACGCGGTGTTCAACGGCCACGAACATTTCTACGAGCGAATCAAGGTGCAGAAGGGCATTCAGTATTTCGTTGCGGGTGCCTCCGGCAAGATTCGGCGAGGCGATATCTCGAAAACGAACCTGACCGCAGTCGGATACGACCAGGGGTTCTCGTTCATGCTGGTGGAGATCTCCGGCGAGGAGATGACCTTTCAGACGATCACCGATACCGGCAAGACAATCGATTTCGGGGTGATCCGCAAGGCGGCGAACTCGAACACGGTGATTGAGACGACGACCACCGCGACCGGGCGTGGCACGACCGGCGCCGCAGCGGGAACCACTGGAACGGTAGTGGCGCCCCCGACGATCGGACCGGCACCGGCGCCCAAGCCCGCCCAGCCCGCTCCGGGGCAGCCGAGGAAGTAACACGCGAAGGAGTGTCCGGCTTCAGCCGGACCGTGGGTGGGCGGCGTCGCGATCCGTAGTCCGGCTAAAGCCGGACACTACGTACTCGCGGGGGTCGGCTTCTTGACGGTCTGGCTCTTCTTCACCGTGGCTGCTTTCGCGGCCTTGGCGGCCTTCTCGGCGGTCTTCCGCGACTCCGATGTCTGCACACCGAACTTCTTCGAGAACCGCTCCACGCGTCCCTCGGTGTCGATGAGCTTCTGGCGTCCCGTGAAGAAGGGATGGCAGGCCGAGCAGATTTCGAGATGCAGCTCAGGCTTGGTTGAGCGCGTCTTGAACGTGTTGCCGCACGCGCAACGCGCCTCGACGTCCTGGTATTGCGGGTGAATGCCTTCTTTCACAGCGAGCTCCTTGAAGTGATCATAACCGAGAACTAGGATTTCCCCGTCGCCATGGCGGCCAGGAACTCCGCATTTGTCTTGGTTTTGCCCATCTTCGAGAGCAGCAATTCCATCCCCTCGCTGGGCGACAGGGGGGTCAGCACCTTGCGGAGCACCCATACCCGGTTGAGCTCCTCTTTCGGAAGCAGCAGCTCCTCTTTCCGGGTCCCGCTCTTGGTGATGTCGATCGACGGGAACACCCGGCGGTCGGTCAGCTTCCGATCGAGATGGATTTCGGAGTTACCGGTGCCCTTGAACTCCTCGAAGATGACCTCGTCCATGCGCGAGCCGGTGTCCACCAGCGCGGTAGCGATGATCGTCAGCGACCCGCCCTCCTCGATGTTGCGCGCCGCTCCGAAGAAGCGCTTCGGGCGCTGCAGGGCGTTGCTGTCCACGCCGCCCGACAGGACCTTTCCGGACGCCGGCACGATCGTGTTGTAGGCGCGCGCGAGACGCGTGATCGAGTCGAGCAGGATGACCACGTCCTTCTTGTGCTCGACCAGGCGCTTGGCCTTTTCGATCACCATCTCGGCGACCTGGACGTGCCGCTGCGCCGGCTCGTCGAAGGTGGACGAGATCACTTCGCCGCGGACCGAGCGCTGCATGTCGGTCACTTCTTCGGGCCGCTCGTCGATCAGCAGCACGATCAGGTAGACCTCGGGGTGGTTCTTGGTGATGCTGTTCGCGATGCTCTGCAGCAGCATCGTCTTGCCGGTGCGCGGCGGGGCGACGATCAGGCCGCGTTGCCCCTTGCCGAGCGGCGTGAGCAGGTCCATCACCCGGCCCGACAGGTTCTCGCCGTCGGTCTCGAGGCCGATTTTCTCCTGAGGGTAGAGCGGCGTGAGGTTCTCGAAGAAGATCTTCTCCTTCGTCTTTTCCGGCGGTTCGAAGTTAATCGCTTCGACCTTGATCAGGGCGAAGTAGCGCTCGCCGTCCTTCGGGGGCCGGATGACGCCCGACACCGTGTCGCCGGTGTGGAGGTCGAACTTGCGGATCTGCGAGGGCGAGACGTAGATGTCGTCGGGACCCGGCAGGTAGTTGTAGTCCGGCGCGCGCAGGAAACCGAAGCCGTCAGGCAGCGTTTCGAGCACCCCTTCGGAGAAGATGTTGCCGCTCTTTTCGGCGCGCACGCGAAGGATCTCGAAGATGAGCTCCTGCTTGCGCATGCCGGTCGCGCTGGCAATATCCAGTTCTTTCGCAATCTTGGTCAGCGCGGAGATGCTCATCTCCTTCATCGCCGAGAGCGAGATGCTCGGGGCGGAGGCCGATTGCGCAGGAGCGGCCTGCTTGCCCGCGGGTGCGTCCGCCGTAGCTTTGGCGGTGGCGGGAGCCTCGGCGGGGGTGGGCACCGGCTTGCCCGTCGACGCATCAGCGGCGGCGGGAGCGGCGGGGGTGGCGGTGACAGCGGCTACGCCGCCGTTCGGTTTGGCAGTCGGGCGATCAGCTTCCACAGTTCTTCCAGTCCTTGGCCGTTCTGCACGGATACGAGCAGAACGGGCGTCGAAAACAGCGATTGAAGTTCACGGGCATGACGCACGCGTTCGGCCTGCGTCAGCTTGTCTACCTTGGTTCCTACGATTCCGCTCGGGCAGGGCAGCGATTGCAGCCACGCCCACGCTTCGAGATCCGATTCAAGCCCCGGGTGCCTCGAGTCGATAAGAAGCACGACGGCGATCGGCTTCTGGTCGCTCCTGGCGAAGTACGCCTCGACCAGCCGGTTGAACTCCTGCGCCGCGGCGTCCCCGCCGCGCGCATATCCATACCCTGGCAGGTCCACGAGGTAACACGCCGGCGCTGCCCCCCGCTGTACGCGGAAGAAGTTTGCCAGGCGGGTCTTGCCTGGGGCAGCGCTGGTGCGGGCCAAAGGCTTCCGCGTCAGCGCGTTGATCAGGCTCGATTTGCCCACATTGGACCGTCCCACAAAGGCGACTTCGGGAATCTGGTCACGGGGAAAGTCACCGGCGCCGGCGGCGCTGGTGACGAATTCAGCTGTGATGTTCAAGCATTATTGTGGCGCGGACCTCGTCAGTCCGCGCGGGCGAGCCTGACTAGGCTCAGCCCACTCTCAGTGCGTGCGCGTGTCTCCAGCGTCGACGACGTCCGCCACGACAGCGGTGGCCGCCATGCGCGCCGGCAGTGGCCCGGCCAGCGCAATCTTCAACACCTCGTCCATCGTCGACACCAGGTGCAGGTCGAGCGAGTCGAGGACGTTCTTCGGGATATCCGCCAGGTCCTTCTCGTTGTCGCGCGGGAGGATGATGTTCTTGACGCCCGCGCGGTGGGCGGCCAGCACCTTTTCCTTCACCCCGCCGATCGGCAGGACCTTGCCGCGGAGCGTGATCTCACCGGTCATCGCCACGTCGCGGCGGGTCGGGATCTTCGTGAGCGCCGAAATCAGCGTGGTCGCCATCGTGATGCCCGCGGACGGCCCGTCCTTGGGGATGGCGCCTTCGGGCACGTGCACGTGGATGTCGAGCTTCGAATGGAAGTCCTCGGCGAGGTTCAGCTCGGCCGCCTTCGAGCGGACGTAGCTGAGCGCGGCCTGCGCCGACTCCTGCATCACGTCGCCGAGCTTGCCGGTCAGCGTGAGCTTGCCCTTGCCGGCCATCAGCGTCGCCTCGGTGACGAGCAGCTCGCCGCCAACTTCGGTCCACGCGAGTCCGGTCGCGATGCCCACTTCGTTCTGCTCCTCCGCCATGCTCGGGCGGAAGCGCGGCACGCCGAGGTGCTCGGTGACCTTGTCGCCGGTGATGTCTTCCTTGAAGGTCTTGCCCTGGACGACGACCTTGCGCGCCACCTTGCGGCAGATCGATGAAATCTCGCGCTCGAGGTTCCGGACGCCTGCCTCGCGCGTGTAGCGCTGGATGATCGTCTGGATCGCGTCGTCGTGGATGACGATGTTCTCGGCCGTGAGGCCGGCGCCCTCGACCGCCTTCGGCGCGAGGAACCGCTTGGCGATCTCGATCTTCTCCTGCTCGGTGTAGCCCGCCAGCTGCAGCACTTCCATGCGGTCGCGCAGCGCCTGCGGGATGGTGTGGAGCACGTTGGCGGTGCAGATGAACATCACGTGCGAGAGGTCGTACTCGACGTCGAGGTAGTGGTCGAGGAAGGCGTTGTTCTGTTCCGGATCGAGTACTTCGAGCAGCGCCGCCGACGGGTCGCCGCGGAAGTCCATCGACATCTTGTCGACTTCGTCGAGCAGGAACACCGGATTCTGCGTGCCGGCCTTCTTCATCATCTGGACGATCTGGCCGGGGAACGCGCCGATGTAGGTGCGGCGATGGCCGCGGATCTCGGCCTCGTCGCGCACGCCGCCGAGCGACAGGCGGACGAACTTGCGGTTCATCGCGCGCGCGATCGACTTGGCCAGCGACGTCTTGCCGACGCCGGGAGGGCCCGAGAAGGTCAGGATGGTCGCCTTCGGCTTCTTGACCAGCGAGCGGACGGCGAGGAACTCGAGGATGCGGTCCTTGATCTTGTCGAGGCCGTAGTGGTCCTCATGGAGCACCGATTCGGCGTGCTTCAGGTCGCGGTTCTCGCGGCTCTTCTTGAACCAGGGGACGGCGATCAGCCAGTCGAGATAGTTGCGGGAGACCGTGGCCTCCGCCGACATCGGCGGCATCGCTTCCAGCCGCTTCAGCTCCTGGACGGCCTTCTCCTCGACCTCCTTCGGCATCTTCGACTGTTCGATCTTCTTCTTCAGCTCGTCGATCT
>CANIBQ010000025.1 GCA_947465645.1 Acidobacteriota bacterium | reverse complement strand
GTGCGGCAACTGGCGAACGAAATGCGGCGGATGGCCGCGCTCGCGGAGGCGGACGCGGTGCTCATGCCCGAACACCTGTCGGCCGACATCGCCGCCTCGCGACGCACGGTGCCGCCGTCGGAGCGCCCGCTGGATCCCAACGAGCTCGCCGTGCGCATCGATCAGCCGATGGCCGCCGCCGTCCAGCACGTCGAGCGCGCGCTGATGCAGTACGCGCTCAACAAGTGCGGCGGGCGGATGGAGGACACCGCGGCGATGCTCGGCCTGTCGCGCAAGGGCCTCTACCTGAAGCGCGTCCGCTACGGCCTCGAGCCGCCCGAAAGCGCCGCCGCCACCAACGTTGCCTGAACCGCGGCTCGCCTGAGGTCAGCCGCCATCGGAGACGGACGCTCGATTAGCGCCCCCGCGGCGCGGCGTCCGTTGCTTGACGCCGCTCGCCGACGGCGTAATGAGCCGCCCACGGACGCGGATCGTTGGGATCCCAATAGCCGGGATCGCCCTGGACCTTCTCGTCGGTCACGCCGTCGGGCCGTACGAAGATGTTGCTGGACGGCCCGTTGGTGTCGCTGCAGGTGCTGAAGATCGGCCGGTCGCCGGTGCGGCTCCGCCGGTAGGTGATGGTGGCGTGCAGCGGCTGGAGAAACGCCGCCGGATCGTACAGGGTGAGGTCGGCACGGATCTCGTCGCCGACGCGCTCGTAGCGCTCGACGGCGGTCATCTGGTCGCTCCACTCGAACATCGAGTGCGTGGCGTTCCACTGCTTGATCTGGTTGGTGTGCACGACCAGCGCATTGCCGTCCCAGAACCCGATCGACTCACCCTGCCACTGCGGAAACTGCCGCTCCTCGGACCGGTGCCCGCTGCCGTCGGTCGCCACCCACCGCACCTGCAGTGACACGAGCATGTCGCTGAGAATCAGCGTCTGCGCCGGACGCACGACGAACTGACCGGCGCGGGTCACGCCGCGAATGAATCCATCGGGCAGGCAGAACGCCGCGGCCCACCAGTGACGCCCTTCGGCTTCCGCCTTCACCTGCTGCACGTAATACTCGCGGTAGGCCGGCGTCAGCACAGCCGCAATGGTGCTGGCCTGGATGCCGCGGCTGTCGAGCCACGTCGGCCCGGGATCCCACTGGCCGTCCCAGTCGGGCAGCGTCGCCGCGGTGTGTTTGGTGCCGCCGCTGGCCTTCTGCAGCCAGGCCTGATAGTGCTCCCACGAATCCTTGAAGGGATAGGGGCTCTTGATCTGGTAGGTGTCTTCGCCCTTTCCCTTCATCCCATAGCGCGTGTCGACCTGCATGTCGGTCAACTCGCGCGCCGAGTTGTAGAGATAGTAGGCGGGGTCTGTCCAGCGGTCGCGATCCTGGCGGTAGTCCTTGGTGTTGAACAGCGTCGTCTGCGCCGCGGCGGTCGTCAGCGACAGCATCACCATCAGCGCCGCGGCGGTCGATATCCGGCCGATTGAAGCTGCACGCATCACATCTGTTCCCTTCGCTCAGCTACTTGCCGACGCCGCCGGCGGGATTCCGGACGCGCTGGTTGAACGACTCTTCGTCGATCGGCGCGAAGATGTCTTCGATGAAGCCGCCCTCGGGGGTATTGGGCTGCAGGCGGAACATGACGCGGCTGTCGCCGCCGAACGGCTTCGCGTACATCTCCGGGTCGGTCACCGAGATCGTGATCTGGAGGTTGTCGCGATCCAGCCGGCGATAGCGCTCCTGCACGCGCGCCGCCTCGGTGTGCGGATGCCCCTCCTGATCGAGCCACGCACGCGCATCGAGGCCGGTGGTGTCGATCACGAACTCGTTGCCCTCCCAGCGTCCCACGGAGTAGCCGTACCACGCGGCATCCGGACTCTCGGGCAGGGGACGGCCGTCGGTGAAGATTTCGCGCCAGATGCGGTTCCATTCAAGAAGCTGCACCATCTTGTCGGGCAACTGGATGAACTGGATGCGGCCGGCGTGGTTGATGAGCACGCGGGGAATGCCGGGCGGATTCGCGCCGCCGAGCGGATCGTTGCCCATCGCCGGGGCGACGGCGCGCGGACCGAACGACGGCTTGTTGGCGTCAAACGCCGCCTTGCCCGCCGGCGTGAACACCGGGGGCGTCGCGTTGATCCGCTGCACGGCGCGCCCCAGCCAGATGCCGGAGAGGTCTTTCGGGTCGTGCGGCGGTCCGGGAGGCGGCCCGCCGCGGCCGCCAGCCTGTTGCGCGAATACGACTCCCGCCCCCGCCACGGTCAGGACGACCGCAAGCAGACGCGCGACGAATAGGTGACGCCGTGGCATGGCCATGGTCAGTCCACGTTCCTGGTCATCGCCTTCACCACTTCCTTGCCGTCGACGAGAATCGGCTTGGTCCGATCGACCACCCCAACCGTCGTGCCCGACTTCGACTGGAAGAGGGTGATGGTGATGGCGTCACCCTTCTTGAACTGCGCGCGCGTCCATCCCTGCCGGGTGAGGACGCTGGGGCTGTTCAGCTCGCTGGCCCACTGCTGCATCACCCCGTTGGCGTCCTTGCTCTCGAAGTAGAGCTGGACGTGCGGATTCTTCCAGACGAACTCGGTGACGATGCCGTTCATCGTCACCGGCTTGTTGTGGTCGTAGGAAACGTTGGTGCCATGGTGCGCCGCTGCCGGCACGGCGAGCGCCAGCGCGGCGAGCATGCAGCCGAGCACCGCGGTGTTGAAACGTGTCATCTGCTTCTCCTGTTCAACGCGCGCTAGAAGACGAACTTCGCGGCGACCTGGATGATCCGCGGATCGCCCGCCGACGCGATCTGGCCGAAGATCGGCGACGACAGCGTGGTGTTCGGCTGGTTCCACTGAAACCAGTTGAGCGCGTTGAACGCCTCGGCGCGCACCTCGATCCGCCGCGTCGAGGCAATGCGGAACGCCCGGCTGAGCGACAGATCGACGTTGCGGGTGCCAATCCCTTCGACGCTGTTGCGCCGCATCGTGCCGAGCGTGCCCAGCGCCGGCTGCGCGAAGGCGGCTGGATTCAGGTAGCGCATGCCGCCGTTGGCCGGGTTGATGGAGCGGTCTGCGAACGGATCGTCGAGCACCTGGTTGGCGCGCTGGGTTCCGGCCTGGCCGTTGAGGGCACGGTCCGAGCCGGGCAGCACCGACATGAACGGACCCGACAGCGCTCGGAAGCTGCCAGCCAGCCGCCATTCCGAGGCGAGCACTTTCAGCAGGTTGCCGCTCATCTCCGGCGAGCCGATCCCTCCGGTGGCCGTGAACACGTGCCGCCGGTCGCTGTCGCAGTTTCCCTGGTCGAACTCGTGGTTGGCCGGATCGTTGTACCCGGTGCCGAGGTTCGGCGACGCGGTGCCGCCATTGCCGGGCGGTGAGCCCTCGCACGCCGACAGTGTGTAGTTGGCGCTCATGCTGACGCGCTGCCCGCGGCGCGACACCGAGAGCACCATCCCCTTGTAGTCCTGCGTGCCGTCGGTCACGTACCGGTCGACCGGCCCGAAGTACTGTCCGACTGCCGCGTCGGCGAGGTAGAACGGCCGCCGCTGGTTCTGGATCTGCGTCATGCAGGTCTGAAAGTTGGCCGCCCCCGGCACGCAGGTGACGCGCGCGCCGGCGATGACCGCGGAGGTCACGGTGGGGTTCGCGTTGTTGAGCGGCTCGGTCTCCCACAGGTTCATCACGTGGTTGCCGAGATAGCCCGCCGACACCAGCCAGTTGGTGAAGAGCTGCCGCTCGACCGTCACGTGCCAGGCGTGCACCTCGGGGGTCGCCATGTCGTAGTTGGTGCTCAGGTAGGCGCCGAAGGGCGTGAACGGCACATCCGGGCTCGCGAGCTGCGTCGGAAAGATGTTCGGCTGATCGGTGCCGACGAATGGGTTGTCGAGCCCGCCGCCGGGGCTGCTCACCCGGATCTCACTGCCCCACGGCGGGGCGTTCGCGGTGTTGATGTGAAAGCCGCCGGAGACGAAGTCGAACGAGCGCGCGTAGGAGGCGCGTACGGCCATCCGGCCGTCCCCGCGTGGATCCCACGCCATGCCGACGCGCGGCCCGACGTTGCCCCAGCTCGCGTTCATCCCCGCCTTCGACGGAAAGCCGGTGTCGCCAGGATAGTGAAGTCCGGGCGGCGCGTTCCGGTAGACGGTGCTTCGAACCCCTCGCTGGAATCGGTTGAGGTCGAAGTTGTAGATCTGGTTCCTGGTCAGCTCCTGCGGGATGAATGGCTCCCACCGCAAGCCGTAGTTGAGCGTCAGCCGCGACGATGCGCGCCAGGTGTCCTGGGCGTAGAGGCCGAAGTACGACTGTTGCATGAAGAGCGTGTTGGGCGCCGATTGCTGCAACTGCGTCAGCCGGCCCAGCATGAAATCGGACAGGCCGCTGCCGGTGACCGACCCGTTGATCGACAGGTTGCCGCCCGCGCGCACGTTGGCGACCGACGCCGAATCCCAGTGCGCGAAGCTGCCGCCCACGGCAAACTGGTGCGCGCCGCGGATCAGCGTCACGTCATTGCCCACCTGGTACGAGTTGGTGTTGAACGTCGCGTCGGTGCTGGTGCCGTTGCCGACGTTGAAGCCGTTGGTGACGCTCAGCAGCAGGTACTTCGGCAGGTACGAATGGATGTTGATCCCCACGTCCTGCGGACCGAAGTACTCGCCGGCCGTCCGGTGCACCGCCGTGCGGTTGAACGCCGCGCGGAAGGAGTTGACCATCGACTGGCCGATCACCCAGTTGTGCCCGCCCGCGAGCGACTGCGCCAGGTTGTCGTTGCCGGCGATGGCCGCGGTCAGGAGGTTGTCGCTCTCCGAGACGAACGGCGGTTCGCGGAAGAGGCTCGTCGCCATGTAGCGGCCGAACAGTGACTGCCGCTGGTTCAGGTTGTAGTCAACCTTGCCGATCGTCTGCGACTCCTTCGTCTCGGTCTGCACGGAGTACTGAAAGAGCCCGCAGGGATCGTTGGTCACCGGCAGCCTGGCTGCGATGTTCACCGCGGCGCGGCTGAAGAGCGCCGGGCTGATGCGGTTGGCGACAAAGGGTGCGCCGAGATTCACCTGCCGGCCGTTGTTGCACGCGGGCGATGCGAAGGCGGTGAAGTCGCCCGCCAGCATCTGCGCCGTCGGCACGAACGCGCGGAAGTCGCTCGGCCGCTGGTTCGTGCGCGTGCCCTGGTAGCCGGCGAAGTAGAACAGCCGGTCCGACACGATCGGACCGCCCACCGTGCCGCCGTACTGCTTGCGGTTCAACCCGTCGTTGGTGCGGAAGCCGTCGGCGCCACGCGCGTTGAAGGGGTTGGTGGCGTTCAGGGCGCTGTCACGCAGGAAATAGAACGCGCCGCCGTGCAGCTCGTTGGTGCCCGACTTGGTGACGCCGTTCACCGCGGCGCCGGTGTGCATGCCGTTCTGCGCCGTCAGGGCGCTCGTCTCGACCCGGAACTCCTGCATCGCGTCTGGAAACGGCAGCGGCAGGTTCAGGTTGTCGTAGGGGTTGTTGTGCGAGGCGCCGTCGAGCACGTAGCTGACCGCGTTGGCGAGCCCGCCGGCGATCGAGTAGCCGAGGCCGCCCTGGCTGCCGCCAAAGCTGCGGCCGCCGGCGTTCATGTTCGGCTGCGGCACGGCGGCCGGCGCATATTGCAGCAGGTCCGCGGTGTTGCGGCCGTTGAGCGGCAATTCCATGATGCGCTCGTTGTTGATCACCTGGCCGACGCCGAGGTTGCGCGTCTCGACCAGCGGCGCCGCGCCGGTGACCGTGATCGTCTCGTTGAGCGCGCCGAGCGACATCGACACCGGGATCACGAGGTTGGCGTTCACCTGCAGTGTGATGCCCGTGCGGGTGACGCTCCTGAAGCCGGAGAGCGTCACGTCGAGGCGGTACGGGCCAGTCGGCAGGCTCGGCAGCGTATAGAGGCCGCCTGCGTCGGTCACCGCGCTTCGCTTGAAGCCGGTCTCGGTCTGGGTGGCCGTGACGTCGACGCCAGGCAGGACGCCGCCGCTTTCATCCGATACCGTGCCGCTGATCTGGCCGGTCGCTCCCGCCTGAGCGAATGCAGGACCGCTTCCCGTGACCAGCGTCACGACTATCACCAATCCCGCAACGAACACGCGTCTCATACTCAGACCCCTTTCAATCGTGCGTCTACCGGGCGAGGAATGCTTCATCAATCGAGGGTCTTGCCGTCAGCGGTCGTGACCGACGTGTAATTGCCGCCGGGGCGACCATCCTTGAGCGGGTTGACCTTCACCGTAATGACGTCGCCGGCCTTGAACGTGGAGCGGTAGATGCCGCGCCGTTCCATGTTGGAAATGTTCGACATCTCGACCGACCAGTTCTTCACTTCGCCTTTGTCGTCTTTGACGTCGACATACAGAAATACGTGCGGGTTGCGGTACACCAGACTCGTAACCGTGCCGCTCAAGACGACTTCGCGGCTGGTATCGAACATGGCGTGCGAATGATGGGCACACACGCCGGCCACGCTCGCCGACAAGACGCCCACCGCCACGATCGCCACGGCTGCCAGTTTTTTCATGCTTACTTCCCCGATCCGTTTTGTACAGGTTTCTCGCCGATGGCGTAATGCTTCGCCCATGGTCGCGGGTCCGTGGGATCCCAGCGCGCGGGGTCGTCTGGCGTCCGCTCGTTGAGGACGCCGTCCGGTTTCACGAAGATGTTGCTCGACGGCCCGTTGGTGTCGGTGCACGAGTTATACACCGGACGATCTGGCGGGTTCGTCAGCCTGATCCTTAATTTCGCGTGAAGCGGATGCAGGAACGCCACCGGATCGTACAGCGTGATCTCGCCGGCGATTTCGTCGCCCATGCGCTCGTAACGCTCGACCGCGGTGAGCTGATCGCTCCACTCGAACATCGAATGGGTCGCGTTCCACTGTCGAATCTGGTTGGTATGAACGACCAGCGCGTTGCCATCCCAGAATCCGATCGATTCGCCCTGCCACTGCGGAAACTGCTGCTCCTCGGGCCGATGACCGCGACCGTCGGTGAAGACCCATCGGATCTGGTTCTCGTGGACCTGCGACATGAGGATCACCACCTGGTTCGGACGGATGAGGAATTCCGCCGCTTCACCGGCTCCCTGCACGCCCCGAACGAAGCCGTCCGGAAAGCAGAACGACGCCGGCCACCAATGGCGGCCCTCAGCCTCCGCCTTGACCTGCTGCACGTAGTATTCGCGGTACGTCGGCGTGAGCGCCTTCGCGATCGTGCTGGCCTGAATGTTCTGGCTGTTGAGCCAACTGCCACCGCTGCGCCAGCGGCCATCCCAGTTGGGAAGCGTCGCAAGGGTGTGCCTGGTTCCACCATTGGCCCGCTTCAACCACGCTTGATAGTGCTCCCACGCGCTGGTGAACGGGTAGGGACTCTTGATGTCGTACTCATCGCGGCCCTCACCCTTCTGGCCGAATCGATTGTCGACCTGCATGTCCGTCAGTTGACGCGCGGTGTTGTACAGGTAGTACGCCGGATCGGTCCAGCGGTCGGCGTCCTGGCGATAATCGGGGGTCGAAAACAGCGTCGTCTGCCCCACTGCGCCGGTCGCCGACGCCGCGACCAGACCCAACGCCGCGATGATGCTTCTCATGATTGCGTCGCAGTATACCCAATGCGAGATTGGCAAACGTGAATCCAGGTTCGGCATCGCCACGTTCCAGCGCGTCGATGTTGGCGGCGGCACCCCCGCTCTGTCGCACGTCGAGATCCTGGCCGCGGTCGTCGCTCCGGTCAAGCTCGCCCCGGGCAACGGCATTCGCGTTGCCGTGGGCAGCCGTGTGCAACTTCGAGCCGCTCGTCTGTGTCTTGATTGCGAAGAACTTCACGACGCGACGCAATGTCCTGCGTGCACGTCCGGGACATTCGTATACGTCTCGAGGTAGGTGCCGGCGCCTGCCAAACGCATTCTGGTCGGCGTCGGCGTGCTGGGTGCCATCGCCTATGCAGTGAACCGTTGGTCCGGAGCGGTCAGGGAACGGCTGGAGGCTGCAGCAGCTCGGCAGGAATCCGGCGAGCTCAAGTAAGGGGGCGCTAACCAGTCGGGTTCTGACGCGGCGCTTGCCCCGTCGCGATAAGGCAGATTAGGCGAACACCTCCACGGTGCGTGCCACCGATGTGGGCTCAGGAATCGATTCACCCGACGCCCGCAGTTCTTCCAGGTACAAGACGATAGCTTCGCGCATCAAGCGCTCGGTCTCCTCGACCGTATCGCCGGCGGCGACCACACCCGGCAAGTCAGGAGCGTACGCCGAGTAGTTGCTCTCCGCACGTTCGACGACGATCGTGTACTGCTTGTGCGTCATGCGAGTCCTACCTGCATCTTCATAAGGAAGACGACCGCTGCGGGCATGTACTGTACGGCTTGCAGGACGGACCGGCAAGTGCTCAGGTCACGCAGTGCCTCGACCTGGTTGAGCCAGGGGATGATCTGCTCAGCAGCCCCTTCAGCTAGCATCAGCAGATGATCTAGGCTGGAGGCGATCTGTGATGGCGAAAGATCGACGACGAAAGCAGGCCCTCGCGTTGCCGCTCGCTGTTGCGTTGGTGTCTCTGGGCGCCACGCCGCAGGTGCTCCTGGCGCAACAGACGGGCGTCGAGCGGCTGCCGGTCCACGTGTTCGACGTCATGCCCCCCTCGGCACGCGTGCGAGGCACGCCCGGCGCCATGCGGATCGAGCCGCGCGCCTGCCGGACGCTGCCGACCGCCGAGACGCGCCGGCGCATCGTGGACGTCGCGGTGCAGGAGTGGGGCTACTTCGGCTTCCGCGTGGCGCCGCCAGACGAGGGAGGAGACAACGACGCACCGGGCAGCGGTCCGCGCCGCCGCCGGTCGCTGTTGCCGCCAACAGAAGCCGCGCGTGTGGCCGCCTCGATTGCCGGTTACTGGGCGGTGACGAACGAGGGATCCTGGATCGTCGATCGGCAGAACGACGAGTGGAACGGTCCCGACGGCATTGCCGCGCGGTGGAACGCGCCCTGGTCGGCCGCATTCATCTCCTGGGTGATGTGCGAAGCGGGCCTCGACACCCCGGTGCAGTTCCAGCGCGCCATCGCGCACCACCACTACATCGACCAGGCGATCCGCGCCCGTGACGGCCGCGCTCCAACTGCCGCTTTCGTCGCCCACGACCCGGGCGAGGCGACGATCGCGCCTGGCGATCTGCTGTGCTCGTCGCGGCGTCCGGTCTACGGCAGCCTCGCCGACCGGCGGCGGCAGATGGGCGCCGGCGCCCGCAGCCACTGCGACATCGTCGTGAAGGTGGACGAACCGCGCGGCCGTGTGCTCGCCATCGGCGGCAACGTGCGCGGGGTCGTCAGCCTGAAGGAACTGCCCGTCACGGGCGGCGCCGGCGGACGGCTGCAGGTCGGCACCGGCAACGCCGGGCGGCCGCTGTTCGCGCATCTGAAGCTGCGCGCGGCGCCAATCGACCCCGACGCGTTCGACAGCAGCCCGGCGCTCACCGCGTCGGCGCGCGCCCGCGTCCTCGACACGCCCGGCAGCCGGTAGGCAGCCGGGCGCACTGCGTGGTCCCTGGCCCATGCCCGAGGCGCCAGCGTGTCTTTCGTCATAATCCCCCCATGAAGGACAAGCCCCAGATCGTCAAAGACTGGCTGCCCCGCTACACGGGCGTGCCGCTGGACCAGTTTGGCGAGTACATCCTGCTCACCAATTTCAGCGGCTATCTCGGACACTTCGCGCGGCTCACGGGCGCGGACGTCGTCGGCCCGGACCGCCCGATGCCGACCGCGACGGCCGACGGCATCACGATGATCAACTTCGGGATGGGCAGTCCCAATGCCGCGACGGTGATGGACCTGCTCTCGGCGATCATGCCGAAGGGGGTGTTGCTCCTCGGCAAGTGCGGCGGGCTCAAGCGCAAGAACCAGCTCGGCGACCTCATCTTGCCGATCGCCGCGATCCGCGGCGAAGGCACCTCCGACGATTACCTGTTGCCCGAAGTCCCCGCGCTGCCCGCGTTCGCGTTGCAGCGCGCCGTGTCCACGATGATCCGCGACCTCGGCCGCGACTACTGGACCGGCACGGTCTACACCACCAACCGCCGCGTGTGGGAGCACGACGAAGCCTTCAAGGAACGCCTGCGCGCGATGCGTTGCATGGCGATCGACATGGAAACGGCAACGGTGTTCGCGGCGGGCTTCGGGAATCGCATTCCGAGCGGCGCGTTGTTGCTCGTGAGCGACCAGCCGATGGCGCCCGAAGGCGTGAAGACCGAAGCGTCGGATGCGCAGGTGACCGCGGAATACGTCGAGCGCCACATCCAGATCGGCATCGAAGCGTTGCGGTTGATCCGTCGCCACGGCACGAGCGTGCGGCACCTGCGGTTCGACGAATGAGTGCCGACGAGGCAATGGACCGGGAACACGCTGAGCCCCGCCGATGATGCCTATCGGGTCGCGCCACGAGCTGACCTAACTCGCGACAACGCCACTGGAATGGCTGACCTCGACTGGCGATCCCGTCTTGTTGTCAGCGTGTCCTACGCGACGCCTTTACTGATGTGGTGGGCTAGAACTTCGTTAATCAGCGTCTGGTAGCCGACGCGGCGGCGCCGCGCTTCCTTTCGGAACTGATCGAGCACGTCCTGATCGACACGGATTGCGATGAGCTGGCGCGGTTTCTCACCGATTGAGGGCCGGCCCACGCGCCGCATTGTCTTCAACTGTTCGGGCGACGAGTCGGGAATATCAGAGAAGTTGATGAGACGGATCGTTTCGGCATCGCCACTTCTCCTCAGGGTGTACGCGACCATGAGCACGCGCCCGTCGGCTGACCGACCGAGCCGCCGAAATCGGGTTTCGGCACTCGAGTGCTGCAGGTCCTGACCGTCCAAAGCGTTGGCGTCGAGGAAGATCGTCACGGCATCGTCGAACGACACACCGTGTTTCGCCGCGTTGGCCTCGGCCTTCCGCGGGTCCCACTCGAACACGTATTAAGTATCTACGAAATGCTCCGGCGTGCTGAGTCGCGAGTTCTTCCAGATCGAGACCGGCAACGGTGTTCGGCTGGCGCCTCTCCGGCGTTGATCCATCCCTGGAGGCACACGCCGATGAGCAGGGCCGACGCTGACAAGATTGACGAGGAAGTTGCCCGGCGCCAGGAGAACTCGCGCCAGCAGCAGCAGGACATCGACCGCGAGACCGACACGGCCGCGCGGGATCAGAAGATCCGCGACAACGAGGAGTTCGACGCCGAGACCAGCGGGATGGAGCAGGTCGCGCAGAACCTGCGCGCCAACCCCGCGGCCGCCGACGCCTTGCCCACCCTGAGTCGGCATACGTGTATGATGCGGGGTCGCTGTGGCGAGCTTAGTCCGCCCGTGTGAAGTGCTGTGACTGCACGTCGCACCCGGCCAATCTGACCCGCCGACTCAATCTGGGTCGTTCGTTTCGATTCAATCACGCTTAAGGAGCTCACATGTTTCGCCAGATGCGTGTGTCTCGTCCGGTGGGTCTGACAGCGCTGGTCGCACTGTCGGTGGCAGTCTTGGTGCTGAGCGCTTCGGTCGCTCGCGCCACGGTTGTCGAAGCGGTGACGTTCCAGGAACTGGTCAAGAGCGCCGACCGTATCTTCGTTGGAGAAGTGATATCGGTCGAGTCGTTCCGCGCCGACGTGGACGCCGGCCGCCGCATTCGCACCCGCGTAACGTTCAGCGTTAATGAAACGCTGCGCGGACGCGGCCTCGCCGTCGTCCTTGAATTCCTCGGCGGCACCGTTGACGACCTCACGCAGGAGGTTCTGGGCATGCCGCGTTTCCTCAAGGGGGAGCGTTATGTCGTTTTCGCCCGCGACGGCGATCGCTGGGTGAATCCGGTGGTCGGCTACACGCAGGGCCTGCTCTCGGTCAGTCGAGATCTGCGCGACGGCTCGTTCCGGGTGTTGACCGCCAACGGCGCGCCGCTCTCGGCCGTAACCGCCATCGACCAGCCGCAGAATCGAGTCGCCGCGACGATGAGCATACCGATGCCGCTGAGTGCGTTGGTCGCCGAGATACACGCGGAAATGACGAGGCAGGCCCGATGAAGAAACGGGCAACCATGGCTCTGATTCTCGGCGCTGCCGCGCTACTCGCGGTCGCAACTTCGTGGGCGTACGTGTTGACGCCGCGCGGCAGTTGGCCAGGCGGCGCCACGGTGGCAATGTACCTCCAGTTCGGTGACAACCGCATCACGCTCACCGACGGCGCGACATCCTGGAATGACGTGGCTGCTACGGCCATCTCGATGTGGGATCGGCAGCTGGGGTCGATCGACTTCGTCGGCCGAATCGAGAATCGCGCCCGAAAAGGCGGTGACGGCGTGAACGACATGTTCTGGGCCAATGATGTCTACGGCGACGCCTTCGGAGACGGCCTTGTTGCGACCATTACCTGGTCGCGCAGCGAACAGAGGATCGAAAGCGATGTGTTGTTCAATCGCGCGCTGTCGTGGAATTCATACCGCGGGCCGTGGCGGACCGGACTGGCAGATTTTCGTCGTGTCGCACTGCATGAATTGGGAGGGGTGCTTGGCTTAGGTCAACCAGACCTGTCTGGCCAAACAACCTTGGCCATCATGAACAACCGGATAGGTAACATCGAGGATCTACAGGATGACGACGTCCGGGGCATCCGTGCCCTCTACGGGAACCCGGCCCAACCCCCACCGCCGTCGCTCGCGCTGCCGTCGCGGGCAGAAGCCATCGACTTCCGACACGCGACAGAGACGCGGTTCCAGACCGCCGGGGTGCATACCACGCCCACATTTGTGGATATCGACGCGACCGCCATCTGGAACACTGAGTACATTTGGTATCGCGTGAATGGCTGCGATCACGACGCCGCGACGGCGAGGGTGCTGGCACAGATCGAGGGTCGCGGGACGCAGCCGGTGTGCGCGCTTATCGCCAGCATCAATCTGTTTCCATCGGACGCCGACGGCGACGCGTTTCGCGCAGCGCTGGAAGCCGAGTATCGTGACGTGCTGAACCGCGCCGTGAACGAGTACCACGTCAGCCCCAAGAGTGATGCCGTGTTCGTATCTGCGTACGTATTACTGCGGTTTCGCGGGCGGAGTCATGCGCAGGCGTCGATGGATCTCCTCAACCCGGCTCCGACAGCGCCGGCGCCCTCGCCAACTCCCACCCCAACGCCAACACCGGCGCCTGCGCCGGCAAGGGGCAAGTACGACGGCACCTATGACACCTCTCTCACGCATCCCTCGCAGGGAGGCCAGGAGACGAGAGTGTTCCCAAGATTTTTCATCGTCACGAACGGCACCATCAGCAGCAGCGACAGGACGCTCTCGGGCTCGGTTACGAATGAGACGTTCGGCAACGTTGAATTCACCGGACCGTGCTGGGCCAATCAGTTTGGCGCGAGGTTCACCGGAATTCTGAACGCCGGCTCGGGATCGAAGTTCGGCGAGGGTACCTTCACGTGTAACAACGGCGCGCCCGGGGGCACATGGCGCGTGTCCAACGGAAATTGACCGCATCGTGAAACCCCCGAGGTCGTCACCACCTATGTGGCTGGCTGCTCTTGTGCTGCAGCACAACCTTGCGCTCCATGCACGAGACAAGCACTTCGATCACCTGCCGCAAATCGTCCGCGTCTGACCGGAAGCGCGGGCGCGACGGATCATGCCGGCAGCGACACATGAAGGGTGGTGCCCTCCCCTGCCTGGCTCTCCGCCCACATCCGGCCGTATTGCGCCTCGACGAGACATTTCGAGATGTAGAGTCCGAGTCCGAGTCCCCCGCGATCGTGTCCGGCGACCTGGCGAAAACGTTCGAAGACCGCCTCGGTCAGATGCGCGGGGATCCCGACTCCGGTGTCACGAACCGACACGTGCACTGAGTCGTCCAGCGGATGAGCGGACACGTGGATCGTGCCCCCTGGCGGGGTGAACTTGATCGCGTTGGCAATCAGATTGGCGAGCACTTGAAGAATCCGCTCGTAGTCGAAGGCCGCCATCAGCGGCCGTTGCGCGATCGCCATCTCCAGAGTGAGCTCTTTCGCCTGCGCGGAGACGTGGAACGTATCGACCGCCTCGGCAATCAGCGGCGAGCGCGCGAGCGTGATCGACGATGTCACCCGCGTCGTCTTCCGCCGTCGCGAGCCTGGTCGCCACTGCGGGCCCGCTCTCGTGACTTCTTGCTGCCCCCGTTGACCATGCGTAGATAAATATCATGCGACAGGCGCTTGGGGGTATAAGGGTTCCACACTGAGGAGGCTTCGACATGGGCAGGACTGTGCGACTCGCGGTGCTGGGGCTTGGATTGCTGGCGCTCGTGCCCGCGGCCGCATATGCCCAGGCGTCCATTACCGGCGTGGTCCGGGATACGTCGGGCCTGGTGCTGCCGGGCGTGACCGTCGAGGCGGAAAGCCCCGCCTTGATCGAGAAGGTCCGGACGGCCGTCACCGACGGCTCCGGCCAGTACAGGATCGAGAACCTGCGGCCGGGCGCCTATGTCGTGACGTTCACGCTTCCGGGATTCTCGGTCGTCCGGCGGGAAGGGATCGAGCTGACGGGGCTGTTCGTGGCGACGGTCAACGCCGAGCTCCGCGTCGGGGCGCTGGAAGAAACCATCACCGTGACCGGCGCAACCCCGACGGTGGACGTGCAGAGCACGACCCGGCAGCGCGTGTTGACCCAGGAAGTCCTCGACACGATTCCGGCCGCCAGGATCCCCGTACAGATGGCCGCGCTCATGCCCGGCACCACGCACGATCGGAAAGACGTGGGCGGGCTCCTCGGCGACGGCCCGGCACGGGGCAACCTGTGGACCCGTGGGGTGGCCGACGCGCGGACGTTCGTCAACGGCGTGTCGCTCGCCAACGCCAACGGCACCGGCACGACCGGCGCCCCCAACATGGCGGTCTTCCAGGAAATGGCGGTCGACACCGGCGGCATCACCGCGGAGCAGAAAGAAGGTGGCGTCCGCATGAACCTGATCCCGCGTGACGGCGGCAACACGACGCGCGGCTACTTCGTCGGCGCGTTCGGCAACCACGACATGCAAGGCAATAACTTCACGCAGGAGCTGAAGGATCGGGGCCTGCGCACGCCCGACTCGGTCAGGAAGCTGTGGGACATCAACCCTGCCTACGGCGGGCCGATCAGGCGCGACCGGATCTGGTTTCATGCGACGGCGCGGTATTCCGGCACGCAGAACGGCGTCCCGGTGCTCTTCAACAAGAACGCCGGCAACCCCACGTCTTGGACCTACGAGCCCGACACCAGCCGGGAATCGGCGTGGACCGAAAATGTGTGGAGGAACGCCAACGCGCGAGTCACCTGGCAGGCGACGCCGAAGCACAAGTTCGCCATCAACTACGACAAGTCAGCCAATTGCGACTGTCCGCGGAATCTCCCCACGACCAACGCGCCGGAAGGCGTGAACAATGCGTTTCTGGGCGACAAGTACTTCGTCTTTGGCGACTGGACCGCCCCGCTTACCAACCGGTTTCTGCTCGAGGCGGCCTTCGTCCGCAACGTGGAGCTGGCCGGTCGCTACCTCTCCACCCCTGAGGTCGCCAGCTACTACGGCATCAGCACCCGCACGCCGTTGCACGAGGCCAACATCACCGTGCCGCGGCTGGTCACGGTCATGGAACAGACGAGCGGCGTCAGCTACCGCGCAGGGGGCCCCTCGGACATCGCTCAGTGGGTGCGCTCGTTCCTGTGGCGGTCCACGGCGTCGTACATTACCGGCGCCCATGCCTTCAAACTCGGCATCGATCACGAAAATGCATTTCAGGAGCAGCGCACCTTCTCGCCGCATTCCCCGCTGATCTTCCGGTTGAACAACGGCGTCCCGAACCAGGTCACGCTGACGGCGACGCCGTTTACGACCATCATCCAGTTCCACGAGATCGGGCTCTACGTGCAGGACCGCTGGACGCTGCGGCGGTTGACGATGACCGCAGGCCTGCGCAACGACAATCGGTACGGGAAATATCCGAGCGTGACGGTGGGCCCTGGCGAGTTCGCGCCTGCCCGCAACATCGTCATCCCCGAGACGTCCGGCACGCGGTGGCACGACATCTCGCCGCGGTTGGGGGCGGCCTATGACGTCGCCGGAAACGGGAAGACGGCGCTCAAGGTCAGCATGGGCAAGTATCTGGCCCCCCAGGGCGCGAACGGGACGTTCGGGCGGACTGCGGCCCCCGTGCAGGGGCTCGTCCTCAGCGCCAACCGGGCGTGGACCGACAGCAATCGCGACTTCGTGCCCAACTGCGATCTGATCAATCCGGCGGCCAATGGCGAGTGCGGGGCGTTGTCGAACCGGAATTTCGGCAGCGTCCTCCCCGGCCGGGAGATCGATGCCGAAACGGTGGAGGGATGGGGCCGCCGCCTTGCGAACTGGCAGTTCTCGGCCGGCGTGCAGCGCGAGCTCTCGCCGCGCGTCTCGGTGGACGTCAGCTACTTCCGCACCTGGTTCAAGAACCAGCTCGTCACCGACGACCGGGCGTTGACGGCGGCGGACTTCGATGTGTTCGGCATCACCGCTCCGGCGCATCCCGATCTGCCGGGCGGCGGCGGCTATGCGGTCGACAACCTGTACAACATCAAGCCCGCCAGGTTCGGCACCGCGTCCAACGAGATCGTGACGTTCGCCAAGAACTACGGCACCCTGGTCGAGTACTGGAACGGGGCCGACTTCACCGTCAACGCGCGGCCGCAGGCGGGCGCCATGCTGTCGGGCGGTGTGAGCACCGGGCGCCGGGTCACGGATAGCTGCGAAATCCGGGCGGCGCTGCCGGAGACCGCGCTCACCAACTCCTATTGCCGCGTCGAGGAGAACTTCCAGACGAGCGTCAAGTTCATCGGGTCGTACCTCATCCCGCGGGTGGACGTGCAGCTCAGCGCCGCGTACCGAAACGAGCCCGGACCTGTGCGCGCGGCCAACTTCAACGCCACCAATGCGGTCGTCTCGCCCTCGCTCGGGCGCCCACTGTCGGGCAGCGCGAACAACGTCACCGTGAACCTCTTCGAGCTCGGCACGCTGTCCGGTGAGCGCATGAATCAGCTCGACCTGCGCTTCGCGAAGATCCTCCGGTTCGGCCGCACGCGTACGACCGCGAGCGTCGACCTCTATAACGCGTTGAATGCGAACGCGGTGCTCACCGAAAGCGCCGCGTTTGCCACGTGGTTGCGGCCGCAGAACATCCTGAACGCGCGCTTCGCCAAAGTCGGTGTGCAGATCGACTTCTGAGGCAAGGGGGAGTAGCTGGGTGGCTAAGTAGCTGCGTGGCTGGGGCAAACCCGAGCTACTCCCCCAGCTACCCAGCTACCCAGCAACGCAGCTACTTGGGAAGATCAGGCATAGTGGCCGCCGAAGATCAGCGCGAGCTTCATGCCCTGGCCGACGATCAGGCGAAGAATCGTGCTCCGCTGCGCGCCAAGCGCGGCGCGCATGCCGATTTCGTGCGTGCGCTGGCGGGCGCCGTAGGCGATCACCGCGTAGATGCCGACGGCCGCCAGGAAGGAGCCGATGACGGCAAAAATCACGAACAACGAGCCGAACACCCGCGTGAACCAGCGCGTTCTCGCCAAATGCTCGGGAAGCGTCAGCACCTGGTTGACCGAGACGTCAATCACCTTGTGCACCGAGCCGCGGAGAGGGCCCGCCAGCGCGTGGCCATCGCCATTTCCCCGCGCCAGGATGGAGACCACGCGGGATTCGAGGAGGCTGTTGTCGCCTCGGGGCGACGATGCTAACGTCGTCGGCATACACCTCGCATTTGTCCATCCGTCGAACGCGCGCGCCGAGGTCGAGCGCCGCGTCGAAACGGAGGAGTGATGCCGGACCAATTGCTGTCGGATCGCGTAGAACGTCTGGAGAAGACCGTGCAACGGCTCGAAACAGTGCCCGCGGAAGTCGCGGCGCTCGGTGAGCGGGTGGGCTCTGTGGAGACGCAGATTCTGCAACTCCGCACCGAAATGCGCGTTGAATCTTCTGCCGTACGCGGGGAGGTGCACAGCGGCAATGCCAGCGTCAAATCCGAGCTTCGGCAGGAAATCGCGGCGCTTCGAGAGGAAACGCATCAGGGCTTCGCCGGAGCCCGTGACGACTTGCTGCTTGGCCTCGCGACGCTGACGCGCGACCTTGGCCAGCAGATTCGGGACACCGCAGAGGAAGGCAGGCGCCACTCGCGCGTCCTGTTTGAAGAGGTTCTCGGCCGAATTGCTGCTCTCGGCGAGCACCGCGAGGAGGATCCGCGCCGCAAGCCGAGGGCGCCTCGGCGCAAGACGTAGCGTTTCGCGGGAGCCTCGCCTGCAAGCAACGCAATCGCCGCCGGGCGACCGGATGACGGGCGTGGAGACGCAGATTCTGCAACTCCGAACCGAAATGCGCGCTGAGTTTTCTGCCGTACGCGGCGAGCTCGGGGAAAAGATTGACGAGAACCGGCAGCGCACGCGCGCTCTTCACGAGCACCTCAGAGAGCAGATCAAGAGCATCGGCGAGCACGGCAATGCGAAGCCGCCAAGCCGCGCCTCGGGGACTGCCAATCGCAAGCGGTAGTCACGGCAGGGGCGTGGGTCTCGGATTGCTATACCGGCGGGTTGGATATAACGTAATCCCCTCTTCAGAAAGGAGATCCGTCCATCATGCGGTCCCTCACGACACTCTGGATCCTGATCGCGTCGGTCGCGGTCGCGTCGTTCGCTCCAGCGTCGGCCCTCCAGGTCGCGCAGACCGGGCAGGGGCCGGCACTGGCATCCATTGGCCCGGTCTCGTTCGGCCCTGACGGCGTGCTGTTCGTGGCCGACAACCAGAACGCGGCGATCGTCGCGCTCGACCTTGGCGCGGCGGCCAACGGCGGCGCGCCCGGCGCGAAAGGACTCGGCGCGGTGAACGAGAAGCTCGCGGCGCTGCTCGGCACGGGCGCGAGCGAGGTGACGATCACCGACCTCGCCGTCCACCCGCGGACGCGCAACGCCTACGTGTCCGTGATGCGCGGACAGGGCGCGGGCGCGGCCCCGGCCCTCTTCCGCATCGACGGCGCCGGCGCCATCACCAACGTCGCACTCGCGTCGCTCAAGTTCCAGCGCGTCGCGCTGCCGAACCCGCCGGCGGCCAACGCGCGCCAGAACCCGCGCACCGCGGTCGTCACCGACATGGCGTTCGCCGACGGCCGGCTGTGGGTGGCGGGGCTCTCGAACGAGGAGTTCGCGTCGAAGCTGCGCGCGATTCCGTACCCGTTCGCGAGCATCGACCGCGGCGCCAGCGTCGAGATCTACCACGGCAACCACCGCCAGCTCGAGACGCGCTCGCCGGTGAACGCGTTTGTCCCCTACACGCTGAACGGCCAGTCGTACCTGCTCGCGGGCTACACCTGCACGCCGCTGGTGAAGTTCCCGATCGCGAACCTGAAGGCGGGTGACAAGGTGCGCGGCACCACGATCGCCGAGTTCGGCGCGGGCAATCGCGTGCTCGACATGATCGTCTACAAGAAGGGCGGCCAGGAATTCCTGCTCGCCGCCAACAGCAGCCGCGGCGTCATGAAGATCCCGACCAACACGTTCGCCAACGCGACGCCGATCACCACGCCGGTGGACGAAGAGACCGGCGGCGTGCCGTTCGACAAGGTCGCGAGCATGACGGGCATCCTGCAGCTCGACAAGCTCGACGACAACAACTCGATCGTCATCGCGCAGGCGGCAGGCGCCCTGAACCTGCAGGTGCTTCCACTGCCGTAGGCAGCGGAGGCTTCGAAGGGAACGGGTTCACACGGAGACACGGAGTCACGGAGATTCTTTTTTCAAAAAAATGATCTCCGTTTCTCCGTTCCTCCGTGTAAAACCGTTTCCTCCGCCCTTTCTCTGCGCCCTCCTCTGCGCCCTCCTCTGCGCCCTCCTCTGCGCCGCGTGTGGTCGCACCGGCTCCACTCCGGCCATCAGCCTCGCCGCCGACGCCGGATCCATCGAGGTCACCGGGCTCTCCTCCTCCACCCTCGACGCGCTCGACCACGTGACGCCCGACCAGTGGCCGGCGGTGCTGCGCGTGGCGGTGAGCGCTGATGCGCCGGCGATGCTGGGCGAGTACCGCGTGGCCGACGGCGCGGTGCGGTTTACCCCGGCGTTCCCCTTCGACCCGGGCCGGCAGTACCACGTGCGGTTCGACCCGTCGCGCGTCGCGGGCGGTTCCGGTACGGCGCTCGTCGCCACGGTTGGCCGCCCCGCGGAGCACACCACGCCGACGACGGTCGTCGCGCGCGTGTATCCGAGCGGCGACGTGGTTCCGGAGAATCTGCTCCGCATGTACGTCGAGTTCTCCGCGCCCATGGGCCGCAGGAGCGGCATCGAGTACATGACAGTGCTCAACGAGGCGGGGGACGAGATCGGGGGCGCGATCCTGCCGCTCGACTACGAGTTCTGGAGTCCCGACCACACGCGCTTCACGGTGTTCTTCGACCCGGGCCGCGTGAAGGACGGCATCCTGCCGAACCGCGAGCTGGGCCGCCCGCTCAGCAGCGGCGGCGCCATGACGCTCGTCGTCAGCCGCGAGTGGGCCGACGAGCACGGGCAGCCGCTGAAGGAAGACTTCCGCCGGACGTTCCGCGTGACCGGGCCGGACACCAAGCCGCTCGACACGGCCTCGTGGAAGATTCAGCCGCCGTCATCCGGCAGCCGCAACGGCGTCGTCGTGACGTTTCCGGAGCCGCTCGATCACGGCCTGCTGATGCGCGCGCTCGGCGTCACGCGCGACAGCGCCGCCATCGACGCCGCGGTTGAAGGCGACATCGTGGTGGATCAGGGAGAAACGCGCTGGACGTTCACGCCGCGTGAGGCGTGGGCCGCCGGCCAGTATCACCTGCTGGCGCTCGATATCCTCGAGGATCTGGCGGGCAACCAGATCGGCCGCGCGTTCGAAGTGGACAACTTCGACACGGTGGACAAGAGTCCCGACCCGAAAACCATCCGGATTCCGTTTACGGTGCGCTAGACCAGATCCATTCGTACGTAGCGTCCGGCTTTAGCCGGACCGCGAGAACGCTCTAGCGTCGTGAGCCTTGCACGCTGACAGGAGAGATCGATGCATCCTTGGCATGACACCTACATCGACGACGCCACGATTGCGACGGCGTTCCCCGTGATCGTTGAGATTCCGAAAGGAAGTACGAACAAGTACGAACTGGACAAGGAGACCGGACTGTTACGTCTGGATCGGGTGCTCCACAGCGCGGTCTACTACCCGGCGGATTACGGCTTCATTCCCCGGACGTACTGCGACGACGGAGATCCTCTTGATGTGCTGGTGCTCGGGCAGGAACCTGTCTATCCGCTGACCATCGTGCAGGCGCGCGCCATCGGCGTCATGCGGATGCGCGATGAAAAGGGCATCGACGACAAGGTTGTGGCTGTCAGCGTCTACGACCCCGCGTTCGCGGACTACACGGACAAAGCGCAGCTTCCGCAACACGTTCTCCGTCAGGTCCGCCGGTTCTTCGAGGACTACAAAGCGCTCGAACACAAGCAGGTTGTCGTCGACGATCTGCTCGGGCCGGCGGACGCGCTTCGGATCATCGGAGAGGCCCTGGAACTGTACCGGCAACTCCGCCGCGGTGAGCTCCACAAGTCGCCGACGAACCGGTAGTCTAGACCGTTTTCCATGTGTACGTAGTGTCCGCCTTCAGGCGGACCGCGTGAGTCCGGCTAAAACCCACCACTACGTACTGATGAACGTTCTAGGTGACAATCGGACCCTGGCACGCAGGCTGAACAGGAGCCGACCGGGTCGTCGAAGAGCGGTTTGCGGGCGGCAGCCGCGTGACAGCCCTCATCGCACCGACACGACGCCAGGATTGTGCACGATCCGTCCGCCGACGATGGTCAGCGCCGACCTGAGGGTCTTGATCGCCTCATCCGGTACGCGCGCCGGGTCGAGGAAATCTCCGCTCAACACGACGAGGTCCGCCAGCTTGCCGACCTCGAGCGATCCGAGCCGCTGCTCGTCGCGGCTGAACCAGGCACCGTCTCGCGTGTACAGCCGCAGGGCGTCGAGGCGGCCGAGCGTCTGGTCCGCGGCGACGACCGTCCCCTGGAAGTTCTTTCCCGTCACCATGGCGTACATGTGGAGCCAGGGATTGGTCGGCGGGTTGCTGGGATTGTCGCTGCCGTAGCTTGCCCGGACGCCGCTCTCGACGATCGTCTTGATCGGCGGCTGCGGCGACTTGCCGTCGCTCAGGTACCGGCCGCCCGCGATTGACACGCCGACGCCCATGGCCTTCAGCCGGTTCAGCAGCCCCGCATCGAGCCCGCGGCCGTGAGCCAGCGTCCACCGGAGCGGGGCCAGCGGCGTGCGCGCGTTCACCTTCTCCCAGAGTTCCACCTGCCGCAGTGCGTCGTTGGCGTCGGAGTGCTGCTGGAGGGTCCAACCGTGCTCGGCAATCGTGGTGAGGGCGGCCTGGTACTGCGGCGTCGGCTGGCCGTCCTGCTGCCACTCCGTATTGACCAGGCGCTCCCCGACACCGGTGACCCGCAGCCAGTCGCTGCCGAGATCTGGGAACTGGTTGGCGAACCGGGCTTTGATCAGCGGCACCGCGGGGGTGATCTCCCGCGTATAGAACATCAGGCGCAGGCGTCCCGGCAGCCGGCCTTCGCGATCGAGCGCCACGTGAGGCAGGTATCCCGTTTCCGGGTCGATCAGGTTGAGGCCGCCGTCGCCGGCGAGGGAGATGGCCTTCAGCTCCTCGTTTGGCGGCGACGGCCCGCCGTTGTCGACCTGCGTAGTGATCCCCAGGCTTGCGTAGTGCGTCAGGAGATCGGCAAGCTGGCGCTTCTGATCGTCGAACGTCATGCGCGCGCGCAGGGCGTTGATGGCCGCCCGCGGCGCCGCGTCAGACAGCGCCCCCTGGTCGTTGTCGAACTTGACGCCCTGCCCGGCCAGCCACTTCTGGCCCACGCTGTTGGCCGCGCCGGTATCACGCCCGAAGCCACCGAGGACGAACAGCACCGGATGGTCTGGCGCGGCGGCATCGAGCTCCGCCGCGGTCGGCATGCGGTTCTCCTTGATGTGCGTCAGCGCCCATCCGCCCAGCGCGGTAATCCACTGGCCTGGCGGCACGGCGGCCGCGCGGGCGCGGAGCCTTGCCTGCACGTCGGCGATCGAGGCGGCATCGTCCAGGACCAGGTAATGTCCGGGACGCGCCGTGAAGTAGGACGGGTGCGAGTGCGTGTCGATCATCCCGGGGATGACGCGACGGCCCTGCAGATCGATCACGGTGGCGCAGGAGCTGTGCCGGGGAATCCCGCGCCCCGTGCCGACGCTGGCGATCCGGTCGCTGCGGATCACGAGCGACGAGGCGGTCGTATTGCGATCGTCCATGGTCGTGATGCGGCCGTTGTGCAACACGATCTCGCCACAGGTGTCGCCGCGCGTCTGCGCGAAGGCCGGCGACGCCATGGCGCCGACGAAGACCAATGCCGCTACGCTGAGGGCCCTCTGCATGATTGTCGTCCTCTCCCAGGCGCGCCGCGGAGGCGCGCCGTGAAATGAGCGATCAGTATAGTGGCGGGCGAAGATCGCCTCATGTTGATGCAATCAACCGGGTCCCAAGCAGACATGTCGTCCGTTTCGGCTTCCCCGTCCACGCCCTTCGGCTTCCCGACCCTTCCGACTAACAAGCGGTGGTCCGCGGGTCTATATTCAGCGTACCCAACGGACGTGGCGCCGACCAATATTGCAAGTCCAGCGGCGTGTTCTGCAGACATGGCGCTTCTCATCGACTGCTTCCTGCGCTCGATGTGCGACAGCATCACCGCGTGCCGTGGACAGTGGGATGAAGGTCGCGAACGGGCTCAATTCGAACGTCAGCTTGATCTGGAGGTCACAAGAATCATTCGTGCGGACGACGCAAATGTCGGGTTGGCTCACAGGTGACGACGGATGTCGTCATCCGCGGCCGGCAGGCTGGATGCGAGGTCGTGCTCTCCGCGCTCAAAACGAACACATGGGCCGAAGCGTTACACCGGCGCCTTGGCTTTTCGGTAGTCGAAGAATCCGAGCATCACCGCCACATGAAGCATGGCGGGGGTGTTGGATCGTAGAGGTAGCTAGGGAGAATCCCGGGCCTCATCAACGACGCTTTCGACCAACCGATGGCGTTCCAGGTTTTGGCAGAGACGCGGAAGGCGGAGTCGGACTGAACGCCCACCGTCTTCATCAACTCCGATTCGCTGGGTGCTGCCAGAACAATTCCCCGGCTTCAGCGCTTTCCGCCGTGTTCATCGGGGAGCTCGTCGGCCACTTGTCCTCAAGCGCATCGTATTCCGAACACAGATCAGCGATTCGCCTCAGAAGTGTCAATTCAAGCGGAGAGAGACCTTGAATGACCCCGACGATCCCAGAGGCTGGTTGACGCATGGGTACGGCCGTGTGTGCTTTGCGTCGTCGATCGTCGCCAGAACTTCGTTCATCCCACCGTAGTCTTCGGGGATCGCAAACTGCGCATCGAGCCGTCCGTCCGGCTTCATATTTGACGGGAGGCTATGGGATGAACTTGACTCCGCTCTCGGTCTGGAATTGGTCGAAGGTGTAGTTGTCCTCGCAGACATATTCCTTTAGTTCCCACGTCGGTTTTAACTTGAAGATCTTCTGTCCGGTCCAGTCGCGAGTATACGTTTTGGGGTCGTGGATAGTGATGTCCATCTGCAGCGTTTCCTTGTCCACCAGCCTGAAACGTTCGGTGAGCTCGAGTTGTTCGGAGTACGGATGTCCGACGCGATCGAGCCAGCTCTTGCCGTTGAACCCCGTCGTGTGCACCACCAGAGTGTCACCGTCCCAACGCCCAATCGAGTGCCCCATCCACGTCGGCTCCGCATCCTGCGGGTGTGGCCGCCCGTCCATATAGACCAACCGGTAGACGACGTCATATTCGAACAGCATCGCGAGGCGCGTGGGGCTTTGCACGAACTCCACGGGGTACGGGGTCACGTAGGATCGCGGCGCGCCGGGTGGGAAACATTTGTTCGTCGGATCGTTCGACGACGCGTTCTGTGCATCGCCATGGGCGGGCTTGTTCGCCTTGAATTGCTCGAGCCCCCAGGGCGTCATTGGATATCGGGTAAGGTCGGCGGCGTGAGCACCGCGCGGGTCCGCGGGGTCAAAGGTATAACTCCCTTGAGGTTGCCAGAGGCCCGACAGGTTCGGCGTCGAGGGGGCCGACTGCGCGAGGGCGTCGGATCCGGCCGCGGCCATACCCAGCATCCACACGGAGATGAGCAGGACATTTCGCACTAGTCGTTGCCCCCCATGGAAAGTTCCTTGCCGTTGAGGACGATCTTTGAGATGCCGATAGTATTCGCTCCGTTCTTCGACGGCCGGCCGCCGATCGTGACCTGGTCTCCCGGCTTGATCGTTTTGCCCGTCCAGCCCGCATTCCGCGCCATCGAATTCGGACCGCTGCGCTCACCGGACCAGCGCTGGACGTTCCCCGTCTCGTCCTTGGCTTCCCAGAAGATCAAGACGTGCGGATTGGCGAACCTGAATTCGGTGACCGTGCCGCTCACCGTGACGGTCTTCGTCGTGTCGTACGCGGCGGTCCCGTGGTGCGAAAAAGCCGGTGCCGCAGCCGCGACGAGACAGACAGCCGATACGACGAGGACCGGTGCAAGTCTCATGGCACACCTCCAGAGACTAGAAGTCGAACTGGCCGGTGAACCGCACCATCCGGCCCCCCATCACCAGGCTCACCTCACGCCACGTGTTGCCGTATCGCGTGTTCTGTTGGAGAACGGCATCCTCGTTGAAAACATTGTACAGATCGACATTCGCGGTAAGGCGGGAGCCGCCGGCGCGGAAGATGCGGCTCAGACGCAGATCGACTTGCTGCAATCGAGGCTCGGACAGTGTCTGGGCCGGCACGAGTTCTTTCGTCACGCTCCGCGCGCCACCGGCCAGGCTACGGCCGAGTGACGCCGCGACGTCCGCGGTGCTGACCACATGGCTCGCCGTGTACGAAATCCCGGGCATGTTCTGGTACACCACGCTGGTCCTCAGGCTCCAGGGCAACGGGTACACCACCAGGAACTTGACCTGCGCGCCGGCTGACCACGGGGGAGCCACCTTGCAGAACCCGTCGCGTGCGGCTTCCGGGGAATCCACTACCAGGCAGTTGTCGAACACGGTACGCCCCACACTGAGGCCGCCCTGGAACTGGCCCTCGTCGAGGAACTTCCCGTTGAGCGTGGCGTCAACCCCGTTGTACACCTGCGTCTGATCGCCGTAGTGGGACGCCTGCGTAACGAGGTTATCGACAAGTCCGAACTTGGCTGGACGCAGATCGTAGAAGCCGCACAACTGCTCACCGCTGCTCGGGAGCCGCGAATCAACCGGCGCCTTGATGCAGTACGGGTCGTAATCCGCCGGCGTCACGGCGAGGTTGTCGGTGGCCAGGAAGCCGCCGTACCAGGTGCGGAAATACCCGACATTCAAGCTCATCCCCGGCAGCAGTTGATGCTGCACGGACGCGGATCCCTGCCAATTGTGCGCCTGCTTGTTGAACCCGCTCAGGGCGTCGTCGGCATAGCGCGTCGTCACCTCGCGCGCTTTTCCGAACCCGAGGTCGCTCCATGGCCCGCATTCACCCTGCGCGGCCGGATTGCGGAGGTCACAGTCCGGGATGTAATTCCGGTTCACGTCGTTCCACGAGCGGTTCGTGCTCAGCGACATGTTGGCAGCCGGGTTGGATACCGGGGCGATTTCCACTCCCACGTAGCGTCCGATCGATACCTTCAGCGCGGTCCTGCCGCTGCCGAACAAATCGTACGCGGCGCCGACTCGGGGGTTGAGGTTGTGGAAGAGAGGGTTGTTCTTCGTCGCCGCCACCGTCCGGTCCGGGACGAATGGGCCGGCCGGCAGCACCTGCTCCGGCGTGGACCCCTGCCACTTCGTGTAGCGAACGCCCAGGTTCAGCGTCAAGCGATCGAGCGTCCACTGATCCTGTGCGAACAACCCCATGTTGGTGGCGCTACCGCGAAGTCCGTGTGGCACCGCCCAGATGGTCACCGATTCCGGAACGGTGTTGCGGAAGGTGTAGGAGCGGCCCTGACTGATCTGGTTGGGAGAGGTGAAACGCCCAGGGCCGGGGTCGGTAAACTCGCTCAGGTTCAACCCCGTCTTGAAGTTGTGCCCCCCCGTGATGTACGACACCGCGAGCCGCTGATGGTACTGGCGCACGGGATTCACGGTATAGCTCCCCGTCTGTGTCAGGTTGAGGGCACGCGAGCCGTAGAGCCGGTTCAACCCGATGTCGGTGATCGAAATATCGTTCAGACCGGATTCCGGCTGCCGCTTGGTGTGATTGGTCGCGACTTGCGCCGAAAAGCCCGCCTCGAACAACAGGTTCTGCGTCGCAGGCGATGTCCACGTCGCCATCGGAATATACAGGGGGCTGTAGGTATGCTGTCCGATGGCCTCCGGTGCCGTGAGGACCGCGGGCTCCAGCAGCATGTAGAAACAGGTGCAGTTCTTCTGCACCGAGAATAACCCTGCCACGCGGTGCTTCTCGGCCACCTGCCACGTCAGACGGGCCGTCGCATCTCGGAACCGCTCCTTGGTGAAGGCAGGGCGGCTCTCGTCGGGCGTATAGAACATCGTCCCCGGCGTCTTGTTGTAGAAGTTTCCGCTTTGATACTGGCCGGTGCCGCTGACACGCAACGCGGAGTAGAACCACAGGTTGTTGCGGACGAGCGGACCGCCGAGGCCGCCGCCCACGTCGAATGACTCCTTGAGACCGCCCGCCTGCTGGAGCTGGCGCGACAGTCCGCGCTCGCGCACGCTCGACAGGTTGTCGGCCTGCATCGCGCCGGTCACATGGGTCCCGCTGAACGTGCCGGAAAACTGGTTGCCGCCGTCCTTATACACGTAGTGCAG
This sequence comes from Acidobacteriota bacterium, assembly GCA_947465645.1. Next base: position 30,648 of record CANIBQ010000025.1, on the reverse strand, counting down.
CACCGAGCCGCCACTGAACGACTCAGCCGAGCCGGCACCGGTTTCCACCACGACTTCCTGAATCGCATGCGTGTTGAAGCTGTAGATGGTGCGACCACCGAGCAGGGCCTGGTACATGCCATCGACCGCCTGGTCCACCAGGGGTCCGCCATGAATGGTGAACGCACCTCGTTCACCCTGGTTGCCGCCCACGTCGTGATCGGAGGCGCGAGCCACCGTCGCCCCGGGGAGAATCGCGGCAAACGAGGCCATGCGCCGGTTCACCGGGATCGCCTGCAGCGTCTCTTCGGTAATCTGGGTCTGCTGCCGGACGTTGACAACGTCGACAACCGGAGGGGCGCCGGTGACGGTAATCGTTTCCTCGACGGTGCCCACCGCGAGATCCGCATTGACGGTCGCGGTAAATTCCGCCTGCAGCTCAACTCCGTCGCGGCGCAACGACCGGAAGCCGGTGAGCGAGAAGATCACGGAATAGCTACCGGGCCGCAGGTCGACGAACCGGTAGCGTCCCTCTTCGTTCGTCACCGTGACTCGCGTCCCCTCGATCAGCGCCGCGCTTGAGGCTTCGACCGTCACGCCGGGGAGGATGGCGCCGGACGTGTCGCGCACCTGGCCGGTGATACCACTCTGTGCCCGCACCGGTTCGGGCAGGAACACGACGCATACCGCAATCAGACTGAGCGTGCGGAAAATCTTCATTACTGTTGCTTCCTCCTCTAGCGGCGTTTGGACGAACTCCGTCACTGCCACGATTTCCAGAAATCACGTAACGCTCAGCCCTCGCCCGAGTACCCCACAACATACGGATGCGGGCGGTTAATCCAACGGTTCCTGACCTGTGTATCTGAGAATGTACAGGCCACCTACACGCCGGTCACCAAGGTAGATGGTGCCATCGGGGCCGACGAGGACATTCCCCGATTCAGCGGTCGCCGCTCCGTCTGGTGGTTCGGGAATGTAGTGACCTATCTCGACGATGCGTGGCGGGACATTTCCGAGTCCGACCACCGGCGCGAGGCGAAAGATGCGCACCCCGCCACCGAAGTAGCTGGCGACCATGGTGTTCTTGAGGATCTTACCATCCGGCTCGTTCGAGTGCAGGTTGTACGGCCCGTACCTCCCGGGACGCTGACACAGTTCTGCAGCATTGTGCGCGAGGGGCGCGTAGGTCCACGGCACCGGATTCGTTTCATCCTTGATGTTGACCAGCCACAGCATCTTCGGCGAGCGAACGCACTGCTCGGGTCCATTGGGCACGTTGATCGCCTCATCACCCGCCCAAGCCAGATCCGTCCCTGGGATCGGCTGGATCGTATGCGAGTTCACGGGAAACCCGGGGCCCGTATAGAGACGGCTGATGACCTTGGGCGTGAACGTCCTCGCGCGACCTCCCTTGATGTCGGCGAGCCCTGAGATGTCCAGGATGTACCAACCCGCGCCGAAGTAGCCGACGTAGGCGCGATCCGGACGATCGGGATATACCTGGATGTTGTGCGCGCGGCTCGCATAGGTCGGCGCGCAGCCGGGCAGGCAGGGATCGCCCTTCATCGTGCCGGGTGCCCACCAGCGACCGACTTCGCGCGGGTTCTTCTGGTCGCGGACGTCGACGATGATGTACATCAGGTCATGTCCGTTGCCGGACGGCTCTTTGTTGCCGTCGGTCATGGCGAGGTGCACGAACTCGCCGTCAACGAACCACAGCCAATGCGCCCCGCGCGCGTAGGGTCCTGAAGTAGCGTCGTAGTACGACAGAGCGAGATCCTGAAGGCTCCGGGCCCTGATGACTTGCTCCGGACTGGAGACGTCGAGCAGCCAGAACCCCTTGTGGCCCTTCTGATCGGCGTTGGTCGTCCAGTTCGCAACCGCGAGCACGTTCCCCGATCGCCCTAGTCCGTTGCACTGTGTCGCGCCCGGCGACGGCGACGGGATGTAGGCGACCACCTCTGGTTTGGCCGGATCCGTGACGTCGACGAAGCTGAGGCAGTTCTCGTCGGCCTGGTGCACGAAGATCAGGATCGTGCGGCCGTCGGGCCATTCGACCAGCTCCATCGCTTCGCCACCGTCGCCCCTGTCGTTGAGCGTCGTGTGACTCACGAGCGTCACATTCCTGGCTTCAGCCGCGTATCGCTGTGCGGGCGGTGCGGCACCGCCCTGACGTTCTTGCTCCGCATCGACCTGAGCGGGCGTCAGCATGACACCGATAAGTGCGAGCGCTGGAACCGTGATCAACATCTTCATCGCAAGTTTTTCCAGCCGGACAAGAGAGTCGCTGCGTGAGGGCACTACGCCGTTGTCGGCGCCGGGAAGGGGCCTCCCGCCGAACGTTCGCGCCGGCGCTCAAACACGGCATCGAGGCTCCACGGCCCAGGTCCCTTCGCCCAGAAGAAGAGAAAGAGGAAGCAGAACAGAATCGCCGCTTCCTGGTTCGGCTCGGCGAAGCTCCCCCAGAAGCCGAAGGGTGCGTGGCTCATGAAATACGCGAATGCCATCTCGCCAGAAAGCACGAAGGCCACTGGCCGGACGTAGAGGCCAAGGATCATCATCGGGCCCCCGACGAGTTCCAGCACCATCGCGAGCGCGCGAAGCGACGTCGGATCAAGCGTCGGCGCGATTTTTCCCACACCATGGGGGATGAAGAGAACACCAGCCACGATCCGCAATACGGCGAGCGAATACGCTGCCGCTTGCCGACCGGAACCGGTGCCGATGTCACGCCGCAGCCACCGATCGATGCTCCACGCACCCGAACCGGAGAAGAACAGATAGGCACAGAACAGTCCCGGCAGCAGCAGGTGATCACTTGGCGCGCCGCGTGATCCGAACAACCTGGCCCCCGCGAACAGTGCCTGGGGTAGCGGCTCGATGAACCAGTACGCAACGTGTGTGATGGCGAGCGCGAGCGTCGTCGGCCGGGTCAGCAGCCCGAGCATCAGCAGCAATCCGCCGGGAAAACACAGCAGCTTCAGCAACCCGTACAGCGACGCCGTCGGCACTTCCGTCCCCGCAGCGGGAAAGCCCAAGACCTGCTCCATGCCGTGGCGAAAGACCACGAACCCGACAACGATTCGCGCGACGCTCTGAATCTCGAGCGTCCATTTCGCGGGAATCCCCCAGGAACTCTCAGGCGTCCGGTGTCGCCCTGGCCCCTCACCGGTCATGGGGGTGCTCGTTTCTGCTCTCTCGCTGGTTGCACCGAGCTTCCCGAACGACGAGGACGCGTCTATGCGTCCGTCGCGCGGGAACTACCAAACGCTGGAGCTGACGTACATGATGTGGCACTCGAGGGGGAATCGTAAGGCCAGCCCAGGAAATCCGTGTCGCAAGTTGTCGCAACCTCGGCCTGCGCGGCGCCGAGCGGTAGTAGGATCCCCACGCACACGGTTCGAACCGCTTGACGCGAGCAACGCCGTCCGACGTCACGACGTGCTGGCGTGGACAATGAGGGATTATGAAGGGATCAACACGCAGGCTCTTCGCCGCGGCGACCGTGCTTGCGGCGTGTTTGACCGCGGTACTGTCCGGACGCCAGGCGCCCGCGCCTGCGGCGCCGATGGCCGAGCAGGTGTTCAAGAACGTCCAGGTGCTCAAGGGCATTCCGGTCGACGAATTCATGTTGACGATGGGCTTCTATGCGACGGCAACCGGTCTCAACTGCACCGACTGTCACGTCGAGGAAAGCGGCGGCAGCTGGGCGCGCTATGCGGACGACAATGCGCTGAAGAGGCAGGCCCGGCGCATGCAGGTAATGATGAACACCATCAACCGCACGAATTTCGGCGGGCGCCAGGTGGTCACCTGTGACACGTGCCATCGCGGGTTCAGCAGGCCGAATGTCATGCCCAGCATCAACCGGTTATATGGGAGTCCGCCTGCCGACGAGCCCGGTGACCCGATCGAGCAGGCCGCCGGGCAGCCGCCGCCGGATCAGGTTCTCGACAAGTACCTCGCCGCACTCGGTACTCCAGAGCGCCTGACCGCCCTGACCAGCTTCAGCGCCAAGGGCACCTACATGGGGTTCGACGACGCGGACAAGAGCCCGATGGAGATCGTCGCGCGTGCGACTGGTGAGCGCAGCACGGTCGTGCGTACGCCGGTCGGCGACAGCACCACGACGATCACACCGAATGGCGGCTGGATCACCGCGCCGCCGACCGACAAGCCGGTGCCCCTGATGCAGATCACTGGGCAGGAACTCGATGGCGTGCGCGTTGAAGCCATGGTGTTCTTTCCCGCCACGCTGCGTAGGTCTCTGACCAAGCTGCGCACCGGCCTGCCCCAGCTCCTCGAGGACGACCGCGAGCTCCTGCAAGTGCAGGGCAATACGGCGAATGGGGCGACGGTGACCTTGCTGATCGACTCCGAGACGAACCTGCTCAGACGGTTGGTTCGCTACAACGAGTCACCGGTCGGGCGGCTCGTTGCGCGCGTCGACTATCACGAGTATCGCGAGGTCGCAGGCGTCAAGATTCCATCCCGCTGGACGGTCAGTTGGGTGAGCGGACGGTCGCACTTCGAACTCACGAATACCGCACCGAACGTTCAAGTACCGCTCGAGCGCTTCGCACGTCCGAACCTGCCGCAAACGTTGGTTCCCTGATTCATGAGTAGCCTGTTTGCAGGTCATTCCGATCACGTTCAGCACGGAGGTATCGCTGTGAGTAGACGAATCGTTCTGCGCGCGGTGCTCGGCATCGCGCTCCTGTATGGTGCCACTCCCACGCTTGCGCATCACGGTGCCGCCACGTTCGATACGACGATGGAAATCACCTTCAAGGGGACGGTCGCCGAATGGACGTGGGCGAACCCGCACTGCATTCTCAGAGTCGACGTCAAGAGCGAAGACGGCAGCGTGAAACGGTGGGCCGTGGCGAGCAGCAACGTCGCGGATCTGTCAAAACGCGGATGGACTCGGCGGATGTTCACCGCCGGCGATGAGGTGACGGTAACGATTCAGCCGGCCAAGAGTGGCGAACCTGTCGGCATGATCCGGACCGTCGTGCTCGCCGACGGCCGGAAGTTCCAGTAGACATGAGGGCGGCGATGCGAACACATCTGATGCGGGCGATGGTGGTTGGGGCGACGGCGCTCATCGGCGCGAGCGCCGCAGCAGCGCAAGACTGGAGCTTCCCCGGTCTGGGCAACGCAGAATTCGCGGCGATTCCGGCGGGAGGTCCCGCGCCGCGCCGTGATCTGACCGGCGCCTGGGATCCGGGCCAGGCCGGGATCGCCGGCGGCGACAATTACTTCTCCGGACGCAGCGTACCACCGCTGACGCCGCGCGGCGAGGAGATGCTGTCTCGGAACAAACCGGGACATGGCCCGTATTCGGCGAAGGTGTTCGAGGGCAACGACCCGCTGACGACTCGAGGGGATCCCTCGGGATTCCCACGCATCGTCAACTACGAGTTCCGGCCGATCCGCATCGTACAGACCCCCGACGCGGTGCTGATGCTGTACTCGTTCAACCAGAGCTGGCGCATCATCTGGACCGACGGCCGGAAGCTGCCTGAGGATCCCGACCCCCGCTGGTTCGGGTACTCGGTCGGACGGTGGGAAGACGACGCCACCTTCGTCGTGGACACCATCGGGATGACCGACCGCACCTGGATCGACAGTGGCGGTTTCCCGCACAGCGAGTCGCTGCGCGTGCAGGAACGCTATCGTCGCGCCAGCCAGAACGTGATCGAGCTGACGGTCACGATTGACGATCCCATCGTCTATGCGAAGCCCTGGATTTCGCGCGATCGCCTTCCGTTGAAGCGGCTGCCCGACAATACCGATTTCCTCGAGCAGATTTATGCGGCTTCCGAAGTGACCGGGTTCAAGGAGGAGGTCGCCATCAAGACGAAGTCCCAGTAATCGCTCGCAGTTCGGATGTTCGCGGCCCTGCGAACGACTGAGTCGCCGGCGGGACAACAATCCAGTCTGTCTCGCCGGCCCAACCCACACATGGAGGGGTAGATGAGACACACGTGGCCTGCTGTCGCTTGCGCTCTGGGAATGGCCCTCGGGGTCGTCGCGATCGGAGAGGCGCATCACGGGACCGCCGCCTACGACACGACGACCACCGTCACCGTGACCGGAATCGTCACCGAATTCAAGTTCGTCAACCCTCACGTCCTCGTCTTGTGGGACGCCAAGGACGAATCAGGCGCGGTCCAGCATTGGTCGGGCGAGCGGAGCGGACCCAACTCGATGGCGCGCAACGCAGGTTGGAACCGCAACACCATCAAGCCTGGCGATCAGGTCACGGTCACCGGCCGACCCGCCAGAAATCGTTCGAACACGATGGCCATCTCCAAGATCGTGCTGAATGGTAAGGAGCTCGCATCGGGCGGGGACAATTAGTCGAAGACGTTTCTGGCGCGCCAGATCGACGAGGAGTGTGAAATGCGGAATCGCCTAGTCTCACTGCTGTGTGCAACTGCCGTCGTGCTCGCGTGGCCGTCTTATGCCACCGCGCAGGAGGCGCGGCGCGATTTGTCGGGCCTGTGGTCGCCGGTTGGCACCCAGACCTTCGACCCGGCTGATCCCGGGGGCGCCAATGCGGGCGATCTGAAGAGGTATCCGATGACCCCGGCTGGACTCGAGGAGTTCAAGGCTAACAGGCCGGCGCATGGTGACAATCAGCAAACCGAGTCGAACGATCCGACCAACAAGTGCTTCCCGCCGGGCGCACCGCGGTCCTATGTGACGCCGTACCCGATGGAAGTGGTGCAAAGCGCGACGCGGCTGGCCATGCTGTTTGAATACGACGTGGTATATCGCATCGTCTACTTGGACGGTCGACCGCATCCGGCTGACATGGAGCCGACGTGGATGGGCCACTCGATCGGGCGTTGGGAAGGCGACACTCTGGTGGTGCACACGACGGGGTTCAACGGCAGGAGCTGGCTGGATCGAGTCGGGCATCCCTACTCCGAGGAGCTGCAACTCACCGAGCGCATCCGTCGTGTAGACAAGGACACCCTGCAGGTGGACATCACATTCCACGATCCGAAGATTTACACGCGTGACTGGACCGGACAAAAAATGTTCAGGCTCAGGCCGACATGGGAACTGAAGGAATACGTCTGCGAGGACAATTACACCTTCGATCAGTTCCAAACCGAGTCGGGAGTGAAGTTCGTCCCCTGAGGCAGTCCTCTTCGTTGGTGTGTTGCCTATAACTCTCGCAGCATCTAGGAGCGTCCCATGCGTACACGCAACCTGGTCGTCTTTGTCCTTGTCGTTCTTGGAGCCTCTGTCGGCATCGTCGGCCGAGCCCAGGTTGTCACCGGTCAGGCGGTCGACGAGAGCGGCGCGCCGCAGTACCGCGTCGATCCGTTTTGGCCGAAGCCTCTGCCCAACCGCTGGAGCATGCAGCAAGTCACCGGGATCAGCGTCGATCCCATGGACCACGTCTGGTTTCTCAACCGACCCAATGCACCGGAGCAGGATGAGATCGGTGGAGATGGCAACCCCGCGCCCGTGCTCTGCTGCGTACGGGGCCCCGAGCTGATCGAGCTGGATCAGCAGGGCAACGTCTTGTCCGCATGGGGCGGCGCCGGACATCCCAAGTGGCCCCTCAATTCGCAGACGGTAATCGCTGACTCGAAGGGCAACATCTGGATCAGCGGCACCAACGCCCAGGACAGCATCATCAAGTATTCAACCGACGGCAAGGTGCTGTGGGACTTCGACCACCGCCCGCCCGCGGAAGCCGCGATGATGCCGGAAAATAACCAGGAAACCAGCTTCCTCGTCAACAAGGGGCGCTTCCAGCTCGACGAGGTCGCCAACGAGCTGTACATCATTCAACAGAAGCGAGTGCTGATATACGACGCCTCGACCGGCGCCTACAAGCGCGGCTGGGGCGGACACGGCATGCCCCTCGGCGAAATCTCAAACGATCCGATCCCCGGCTACAAGTGGACCGGCGGTCCGCCGCCTGACGAGAAGAACTTTGTCCCCGAGCTGCATTTCATCGAGATCTCGCGCGACCGGCGCGTCTACATCGGCGAGCGCGGGGCGAATCGCATTCAGGTGTTCACCACCGAGGGGAAATGGCTGCAGGACATCATGGTGTCGCCGAACACGCCGGCACGCGGCTGCGGTGGTGTGCCTACCTTCAAGAGCTCCTGCGGTACGACGTACAAGCTCGCCATTTCCAAAGATGCGCAGCAGAAGTACCTCTTCGTCGCCGACGGCCACAACTTCGTCATCTGGATGCTGGATCGGAATAGCGGCAAGACGCTCGGCTACTTCGGCGGCAACGGACGCTTAGCTGGACAGTTGCACTTTCCGAACGCTGTCGCGACGGATTCGCGCGGCAACATCTACACCGGCGAGGTCGACACCGGTAAGCGGATTCAAAAGTTCGTGCCGGTGATGGCGGGCGGTCGGTAGCCCGGGAGAAGCATGAAGACGACGAGGGTTCGGCTCGTGCGAAGGCCGTTCGCCCTGCTGATTGCGCTGGGAACATTGCTGTTCGGCGGGGTGTGCTTTGCCCGGATGTCGCAGGCGGTTGCGGGGGCTGATGGAGGCGCCTTTCTCGTCACCAAGTTTCACGGCGAGGACTTCCTGAGGGCCTCGTTCGATCGCGCTGGAAAGCATTTCGTCACGATCCGTATCGCGAGCGCGACCGCCGCCGCAGGGGGCCAGGTCACGGTTGATTTCCGGGTCGAAGACAATGCGGGCGCGCCGGTGGCTGGCATCACCGATGCGTATTTCAACATTGCCAAACTGTCTGCTCCCCTGGCGGGCGAGGCCTTCGACAGGTGGGTCCCGTACATCTATCGCCTTCAGACCGTCACCGATGCGCCCGGAAGCGACTGGCCAAATCCGAGCGGAACCGAAGCCTATCAAGGGTACCGTGAAGCGGCGGCCGACGGTAACTTCATCGACTTTGGTGACGGCCGGTACAGGTACGAGTTCCGGACCAATCTCACCTCGGCCAGGGCCGGGACTCGCTCGATCACCTACGACCGCAGCCTGACCCACCGGATCGCCATCATGCTCGGGGGCCTGGCTGGTCCGACCGGAGACGCCATCTACGACTTCGTTCCTGACGGTTCCCGCGTCACACAAGCCCGTGACATCGTCCAGACCGCGGTGTGCCAGAACTGCCACGGCCAGTTCGGGCTGCCCGGCCACGATGGTGAGCGGCTCCAGCTAGGGACGTGTGTGACCTGTCACAATCCCGGTCAGGTCGACCCCCACAGCGGAGAAAGCCTGGACATGAACGTCATGATCCACAAGATTCACGCGGGCGCCGACCTGGACTCGATCCCGGGACGAGATGGCATCGTCTTCGACAATCCCGGCACCTCTGTCGACGAATCGGCCGACAACGGCCGCTATGCCATCTGGGGGGATCGAAATCAGAAGCATACCTGGTGGAACGTCGAGTACCCGGCCGTCGTTGAGAACTGCACCAAATGCCACCAAGGGTCCGGGACCGAGGTGAACAACTGGAAGACCGTCCCGTCCATCACCGCATGCGGCTCGTGCCACGACGACGTGGACTTCCGAGCGGGCGTGAACCACGAGGTGGCGACCGACGATACCGGATGCGTGAAGTGCCACGCCGCGACCGGAAATGTGGATGCCGTCGTTGAGTCCCACGACTGGACCACGAAGGACCCTCGGAACATACCGGAATTCACCGTTGACCTTTCGGTCTCGAAGCCAGCGAATGGCACTCACTTCGTAGCCGGCGAGGCGCCTGCGGTCCGGATAGTGCTCAGCGAGAACGGCAGGCCGATCGATCACACGACGGTCGTCGAAGACGCCAATGGCGACGAGGGTTGCCTGGCGAGCGGCTGCCCGCCCGGCGATGGCATGTTTTCCCATGCGTATTTCTTCGTTCATGGCCCGCGAGCCAACCGCAATCCGGTACTCACGACAGCTGCACGCGCCGTTGTCAGAAGTTCTGGCGCTGGGCCGTTTGATCTCAGTACCAAGGGCGCCAGATTGGCGCTCAAGGTTGACAGTGGCCAGGAGGTTCGCACCAGGCTCTCGGCGGCCGGCGGCGCCATCACCGTTGCCGTGGCGGAGGGGACTTGGCGCAATGTTGCGGCCGCCACCCTAGGCGAGATCGTGGCGTGGCTCAATCGCAATCGCGGTTTCGCCGCCAGAGCGATTGCGTCTATCGAAAACGGCAACGTCGCTATCCGCAGCAGGAATCTCGGAACGTTCTTCTCGATCAAACTTGAATCGGGCCCTGTCACCGACACGGTCTTCGGCGGGGATACGGCCGTGCACGCCCTCGGCGCCAACTTCCTTTTTAACAATCTGGTCCAGTTCCGAGATTCGTCTGGCAACGATCCCAGAGCACGGTGGGAGAAGGGCGCGATCACGTATCAGTTGGATCCGGTTGACGACCTGCAACCGGGCACTTATGTGGCCAGTGTTCAAATCTCCAGCCGCGGGCGGGTCACCGACAGCAATTACAAGACGCCATCTGTCGGAAAGGCGACCTTCCAGGTGGGCACGCCGACTGAGGAGTTGGCGCCCGCTGGCAACTGTGGCATGTGCCATCAGGGGCCTCAGGGCACCGGCTTCGTTGTCGATTTCCTGCGCCACAACAAGATCCTCGATAACACGGCCGTCGACCGGTGCGGCGCGTGCCACGACGGCCAGAGTCAGGATGTCGCGGGCGATTGGACCGGAGCCCAGCCGAATTCCAAGCGGGTGCACGCCGTCCATTTCGGCTCGAGCTTGAACTACCCGTTGGCAACGGTCGGCTATCGCAGTCCACCGGTCGATCCGACTCCCGGTCGAAACTGGAACATCACCTTCCCTCAGGACATCCGCAACTGCGAAACGTGCCATCCGGCCGGGACGACGAGTGGAACGTGGAAGACCGCAGCCTCCCGACTGCCCTGCAGCGGCTGCCACGACTCGCAAGCGGCCCAGGCTCACATGCGGCTGCAAACATTCGATCCGACGCCAGCCACTCCGTGGAGCGGCGACGAACAAGAGTCGTGCAGGGTCTGCCACTGATCCCTTCCGATTCAGAATCCCGCGTCTCCTGCGAATCGCATGACAGGCGGGCTCTTACATCCTGAAGAACACGAGACGCGCCACTTGAACAGGCCGAAGGAGATGTGCGGCATGCCACCGTCCTAAACGGGTATAATTCGCGGCTCCGTCACGAACATGGCATCGGAAATCGCGCGTAGCCGGCTGTTCTCACTGGTCTTCGCGGTCACGCTGTCGATCTGCGTGAGCTGCGCGGATCGTACGGTCACTTCGTCGGCTCCAGTGACGGTTCGGATCAGCGCCGGCGCTGTCGGCGCGAGCTTCAGCAGCCCGGTGAGCGCCGCGCTCGAGCGTGTCTACAGCACCCTGCCCAACGTGAATGTCCGCACGGTCACGAGGCTCGGATCCGAGCGCAGCGTCGAGATGCTCGAGCGCGGTGATGCCGAGATGGCCATCAATTTTGCCGACGTCGCGTATGCGGCCTTCACGGGCAGGCTGCCGGATCACCCGGAACCGTTTCACCGGCTCCGAGCCGTGGCACTGCTCGAACGTCAGGCGCTGCAGCTGATGGTGAGCGGGAAATCACCGGTGCGCACGGCGACGGATCTGGCAGGTCGCACGGCGAGTCTTGGGAGCGACCGGTCTGCAAGTGTGTTGACGGCGACGCTCGTCCTGAACGCGTATGGCCTCGACGTCGACCGCATTCGTCGTGAAACGGGCGCGCGCCGCGCGAGCTTGAACGACCTGGCCGGTGGAGAATTGGACGCCATGTTCCTGCTGGCCTCGTACCCGATCGACCCGGTGCGTCAGGCGGCCACCGAGGGCGCGCGTCTGCTGCCCTTGGCCGGACCGCCGATCGATCGCCTCATCCGCGAGTACCCGTTCTACAGCTATGTGATGATCCCGCGGGATACGTACCCGGGCCAGTCGCAGCCAGTGCAAACCATCGGCGTCAATAGCATTCTCCTGTGCCGGGCAGACCTCCCCGACGAACTGGTGTACACCCTGACAAGAGCGCTTTTCGACAGTCTCGAGCACCCCGGGTCGCCGCAGGCGCGCTTCCCGTGGCTCGACACGGATGCCGCCAGTGCCACGCCGATTCCTTTGCATGCCGGCGCCGCACGCTACTTCCGCGAGCGCGAGCTGTTTCCCTAGACATGGGACCTGTGCCGTCATGACGCGGTGGGGTTGGCCGCAATCAACGACGTTGGCGGCGTGGCTGGCCGGCGGCATCTGCGTCTCGGTTGCCACACTCGCATTCTTCGGCATCCGTGCCACGGGGGAGTTCGAACGAAGCTCGCAACTCCTCGGGCAGCAGCGTGCCGACGAGGGCGCGCGCCTCCTGGCGACGGCGCTGACGCGCGACATGCGCGCGGCGCAGACGGCTGTGCTCCCCTCCTCCGCATGGGACGAGTTCCAATCGGACGCGCCGCATGAAGTCGCCGCCCTGGTTGCGACCACGCTCGCGAGGTATCCGTATCCCGACACCTTTCTGGCCTGGGACGCGAACGAGCCGGCGTCCAGGATGGTGTTCTATGCTCGCTCAGACCGTCCGCCGCAGTGGGAGGCTGCCACGGCTGACGTGGGCCGTTCACCGGTGCGAATGCTGACAGATCCTCGCGTGGCCGCTCTCATGGCAAGTCGTCTCGATCCTGCCGCTCAGCGCGGGCAACTCTATTCGGTGTTCGAGCTCGATATCGACACCGTGCGGTATCAGGTTGTGATCCGGCTACGCTACCACGACCGCCTGCGGCAGTCGCTGGCATCGGCGTACGGGTTCATGGTGAATCTCCCATGGGTTCGCGAGCACTATTTCGCCGAATTGACACGGCAGGTCGCCGATATAGGCGGCAACACGGGCCTGTCGTTCGGCATCATCGACGACCGCGGTGAACCGCTGGTTGGGAGGCCGAACCCCTCTGATACCGTGCTCATCAGTCGTCAGACGTTTTCGTTTGCCTTTTTCGACCCGCTCCTCGTGGCGGCCAAACAGAGTGACGACGCGTTCACCCTTCGCACTTGGACGGTGCTCGCGAGCGGCTCGGCGGATCCCGCGCTCGGTGCCGCGATCCGCGGTGCGGATGTCATCTTCGGGTTGGCAGCAGTGGCGGCGGTCATGCTGGCGTTCGGTCTCATGATGACCGCGCGGGCGATGCGTACTGGTGTCGAGCTGGCCGAGATGCGCGCGGAGTTCATGTCATCGATCACCCACGAGCTGAAGACACCGATTGCGAGCATCCGGGCGATGGGCGACATGCTCACCCGCGGACGGCTGCGCCAGCCAGAGGACCAGCGCGAGTACGCCGCCGTGGTCTCACAGGAAGCTAGGCGACTGGAGCGCCTGGTGAACAACGTGCTCGCGCATGCCCGGATCACGGATGTCGCCGACGTGTACTCGTTCGAGCCGCTCGACGTCGAGGAGCTTGTCAGCGGCGTGTTGAGGGGGTTCAAGCACCAACTGCACCGCGGCGGCTTCCGCATCACGGTCGACGTGCCGCCAGACCTCCCGAAGATTCTGGCGGACCGCGCCGCGATGGAATTGCTGCTGGACAATCTCATCGACAACGCGATCCGCCATTCCCGGATTACCAAGGAGTTACGAATCGAGGCGGTCGCGCGCGGGACGGGTGTGGCCCTCGCTATCTCCGACCGCGGCGTCGGTATTCCCGCCGAGGATCTTGGGCGTGTGACGCAGAAGTTCGTGCGCGGGCGCAACGCCGTTCGCGGAGGGAGCGGCCTCGGCCTGGCGATCGTCAACCGGATTGCAGGCGACCACGGCGGACGAGTGGAAATCGAGTCAGTGCTCGGTCAAGGGGCGACGATAACGGTCGTCGTGCCGGTGGCGCAGACCAACGTTGGGACCGCTTGTGGTACCGATTTGCACCCAGTGCCGGGTAGGATTCGCCACTCCACCTCGTGGCCGTCATGAGACCGCAGATCGTGCGTTCGGCGGTTCCTGCGGGGCAGAAGCAGAAACGCGTCCTCGTCGTCGAAGACGACGACGCCCTTGGACGCGTGCTGTGCGATAGCCTGGCCATCGAGGGCTTCGCGGTCGAGCGCGCTCCCGACGGAGGAGAGGCGACGCGGATCGCGGCTGCCTTCCATCCCGATCTCGTCCTCCTCGATCTCATGCTCCCGGATACGACCGGCTTCGAGCTGTTCGGCGCGCTGCGGCGGCGCGGCGCCACCGCGATCATCGTGCTGACCGCCAGGGGACAGAAATCCGACAAGATCCGCGGACTCAATCTCGGAGCGGACGATTACGTGACCAAACCGTTTGACATCGACGAACTTCTGGCCAGAGTACACGCGGTGTTGCGACGTGCGCGGACCGACGTGGAGACTCTGACGCTCGGCGATGTCACGATCGACTTCGGCGAGCAGCGTATCGTTCGACGAGGGCATTCAGTGCCGCTCAGCCGCCGCGAATGCGAGCTGGTCAGATACCTGGCAGAACGCCGCGGTCGCGTCGTCTACAGGGACGAATTGCTTCGCGAGGTCTGGGGCTACCCGGAGTCGCCGATGACCCGGTCGGTTGATCACGCCATCGCGCGACTGCGGAAGAAGCTCGAGGTCGACCCGCACCGCCCGCGCTTCATCCATACCGTTCATGGAAACGGCTACTGTCTGACCTTGGGTAGAGCAAGCGTGGAACCCGGTGGCGAACAACGAGGGCCTGTCTAGAATTCACCTGATGCGGAGCCTTTCGCGTAGCATGCCGTCGAGTGATCTTCAGGTTCGAGGACGGCTCCTGCCGCCTCTGTCCCGACATGATTTTCGAGCCTTCAGGGCCGCCCGTGTGAATCGATATGCGCCGCATGGCAAGGGGGCCTCACCGAGCTCGTCGAGCGAACGGCACCAGATTGTCTAATCGCGAGAATGGCTGGGCGGGTTACCCGTATCGAACTGACCAAACGATTACCCAGGTCGATTGATGACGGTACCGTCCTTGAGTGCATCGCGATATTTCCAAGCTGATACTCACGTTCCAGCGCCTGGTGAAGAATCCGCGCAACATGTTGCGCGACTCCCTTGTCACCTGCCGGCTCCGTCGGTTATCAACCTAATGCACTACTATCCCTATTCGTGGGGGGCATCTGGCACAGCCAGGGCTGCGTGTGGGGCGTGCACGGTTTCGTGACCGACAAGGAAGGAAACCTGTACACCGCGGAGGTGCGTACCGGACGAGTGCAGAAGCACACCCCTCGCAAAGGGTGCTATCCGGCGTTTCTGGCGGGAAGCCGTGGCCCTCGGTGTGGGACCCGTCCCCATTGCGATGTCTCAAATCGTCTGTTCGGAGGTAATGCTGTGAGAAAAGCCATTTGTATCCTCGGTGTTGTCGCCATCACTTTGATGCTCGTTCCGTCGCCAGCCGTCGCGCATCACAGTTCAGCCATGTTCGACTCGACGACGGAAATCACGTTGAAGGGAACCGTGGCGGAGTGGAAGTGGATCAATCCGCATTGCACGCTCCGTATCGACGTCAAGGACAACAACGGCACTGTCAAGACGTGGGCCGTCGCGACCAGCAACATCGCTGACCTGTCGAAGCGCGGGTGGAGCCGCAAGACATTCAGCCCCGGCGATCAAGTCACCGTCACGGCGCGCCCGGCGAAAAGCGGCGAACCGGTTGGCATGATCGAAAGCGTCGTCCTGGCGGACGGGCGTAAACTCCCGTAGTTGCAAAGGACTGTTATGCGCACAAGGCTCATCGCAGCGACGACTGTTCTGGCGGTCATGGTCATCACTCCCCGGTTCGCGACCGGTCAATCGTGGGGCTTCGCCGGGCTGAGTAACCAGGAGTTCGCGAAGATCGCAGGTGGTACGGCGCCGACGCGCGACCTGACCGGCGCGTGGGATCCGGGGCAGGCGGGGATCGCCGGGGGCGAGAATTACTTCTCCGCGCGCAACGTGCCGCCGATGACGCCACTCGGCCACGAAATGGTGGCCCGCAACAAGCCCGGACACGGTCCTTACGCGGCCAAGGTTTACGAGGGGAACGATCCCTTGACGACCCTGGGCGATCCCTCCGGATTTCCCCGCATGGTCAACTACGAGTTCAGGCCAACCCGCATCGTGCACACGCCGAAGGCCGTGCTGATGCTCTACTCGTTCAACCAGACCTGGCGGATCATCTGGACGGATGGGCGGAAGCTGCCAGACGATCCCGACCCGCGCTGGTTTGGCTATTCGGTGGGCCGCTGGGAAGGCGATTTCACCTTCGTCGTCGACACGATCGGCATGACCGACCGCACCTGGATCGATAGCGGCGGCTTTCCCCATAGCGAGAAGCTGCAGGTGCAGGAGCGCTACCACCGTGTAAGCGCGAACGTCATCGAGCTGACGGTCACGATTGACGATCCGGTGGTCTACACGAAACCGTGGCTCTCGCGTGACCGGATGCCCTTGAAGCGTTTGCCGGACGACACTGACTTCCTCGAACAGATGTACGCCGCGTCAGAAGTCCAAGGCTTCAAGGGCGACGTCTCGGACAAGACGAAGAACTGAGGACGACCCGGGCCGCCTGCAGGTGCTGCCCGGCTGCAATTCAGGAGGGAGTGCTGTGTCGAAGCGTTGGCTCGTAGCTCTGATTGCTGTCCTGGCGTTTGTCGGAGGCTATCTGGTGGCCACGGAAAAACCGGCCGTTCAGGGGCAGCAAGAAGGCGAGACCGTGGCTGCCCTTGGCGCCGTCGCGGATGAAATCGGTGCTATGGACCCATTCGGACCCTATCAAGTGGCCGCGAACTGGCCCAAGGACATCAGCACCCTCCCGGGGAATGAGAAATGGACGTGGGGCGCGGGACAGGGCGTGTTCGCCGAGAGCCCCAATCGCGTGATCGTCCTGCAGCGCGGGGAGCTCCCGGTGCTGCCGGCGATAAGGGAAACCACGCTGCCACAGATCGCAGCGGGGCTCACATTCCCGATTCGCGGATTGATGCGCAACGCTACATCGGCGAGCCCGCCCGGAGCGCTCGAGGTCAACGGCCGCGTCGGTGACGACTCAGACGTGGGTAAGGCCGGCGTCGACTTCCTTTGGGAAAATTGCATCGTCATCGTCGACCGCGATGGCAACATCGTGGAGACGTGGAAGCAGTGGGACAAGATGTTGCGGCGGCCGCACTCCGTCTACATCAGTCCCTACGATCCCCAGAAGAACGTTTGGGTTGTGGACGACTACCGCCATGCAATCTTTAAGTTCACCAATGACGGCAAGCAACTCCTGCAGACGCTCGGCGAGCCGAACGTGCACGCCTCCGATGAAGAGCACTTCTATCGCCCGACTTTCATGGCTTTCCACCCCGACGGCACCTTCTACGTCTCGGACGGCTATGCGAACACGCGGGTAGTCAAGTTCGACAAGGACGGCAAGTACCTGACGTCCTGGGGCGAGAAGGGCGACAACGGCAAGGAGACCCGGCCGGGCTACTTCAACAGCGTGCACGGGGTTGCGCTGGATCCGCAGACGAATCAGGTATACGTCAACGACCGCAACAACCGACGCGTGCAGGTCTTTGACGAGAACGGCAGATTTCTGCGCATGTGGACGCTGAAGTGGGACCTCGCGAGCGTACACATCCTGCACATCGACGCCGACCGCCGTCTGTGGCTGTTCGATCAGTCCTCGCAGAAGCTGTTGCAGTACGACCTAGAGGGCCGGCTGAAGTATGCATGGGGCGGCCTTGGCTCGTACGCGGGCGCGCTTTTTGGTCCTCACGGGTTGAGCGTGGATCAGGAGCAAAACCTGTATCTCGCGGCAGTGGGTCGCGGCGGCGTGCAGAAATTTATTCCCAAGCCCGGCGCCAATCCCAATTACCTGGTCGGCAAAAACCTGTATTCCGCCTGGAAGTAACGCAAAGCCACGCGTTCGCTGCGAGGAGCACATTATGAGAGGCAGATCAGTCTTTGTAGCTACAGTCGCGGCGCTGGCGATCGCTTCGGCGACCATTGTCGCGCACCACGGCGGCGCGGCGTTCGACCAGTCCAAGACCGTCACCTTTAACGGCACCGTCACGTTGATGACGTTCGCCAACCCTCACGTTCTGGTGTACTGGGACGTCAAGGAGGGAGAGCAAACCGGTGTCAACTGGTCGGGGTGGCTGACGGCCCCGAACAAGCTTGCGCGCGCCGGGTGGACGAAGCGCACGCTGAGCCCCGGGGACAAGATCACCGTCACAGGTGTGCCTCATAAGTCCGGCCGGCATATCCTGCAAGTTAGGAAGCTCATCGGCCCCGAGGGCAAGGAACTCCCGCTGTCTGAGAATTAGTGACATCGGGAACAGACGACGACACGGTTCTTCTGGGTTCGGAGAGAGGGCGTCCCCGCGCAGGCCGCGCGGGGATGGAGGCTTCGGTGTGGTAACGCGATTCGCTCGAAACTGCTAGGCGCCCGGCCAGCTCAGATAATCGCCCGAGCACGAGATTTCTCCAAGCTCCCAGCCCGGCCGCAGATTGAAGTACCCCTTGGTGGCATATGGCCTGGTTAGAGCCTTCGGGTCCTCCATGATCAACTCCATCTCGAGATGGTCGAAGTCCAGGCGGTGGAAGCGCTCGGTCACCTTCAGTTGATCACTGTGCGGGGTGCCCGCACGGTCAATCCACGTCTTGGTGTTCAAACCGACCGTCACGACCTCGAGGGTCGTGTCGTCGAGCCATTTACCGACCGACGTCCCCATCCAGAGCAGGTCCGGGTCGGCAGGCAGGCTGCGTCCATCGACCCAGAATCGGCGCATGAGATGATCGTACTCGAAGACCTGCAACACCGCCGCCGGTGTGTGGATAATCTCAAACGGATACGGGTGAAAATAGACGCGGGGCACTCCGGGTGGGTAGCACTTTGTCAGCACCGGATCGTTGGTTTCGTCGAGCTTGAAGTCGCCCGAGTTGTTGGCCTTGCTCTTGGCTTTCTCTGCCAAGCCCCACACGGATAGCGGCGGCTCGACGCCCGGTGTCCAAGCAGAGCCGTCAAACTGTTTCACGCCGGCCGGCGCCGCACCCTTCATCCAGACGCCTGACAAGTCGCGCCTTGGCGACGGTTTCGCGGGGCCCGCTGCCGCTCCACGGCCTCTGCCCTGCGCGTCAATGCCCACCCAGGACACCGCGAGAATGGCAGCCGTCGCCGCGGTGGCCGCCGCTACCCGAGTCCATGTCTGCCGCATGTGTGTCTTCCCTCTCAGTATTCCGACGGGCGCATCCGGCGTATGCCGTCGCCATTCGAGTCGGTCGACCTGGTCGAACCGGTGCAGCCGACCGTGATCGGCCTCACATGATTCCGCATTATTGCCTCATTCTCGCTCTACAAGTCGAGTTGAAGGCCAACCTTCAGCAGGCGCCCACCCATTTCATACAAGTCTCTCCTCAACAGGTGTTGGTGGAGGGCCGCTCACGGCGACAGGTCGCGAAACCCACGATCACCAGACTCACATCTGCGAGATAAACGTCTTCGTCGACACGGCGGTCGGTATCGGGCACGTGAACATCCTGCCCCACATCCTGCGGGAGAAGCGCAGGGCCATCGCGCCGCAGGTTTTCGAAGACCGAATGGAGATCGAGCTTGGCGGCATGAAGGTCGTCCTGCTCCACCTCGGCCCCACGCACAGCGACAACATGATCTACGTGCACGTGCCGTCCGAGGGCGTGATGTTCGCGCCGGAAGAGCCTGAGCGAGATCGGGCAGGAGGTCACGATGTCCGACTTCAAGGAGTTCAACCAGGCTCTGCAGCGCGTCGTCGTCCAGGTGGAGACGATGTTCGACTATCTGTGGCGATACCGCGAGCCGACCGTGGGAGGCGCACAGGTGCCCGTGCGCACGCCGCGCGACTGAAACGCCTTCGCAGCCGGACCGCTACCGCGCTGCTGTCGCTTTGGGCGCGTCGGCGACGCGGTCGAAGATCATCGCCATGACCTGCGTCGGATCCTCTGGCACGACGCTCACGTTCGCCAGGGTCTTTCCATCTGTCGAGACCGACCACATCACCCGCTCGGTGAACTGACCCTTCGTCACCACCTCGCGCGCCACGGTATAGCGGTTGACCGGAGTCAGCCTGACAAACTCCTGGCAATCGCCCTCGCAGCCGCGCAAACCCCTGCCCTTCCCGTGCGGATCGGGGTACGGCTGACCGTCAACCCGGGCAAAGTACGACCTCGTCGGCTGCGGTGCCGGATAGGTCTCATAAATCGTGTGGCGGATGCCGTCCTTCTCAGGTGCATAAATCCAGGTGAAGGTGTCGCCGCGCGTAAATCTTGTCCCATTGATTTCCGCCGTCTTGGCCAGGTTGATCCGCCAGGTTCCGTAATGGGCGAGGTCCGGCGCCTGGCCGGGCGCCTGCGCCCACGGCTTCCCGGGCTGCTGCCCGGAGACGCGGGCCGACATCAGTGCCATGGCGACAATCGCGGCAACGAGAGCGCAGCGGCGTGCGTAATGCTTCATGGCTCCTCCTCAACGGCCACCACGCGAGTGCGCGGTGGGGCCCCGGGTCCGTGACGGCACAATATAGTCCCGCAGCGGGGACCTGCCAACCCAGCCTTCGCGACGAATTGAATCGCTCTGTGTGGGGGATCTTGGCTGGGGATCTATGTCGGACGATATACTGGATCATGGCTCAACCAACCATCCCACCGGCTGGTTTCGAAGAGCTCTCCGCTGAGGAAAAGCTCGAATACGTTCAGGCCTTGTGGGGTCACGTCTCCGAACATCCCGAGGATGTGCCAGTGCCCGCTTGGCACCGCGCCGTCGTCACGGAACGCTTGGCTGCCCTTCGTCGTGGTGACGTAGCCTCGCGCCCTTGGTCCGAGATTCGAGAAGAGTTACTGATCCGCCTCCGCACGGTTCGCTGAAGTGTGGCGACTCGACGTCTCTTCTGAGGCAGAAGTCGAGGTCTTCGAAGCGGCACTTCGATACGAACGGGAGCAAGAAGGCCTCGGCGTTCGATTCGAAGCTGATCTCAATCGCGTCTTCGCCCGGCTCTCAGAGAATCCCTCACAATTCCCGGTGATCGAGGCGGAGGCAAGACGGGCCCTGCTCAGGCGGTTTCCGTATGGCGTCTTCTTCACAATCAACGACGACGCCGTCTTGGTACTCGCGGTACTTCACCTGCATCGACACCCGGAGTCATGGAAGCGCGCCTAACACCCACACGATAAGCCCGTATTGGCGCGCCCTTCAGCCGGCACACGATGGCGGATGCGTAGGCGCGAATATGCGAACGACGCAAGATGCCGACAGGCCAATGTGGCAGGTCGTAGCGTTCCAACTTGGATCCATGGGGACGCCGGGCCCGGCGGGCCTGGGATCCCGCCAGATGATGCGCTCATGCCGGTGCTCTGCGAAGAAGTCAGGACACCGCCTCACGATCGAATGCCTCCTTTAGGCTGGCCGATGCGACAGCAGGAAGCTGCGAACGTGGCGCACCGCCAGCGGAATCTTCTCCGGGGTGTCTTTCCAGGGGTACATGCTCAGTTGGCCTTTTGGCGCGAGCATGGCGCTCTCGATCGCGACGGCCAACGAATGCCCGGCGGTGTCATCCGGCAGAACCATTACCGGCGTCTGACACGCCCTCACGAAGTCGCGCGTCACCGTGAGCGCGAAGTCAGGCTTGTTGCGGAACATTCGGGTCAGGAATTGATCGGCCGCTTCAGCCGTGATGTCGGGACGCCGCTTGACCAGTGGTGCGGCCCACCCGGTTGACTGACTCTCATACAGGGCGTTCGGTAGCTCCGGCCGGAACCCGACCGGCTGCGCCGGCACGGCCGCGACGACGCGATTTGGCGCTCGCTTTACGAGGTTCCAGATGAAGGGACCCGCAATGCAGAAGCCGAGCACCATGAACCTGTCGATCCCGAGGTGATCCATCAGACCGAGATGGTCGTCCGTGTAGGAATCCCACGGCCGGTCGATCTCGAGCGGGCCGGTGGATTGACCGGCCGAGTTGCGCAGGTCAGCGTAGATGCAGCGGAACTCCCCCTTGAATGCCTCGATCGTGTTGAAAGGATTACCGCCGCGGATGCCCGCGATCGTCGAGCCGTTCAACCCTCCGCCGGCGATGAGCAACAGCGGAAAGCCCGAGCCCGTCTCCTCATAGCGGATGCGGACGTTCCCCCTCTGGTAGAAGCGCCCGCTTTCTCCGTTCCCGCTTTGCTGCGCGAGCACTGACGGCGTAGCGGCTATCGCCGCCACCGCGGCGCCAGTCTTCAGAAGCTTGCGTCTGATCGGATCCACCATACGTTTCTCCTCGACGTGACTGGAGCCGGACTATAGCGCAACCGAGCGTCGAACGTGCCTCTTCAACTGTTCGACGACGTACTCCAGATCCCCTGAGGTCGTCGTCCGGCCCAGGCTGAACCTGATCGCCCCCAGCCCTGTGTCAGGCCGAATACCCATCGCCGCCAGCACCGGCGACATCGAGGTGGTGCCTGCATGACACGCCGAGCCGGCCGACGCCGCCACGCCGGCCAGGAGCGGTAGCAATTCGTGGCTCGCCTGATTGCGAAAGCTGACGTTCAAGGTGTTGGGCAGACGCTCGGTCGGATGGCCGTTCAGACTCACGACGTCTGCAAACTCGGTCTGCAGGCGGTTCCAGAGCAGCGCGGTCAACCGCTCGAGCCGATCGCCACAGGGGTCCGTGCGCGCAAGGCGGCAGGCCGCACCCAGTCCGGCTATCAGCAACACGTTCTCGGTGCCGGCGCGGCGTCCCGACTCGTGTCCGGCGCCGTGCATCAGCGGCTCGACTTCCAGCGGCACTGCCAGCGTGTCCCGCACGTACAACGCGCCGACTCCCTTGGGCGCGTACAGCTTGTGCCCGGCGACGGTGAGCAGATCGGCGCCGAGCCGCTGCACGTCCGCGTCGATCTTTCCAACCGATTGCGCCGCATCGACGTGGAACGGCACACCGTGCTCTCTCGTGATGCGCGCGATCTCGGCGATCGGCTCAATCGTGCCGACTTCGTTGTTGGCGTGCATGACGCTGACCAGTGCCGTCGGCCGGCTCAACGCCCGGCGCACATCGTCTGGATCGACCATACCGGTTGCGTCAACCGCCAGCCGCGTCACGGTGGCGCCGAGCCGTTCGAGAAAGCGACACGGCTCGAGCACGGCCGGGTGCTCGATCTGTGTCGTGACGATGTGTGCGCCCTCAACTCCCTGCCGAAAGACGATGCCCTTGATCGCGTGGTTGTTGGCTTCGGTACCGCCGCTGGTGAAGACGACCTCGCGCGGCGCCGCATTCAGCAACGCCGCAACCTCGGCGCGAGCCTCGTCGACGACCTCGCGTGCCGGACGGCCGGCCCAGTGCTGGCTGGACGGGTTGCCGTAATGTTCGCGGAGCAGCGGCTCCATCGCCGAGACCACCTCCGGCGCAAGCGGCGTGCTGGCGTTGAAGTCGAGGTACACCCTCCGCGTGTTCATCATGAGGCTGGCCTGATTGAATTCATTCGCTCAGCCCGTGCTCCCGCCGTAGTGTCCTGGCTGCCGCGACGATTGCCGCCAGCTTGCCCTCCGCCGCCGCCGCGGACGCGACGGGATTGTCGGCGAACGTGGCGAAGCCGCAGTCTGGTGTCAGCAGCACGCGTTCGGGCCCGAGCACCCGGATCGCGGCGCGCGCCTTTGCCAGGATGTCTTCCTCTCGTTCCACCTCGCGGCTCTTTTGATTGACGACGCCAACACCGACCCGGTAGCGATCCGAAAGCCCCTTCAGCACCTCGACGTCGCCGGCCCTGGGCGTACACAACTCCAGGAACAACGTGCCGACCTCGAGGGTGTTGAAGAGCGGCAGCAGCGCGCGATAGTCGCCGCTCAATGCAACCGATTCGTCCGGCGTCCAGTTGCCGCGACAGACGTGCAGCGCCGTGCGCGACCGCGGCAGCCCCTCGGTCACGCGGTTGATCAGCGTCCGCGCGAACGCCAGTTCGGCCTCCGGGTCGCCGGCCTCGCTCAACGCCCCGCACATGAACGTTCGCGTGCGCTTCTGCCCGGTGAACACCACTTCGGTCAGCACCGGCTCGTCGAACTGCACGATCGCCGCGCCCTCGGCGAGCAGGAAGTGCGCTTCCTCACGCAACACCCGGACGATGTCGTCGGCGAGCTGCTCGCGCGAGGTATAGGCGTGCGGCGACAGGCATTCCATCCACATCGTACGCGTCAGCAGGTACGGGCCGGGGAGCGCGACCTTCACCGGCGTCTGCGTGAGCGTCCTGGCGTAAGCCAGCTCGTGGACGGCGAGCGGCCGGCGGCGGCCCAGCGGCCCGAAGACCGCCGGGTGGCGAACCTTGTCCGCCGGCACGTCGAGGCTGTTCATCTGCGCCTGAAAGTGCTCGGGATCGTCCACCAGCGGCAGCAGATCGGTGAGCGGCACGAGCGCGCAGTTGTCGAGGAGGCCGCCGACAAACGACGAGTAGTTGTCGCGCCTCTGCTCGCCATCGGTCACGACGTCAACGCCGGCACGCACCTGCACATCGACCGCGAGCCTCACGGCGTCTCGCGCCGTCGCTTCGAACTCGTCGTCGGGCAGGCGTCCTTCCATGTGGTCGTGGATCGACCTCAGCATCCAGCCGGGACGGGGCCAGCTTCCGATGCCCATGACCGACAACGGCGCCACGGCCGGCGCATCAGCGGGCGCCGGCAGGCGGTCGGGGATGTGAATGGCCACCGGCACGTGCTCGGGCAGCAGCACCGGCCCGGACAGCACCGGCACGGACAGCGCCGGCCCGGACGGCGCAGGGCGGCGCGCGGCGAGCCCGCCCTTGGCGACGAGATAGCTGCGCTGCGCGCCCTCCCTCGTCCACGAGAGCAGCTCGTTTCCCGTCAGCCGGCACCAGGCGGGAAGATCCTCCTCAACCGACAGGTCGGTGGAGCGGATCTCGAGAATGCCGCCGGCGTCGAGCGGATCCAGGTGCCGGCGAATGAGCAGCAGCAGCCCGCTGCCGCAGTCCAGATGTCCGCCGTCGAACGACACATCCGGCGCGCGATCGTGGCGGGCTACTGGCTGCATCGGCGATGTCCGGGGCGCGGATTAGAAGCTGACGCAGGGCGAGCCATCGCTCAGGAACTCCACCAGCTTTGCGCCACCGACGATGGTCGCCCCCTCGACGAGCGCGTTCGGATCGAGCTTCCGCTTGTTGAAACAGGGAGAACAGATCCAGATCTTGCCGCCGGCGGCGACGAAATTCGTCATCAGCTCCTTGAGCGGCGAAAAGCCCTCCTCGTGCACGTCGTCGGCGTATCCCTTCTGCGAGAGGCGCACCCCTTCGATGCTGAGAAACACCATCGCTTCCTTGTCGGACGCGGCGGCCGCGTTCGCGATGACGAACGCCACCGTCGCCTTGTCGGCGTTGTCCTTGGCAAACGAGAGACTCACGCAAAACTTACCAGCCATCAATCATGCTCCCTTCGTCGAATCCAGTAGTCCGGGTGCCGCGCTTCGACGAGCGCGTGCCCGGTCATCCGGCACCACGCCGGCAGATCTTCCGGCGCGCCCGCATCGCGCGCCGTCAGCTTGAGCACGGCGCCGGGTGCGAGGTCGAGCATGACGCGCCGAAGCTCCATCACGATCTCCCCGCACCCCTTGTCGCCGGCATCCCACTCCCGCGCCGTGTGCACGATGACGCTAGACCGTTTTCCACTTGTGCGTAGTGTCCGGCTTGAGCCGGACCGTCGTGAAAAGCCGAAGCCCACAAGGTCCGGCTCAAGCCGGACACTACGTACGAATAGAAACTGCTCTAGAAGCCGCCGAACCTTATGGTCGTGCCGGCCAGCACCATGTGATCGGCGAACGTCGAGTCGCGGGCGAAGCCGAGCGACGGCTTGACGTTCTGACTCACGCGGATCGGCACGTTGAGAAACACCATCGTCGGGCCGTAACCGAAGATGAGGCCGGGCTCGACAGTGACGAAGTTGCCTGGGCGGCGGAAGCCGGCCGTCTCGCCAATCAGGTCCTTCACCGGCACGCCTTCGATGCGCGCCGCCAGCGTCGCCGAGAGGCCCGTCAGCTTCGGCACGGCGACGCCAACGCCGGCGCGCGCCAGGTACGAGTCGCTGACCGTGTTGAAGCGCTGGACCTCCGCCACCGCCGTCGGCCCGACGGGATTGAGCAGCGCGGGCGGCGAGAGCGTGTCGTTCTGATCCTTCGGGTTGAAGAGATAGACGCCGCTGGCAAACGCCGAGACATAGCCGAACTGCTTGAAGCCCTCGGCCGTCACGTTGAAGCCCCATCCGCTGTCGCCGAGTTGAATCGACTGGTCAACCGGCCGCTCGCGCACGTCCTGGCCGAGGCCGTTCGGGAACATGTCGGTCGCAGTGCTGTTGCCGGTCGGCATCTTCACGCCGACGCCGAACGCAAAGTTCTGCGCCGGATTCGAATCGCAGTCCATGAACCAGTAGCGGCCGCCGACCGTCATGTCGCCGAGCCCCCTGGTCGTGTGCGCGAACCTCGGGCTGCCGGCGACCGTGGCCGGCAGCGCCCGGTTGGAGCTCGCGTTGACGATGATCGGAGCGCCGGCGACGACGCTCAACTGCGTGGAGACGGCATAGGTGGCGTTCACGTCCATGTACTGCATCTTGCTGATCACCTGCGTGCCGAGGCGGGTGACCGCGGGGTTGAGCTCGGTGCCCTGGTACTGATGGTCGGCCGTGAACTGCCGGTAGTTGGCGCCGACCTGCCATTCGCCAGGCTGCAGGTAGGGGCTCAACTGCGCGCCGAGCACCGGCGCCATGTTGCGCGTCAGGAGACAGCCCTGCGCCGCCGCGTCCTGCGGTGTCGCGAGCAGGACGCCGACGACGGCGACCGATGAGATGAAGAAAGACAACAGTGATTTCTGATTGAGTGCACTCACCGTCTCAACTCCTTATTGAAGCGCCGTGATGATGTGTTCTTCGATGGCTTTTTCATCGCCCGGCTTGTAGCCGTCGTGCCGCGCGACGATGTTTCCGGCCCCGTCCAGCAGGTAATGCGTCGGGGTGAGTTTGATCGTGTAGTCGCGTTCGATCATGCGGATGCTGGCGCCGACGAGCACCGGCACGGTGTAGCCGTGCTTGGTACGCCAGGCCGCGATGAGCCGCTGCTCGCTCGGGACGGCGTTGATCCAGACGATCGACAGGCCCTTGTCCTTGTAGGTGTCGTAGAGCTTCTGCACCTCGGGAAAGGCCTGGTTGCAGTAGACGCAGGTCGGAAAGAAGAAGAACACCAGCGTCGCCTTGCTGCCGAGGACGTCGGTGAGCGTCTTCTCCTGCCCGTCCAGCGTCTTCAGCTTGAACGGTTTGAAGGGCTCCGCGGCCGCGGCCGCTGGCAGCGAGCACCACAATACGAGCGCCAGTAGACACGCGGATGCGCGTCGCGTACGAAAGGGCATGGCTTACTCCACGATGGTCCGGTCCGCGGGCAGGACACAGGCCTGCCGGGGCGAGAACCGGAAATCTACGAACGAAGGATGAAAGGTAGCGGGACCGCTACTGAAGTGGCCGGACTCAAGTGAATCCGGAGCGCGAACGGGAAGGATCTGTCGAAACAGGCACTGGCGAACAGATTTATATCACGGGTGCCCCGGCGCGAAAAGTGCCGGCGGTTTCCAGGCCGGAGCGCTCCACCGTCAGGCGTCGCGGCGCCGGATCCAGTAGACCGGGTGCGCGGATCCGACCAGGACATGCCTGGTCAGGGTGCACCAGGCGGGAAGATCTTCGGGCGCGGCGGCGTCGTGGGCGGTGAGCTTCAGCACCTCGCCAGCCTTCATCCCCTGCAGCCGGTGGCGGAGGGCGAGGACGAGATCCCCGCATGACATCTGCCCCGCGTCCCAGTCAGCGTCCCAGTGCCGATGCTGGGCCGTGTCGGCCGCGTGCGGGCGCACGGCAGCGGGCTCGCTGGATTGATTCGGCAGATCCGGAGTCGCCGGCCAGACACACGCCGGGCGCTGGTCGCCAATCTCGAACTGCTCAACCGAGTTCGCCCACGCCCACGCAATCCGGTGACATCGCTGCCGGGCGAGAAAGGCGCAGATGCTCGTGCGGAGGCTCTCGGGGTCGTGGCCGA
Source organism: Acidobacteriota bacterium (assembly GCA_947465645.1). The sequence continues at coordinate 2,671 of CANIBQ010000025.1, read as the reverse complement.
GCTCCCGTCCAAGACATGCCGCGCACACCGGACGATCCTTGAAGCCAATGGCGACGCTCATCAGCACCTGGTGTCCGCACATCGCCGCGGCGCAGACCGCGCACGCAGACGGCAGTCGAGCCCGCACATCGTCCACGAGCGTCAACGCGCGGACGATCTCCTGAAGGTCCTGAATCTCGCCGGCATCCATAGCCCATAGCGTAAGGCTTCCAGGGCATCCTGGTGAAGGCAGATGGTGTGCTGGTGGACAGAAGGCGATGCGGCGCGCCGCGGCTGCCGTCGACATCACGGTCGCGGCATGCGTCATCATGGGATGCGGCATGCCCCTCGAGCCCCTTCCCATCGACGCCTGCGTTGCCGACATCTGCGCGCAGGTCGATCGTCATCGCGCGCTGATCCTCTCCGCCGCGCCGGGCGCGGGCAAGAGCACGAGGGTGCCTCCAGCGCTGGCCGCGGCGGGCCCCCTGATCCTGCTGCAGCCACGGCGCGTGGCGGCCCGCGCGGTGGCGACGCGCATCGCGCAGGAACAGGGCTGGACGATTGGGCGCGAGGTCGGATGGCAGATCCGGTTCGAGAAGCGCTTCTCCCGCGATACCCGCCTGCTGGTCGTCACGGAAGGGATCCTGACGGCGCGCCTGCAGCAGGACCCGCTGCTCTCGGACTTCACCACGATCGTGCTGGACGAGTTCCACGAGCGAAGCGTCCACGCCGACCTCGGCCTGGCCCTGGCCAGGCAGGCCTGGCTCGCTCGCACCGACCTCCGCATCGTCGTCATGTCCGCGACGCTCGACACCGGCGAGGTCGCGCGCTTTCTCGACGGGGCACCGCTCCTGACGGTGCCCGGCGTCCCCCATCCGTTGACGGTCGAGTACGCGGCGGCGCAATCGGTCGGGGACGCGGTCCGCGAGCTGGTGCCACCGACGAAGGGCCAGGTGCTGTGCTTCCTGCCAGGCCGGCGCGAGATCGAACGCGCGCAGGCGGAGTTGACGACCTGGGCAGGCGCGTCGGGACTCGATGTCGTCGCGCTGCACGGGTCGCTCGACGGCGAGGCGCAGGACGCCGCGATCCGCGCGTCACCGGGGCGACGGATTATCCTGGCCACGAACATTGCCGAGACGTCGCTGACCGTGCCAGGCGTGTCGGTGGTGATCGACACAGGACAGGTGAAGGTGGCGCGCTACGACGCCGAGCGCGGCGTCGATAGCCTGTCGCTCGAGCGCGTGACGCAGGATTCCGCGGACCAGCGCGCCGGTCGAGCCGCGCGGGTCGGGCCCGGCCTGGTTCGCCGGCTCTGGCCGGCGGCCGACCGGTTGCGCCCGCACCGCGAGCCGGAGATCGCCCGCGTTGATCTCGCCGCACCCCTGCTGGATCTGATCGCGTGGGGCGCCGGCCCGCTCACGTTCGAATGGTTCGAGACGCCTCCGGCCGATCGCGTCGAGGCGGCGCTGGGACTGCTGGTGCGCCTCGGTGCCGTCGACCGCGTCTCCGCACCCCGCCTGACGCCGCTCGGCCGGCAGCTCGCGCGGGTTCCTCTTCACCCGCGGCTCGCACGCATCCTTCTCGACGGCGAGGGGGCGCCGGAGGTGGCGGCCGCGTGTGCCCTGCTCTCGGAGGGCGTCACACGACACGGCGGAGCGGCCGCGCTCACGACGTGCGACCTCCTGCCGCTGATCGATCGGTTCGCGCAGCAGCCGTTCCACGTGCGGCGGATTGCGGACGAACTGCGTCGCATCGCCGCCGATGCGTTGAATGGATCTGTTTCGGCGCACGCCTCCGACGAGTCGCTTCGGCACGCGCTCTACACCGGCTACGCGGACCGCCTCGGGAGGCGTCGATCGTCGGCCCGCGATCGCGTCATGCTCGCCTCCGGGCACGGCGCGGCGCTCGCGCGCGAATCGGGCGTCCGCGACGGCGATTACCTCGTGGCGCTGGACGTCGTCTCGGCGACGCGTGAAGGAATCGACGAGGCGCGGATATACGCCGCGAGTCGAGTGGAGCGCGAGTGGATCGTCCCCTCCTCGACGCAGGTGGAGCACCGGATCGACGACGGCCACCGCGTACGAGCCGCACGGGTCGCGCGCTTCGAGGCGATCGTCCTCAGCGATACGCCGGTTGCGGTTGACCCGGCAACTGCGGCCGGGTTGCTGTGTGACGCGTGGCTCGCACGGGAGCCGGACGGTCGCAGTGCAGCGGTCATTCGCCGGCTGCGCTTTGCCGGCATCGAGGTGGACCTGCCGGCCGTCGTACTCCAGGCGGCGGCTGCGGCGCGTGCGCTCGACGAGATCGACCTCGAGGCGCACCTGCCCTTCGAGGCCAGGCGATCGCTGGCAGCGCTGGCGCCGCCCTCAATCGTCGTCCCGAGCGGCCGGTCTACGACGCTCGCGTACGGCGAAGACGGCTCGGTGTCGACGTGGGTGAAGCTGCAGGAGCTCTTCGGCCTCGCCGAAACGCCCACCGTCGGGCCGCGCAAGGTTCCGATCCTCTTTCACCTGCTCGCGCCCAACGGGAGGCCGGTGCAGACGACGCGCGATCTGCGGAGCTTCTGGGAGACCGCATACCTCGAGGTGCGGAAGGAGTTGCGCGGCCGGTATCCGAAGCATCCCTGGCCGGAAGACCCGTGGACGGCGCAGGCGACCCATCGGACAACGAAGAAACGCTGAACACGGGAGGC
>CANIBQ010000024.1 GCA_947465645.1 Acidobacteriota bacterium | reverse complement strand
TCGCGCCCCACTCCGCCATCGGCTGCAGGGTGAGGATCTGATCCCAGTAGTCGGTGCCGTAGAGGATGATCTGGATCTGCTTCTCGAGCTTCTCGGTCTGCATCAGCGTCAGGATCTCGAACATCTCGTCGAGCGTGCCGAATCCGCCCGGAAAGACGACCAGCGACTTGGCGAGATACGACAGCCAGAACTTCCGCATGAAAAAGTAGTGGAACTCGAACTGCAGCCCGGGCGTGATATAGCGGTTGGCCCCCTGCTCGTAGGGCAGCTTGATGTTCAACCCGATGCTCTTGCCGCCCGCTTCCGTGGCGCCGCGGTTGGCCGCCTCCATGATTCCCGGGCCCCCTCCTGATGTGACGACGAAGCGGTGGTACTCTGATTCAATCGCGGTCGACCATTTCGTGAGCATGAACGCCAGCTCGCGGGCTTCTTCGTAATACCGCGACCACTCGACCGCCTTGCGACCACGAATGAGGCGCGGATCGGGGTCGGCATCGGCGAGATCCACGGCGCCCATCAGCTCCGCCAGGGCCTGCTCGGCCCGCTCTCGGCTATGGATCCGCGCGGAACCAAAGAACACGACGGTATCCTGTATGTCCTGGGCCTTGAACCGGCCGAGCGGCTCGAGATACTCGGCGAGAATGCGGATCGGACGGGCGCGTTCGCCTTCGAGAAACGTGGGATCCAGATACGCCAGCGGCTGCGAGTCCATAAACTGATTATCCTGTCGAATGCGCGAGTTCGCTCATAGCCTGGTCATCAACGCGCCGCCCGCGGCTGTGCTGGACGCCTTTTTCGACAGCGATGTGCTGAAGGTCTGGTGGCAGGTCTCGCGGTCGGTCTGCATTCCGCGCGCGCTCGGCAGCTACGCGGTCGAGTGGGAGCCGACGGAATGGCGTGATGAACTGCTGGGCCGCCTGGGCGGTACCTTTCACGGCACGGTGATCGACTTCAAGCCGGGACGTGAATTCTTTCTCGCCGACATGTACTGGATGCCTCCCGATGGCGACCCGATCGGGCCGATGGCGCTGCAGGCCAGTTGCAGCCTGCACGGCGACGGCGCCCTCCTCCACGTCAGGCAGTCGGGCTGCGACGCAGGCAGCGCGCGCTGGGAGCGCTACTACGATGTCATCTCCACGGGATGGATGCTGGCCCTCGAGTCGCTGAAGAAACATCTCGAGGATCGCTGGAAGGCGTAACTACACGCGCAGCAGCTTCAGGAAGTTTGACTGCCCCGGAGAGAGATCCGGCGTGATGCTGACGAGCACGATCACCGACGACGAGGGGATGGCGCCGCCCTCGACGAGCTGCGCGCCGATGCGCGCCGCCGCCGTGTTGACGTCTCCGCTCAAGTCGGTCAGCAGCGGCACCACGCCCCACGGCAATGCCAGCCGCCGCGCGATGTCCGGCTGGTCGGTGGCGCCGTAAATCGGCGCCCGTGGACGAAGCGCCGAGAGCATCCGCGCCGTCTTGCCTCGACGGGTGACCGCCACGATCGCATTTGCCTCGCCGCGGCCCGCCATGGTCACCGCCGCCTCGCAGATCGCGCGGCCGTGAGCGGGCATCAAATGCGAATCAACCTCGAGCGGCACGGACAAGGCGGCGGGTATCGACTCCGCGTCGCGAATAATCCGGTCGAGCGTCTCCACCGCTTCAATCGGGTGCTTCCCCATCGCCGTCTCGCCCGCCAGCATGATCGCGTCCACGCCGTCGTCCACCGCGTTGGCCGCATCGCTGACCTCGGCCCGCGTCGGCCGCGGTTGGGTGACCATCGACTCGAGCACCTGCGTCGCCACAATCACCGGGATCCCGAGCGCCCGTGCCCGCCGGGTGATTTCCTTCTGCACGCGCGGCACGCGTTCGAGCGGCAGCTCGAGGCCGAGGTCGCCCCTGGCCACCATCACGGCGTCTGACTCGCGGAGGATCTCCTCGATCCGCGCAATCGCCTCCGGCCGTTCGAGCTTGGCGACCAGCGGAATGGACGGGGAGCCGGCGCTCCGCATCACCTCGCGCGCCTGACGGAGGTCGGCGCCGCTGTGCACGAAGCTGAGCGCCACGAGGTCAACGCCCACGCTCACGCCGAACTTGAGATCCTCGATGTCCTTGTCCGTCAGCGCGGACGAGGGGAACATGACCCCTGGCGCGTTGATGCCTTTGTGCTCGCCGAGCATCCCGCCATCGACGACGATGGTCACGATCTCGTCGCCCTCGACCCGCTCGACCCGGAGCTGAATGCGGCCATCGTCGAGCAGCAGGCGGTCGGCGGGCTGCACCGCCTTCGGGAGATCCGCGAACGGCGTCGAGACGCGCCGGCCGTCGCCGACGAACTCACCGACCGCGATCCGCAGCTCATCGCCCGGCGTGAGAGGGATCGGCTTGCCGTCGCGCAGCAGGCCGGTGCGAATTTTCGGACCGCTGAGATCCTGCATGATGGCGACCGAGCGCCCGAGCTCGTCGGCCGCGGCGCGGATGAGGCGCACCGCCGCGCCGTGCGCCTCGTGGGTGCCGTGGGAAAAGTTCAGACGGCACACGTCGACGCCCGCGGCTATCAAGGAGCGGATGGCCGGCTCGCCGCTCGTCGCGGGACCGATCGTTGCTACGATCTTCGTATGCCTCACAGTGTCAGCCTATAACAGCGGTGTCAGCCTATAACAGCGGTGTCAGCTTATAACGGCGGTGCCGGCTTCGAGCGGCGCCAGATACAATAAGTGACCGCAATGACAGTGAAAGTTTGGCTGGAGAACGCGACCGACGACGCGGAACGGCGTGGCCTCACGGGCATGCGGCCGCTCCTCGAGGGACTGGCGCGTTCGGCGTCCGCGCTTCGCGCCGCGGACTGGAATTTCGACGCCGCAGGCGAACACGACGAGCCTCAAGCCCCGGATGCCCGCTGACGCGCGTACGATAACGGGCCTGGCGCGGGCCCTCACCGCCGGGGAGACAACCGCCGAAGCCGTCACGGCCGAGTGCCTTGACCGGATCGCCGAGCGCAATCCGTCCATCAACGCGTTCATCACCGTGCTGGCCGACGAGGCGCTCGCGCAGGCGCGGGAGGCCGACCGGGAGATGGCCACGGGCCGGCACCGCGGGCCGTTGCACGGCATTCCGATCTCGCTCAAGGACCTCATCGACCTCCGCGGCACACCGACGACCGCGGCCTCACGCGTACGCCAGGGCCACATAGCCCAGGCGGACGCGCCGATCGTCGCCCGCCTGCGTGACGCGGGCGCCGTGTTCATCGGCAAGACGAACCTCCACGAATTTGCCCTGGGCACGACCAACGAAGAATCCGCCTTCGGCCCCGTCCATCATCCGCTCGACTCCACCCGATCCCCGGGCGGTTCGTCGGGAGGGTCGGCGGCATCAGTGCTCGACGGGATGTGTTACGCCTCGATCGGCACCGATACGGGCGGCTCGATCCGCATCCCGTCCGCGGCGTGCGGCCTCGTGGGGCTCAAGCCGGCGCTCGGAGAGATTCCGACCGCCGGCATCGTGCCGCTCAGCGGCACGATGGACCACGTCGGGCCGCTCTGTCGCAGCGTGGACGACGCGGAAGTTCTGTATGACGTGCTGCGGGCGGCGCCCTCGCCGCGACCGAAGGACGCGTCCAATCCGCGTGGCATGAGAATCGGAGTCCTCCGCGGCTATTTCACGGCGCTGCTGGATCCCGAGGTCGCCAGCGCATTCGAGGCGTTGTGCGGGCGGTTGCGAGAGGCCGGGGTCGAGCTCGAAGACGTGGACGTTCCGCACGCAAGCGACATCGTCCCCGTGTACTTGCACATCGTGCTCGTCGAGGCGGCGGCGCTGCACGCCGGCACGCTCGAACGCCGCGCGGCGGACTACACCCCAGCCGTTCGGCTGCGGCTCGAAATGGGCCGGTATATCCTCGGCGAGGATTACGCCCGCGCGATGCGAGGGCGCGAGGTGCTCAGGCGCGAGGTCGACGCGCTCGTCTCGCGCCGTGACGCATTGCTGCTGCCGTCGCTCGCGGTACCGGCCACCAGGCTCGGGGTTTCGACCGTCCGCATTGGTGCGTCCGAGGAACCGGTGCGTAACATCACGCTACGTCTGACGCAGCTCTTCAATATCACGGGACACCCCGCGATCGCGATGCCCTGCGGCCAGACGATCGAGGGACTGCCCATCGGCGCGCAACTCGTCGGGCGCGGCGCGCAGACGCCGGCGCTGCTGCAACTGGCGCGGTCGCTCGAACCCTACTTCGGCCCGGGAATGTCCCGTTGAGGCTCGGTGCGATCCGGAAGCGGCTGCGGCGGAATATCGGGCGGCGGCGCGGGACTGATGTCCGGCGGCGGCGAATCGATGATGTCGGGCACCCCCGGCTGACGCGGCACGTCGGGTCTTCTTGGATGTTCGAACATGCTGCGGAACGCTGCAACGCGCGCGCCGCTGCCCGGCTGAGCTGATGCTGGGACGAATTTTCCACGCGTGGGAGCACAGGCTCGCCTCGGTCAGCAAAGACCGCATCGTGCGGCCGTTCGAATGGGGTGTGGATTGGCTGTCGCCGAACGGCCATGACCCCGTCGCACCGCAGGAGACGATCGAGCGGTGGGTCGATGAGGTCATGCGCGATCCGGCCGGGTTCTTCGAGACGCCCGAGACCCGCGACTACGAGTTCGAACCCGCCAGCGCGGAGCACCGGCAGAAGGGTGAGGCCGGGACACTCCGGTTCCCGAGTGCGCTCACCACGCCTCATCCCGCGAACAACACCGTCGTCGCACGGTGGTTTCCGTCCGGCGGCGACCGCGCGGTCGTCGTGCTTCCGCAGTGGAACTCCGACGCAGAGGGCCACATAGGGCTGTCGCGCCTGCTCGCCCGCTTCGGCGTGTCGGCGCTCCGCTTGAGCCTTCCGTACCACGACACCCGCATGCCCCCCGAGCTCACACGCGCCGACTACATCGTCAGCTCGAACATCGCGCGAACGATCCAGGTGTGCCGGCAAGCGGTGCTCGACGCCCGCCGCGCGGTGGCATGGCTTGCGTCACAGGGCTTCGAGCGCATCGGGATCCTCGGGACCAGCCTGGGCTCGTGCCTGGCCCTGCTGACGGCGGCGCACGAGCCCCGCATCCGCGCGCAGGCGCTCAACCACATCTCGCCGTATTTCGCCGACGTGGTGTGGCGCGGGCTCTCCACGCGACACGTGCGCGAGGGATTGAACGGACACATCAACCTGGACGAGCTGCGTCACTTGTGGCGCCCGATCAGCCCGTTCTCCTATCTCGAGCGGCTGCACCAGACGCGCACGCTGCTGGTCTACGCCCGATACGACCTGAGCTTTCCCGTGGACCTTTCGCGAATGCTGGTCGATGAGTTCAAGGCGAGACGCTTGCCGCACGAGGTGACGGTGCTGCCGTGCGGCCACTACAGCACCGGCTCCGCACCGTTCAAGTTCTTCGACGGGTATGTCCTGACGAGATTCTTGAGGCGAAGCCTGTAGTCAGTTGTCAGTTGTCAGTTGTCAGTTGTCAGAACGGAACGGGCATCCTGCTGGCAACTGACGACCGGCAGCTGACAACCATAGGTAATCGAACAGGCTTGCCAGCGCGTCGTAGATGATTTCCGCGAGCGAGAGGGCGAGCGGGGACATTTCACCGGCCTCCACGGCGTTCGCGACGGGCGCCTCATCGCTTGAACTGATTCTGTGCGAGACTCCCGGGTCTGCCACTCATTCACCCGGCACCTGAGACGACTCATGTCCATCGAACTGGCGTCCATACTCGTGCTCGCCGCGATCTTTCTCATTGCGACGGTGTTTCCGATCCACCTGGGCGCGCTCGCGATTTCAGCCGCGTTCATCGTCGGGATGTTCGTGTTGCCCGGCACGCCCGCTGCGAAGGTTGACAGCATCGTCAGCGGATTTCCCGGCGATCTGTTCATCGTGCTCACGGGGGTCACGTTCCTGTTCGCCATCGCCAGGAACAATGGCACCGTGGACTGGCTGGTGGACGTCGCGATGCGGGCGGCACACGGGCGCGTCTCCCTCGTGCCGTGGGTCATGTTCTTCGTCACGGCGGCCGTCACCGCCGTCGGCGCGGTGGGTCCGGCGGCGGTGGCGATGATCGCCCCGATCGGCGCCGGCCTGGCCCGCCGCTACCATCTCCACCCCGTGCCGGTCGGCCTGATGGTCGTCAACGGCGCGAGCGCTGGCTCCTTCTCACCGATTGGCATCTTCGGCTTGATCACCAACAACGTGGTCGAGCGCAATGGCCTCGACGGCAGCCCGCTCACGCTGTTTGCCGGGAGCATGCTCTTCAACATCATCCTCGGCGTGATCATCGTGGCCCTGTTCGGCCGGCAGAAGCGTGCCGGGCCCCTGGCTCCGATGGAGACGCCGACGGATGTCGCAGTACCCGCCGTCAGGCTCAATCGGCCCCGCGCGCTGACCGTAGCGGGCTTGATGGCTCTGACGATCGGAGCGCTCTTTTTCGATCTGGACGTCGGCTTCTCGGCGTTCGTCGTGGCGGTGCTGCTGTCGGCGTTCGATGCAAAGGGCGCGAAAGGTGCGACCGAGCAGATTGCGTGGTCAACCACGCTGCTCGTGTGCGGCATCGTGACCTACGTCTCGCTGATGCAGGCTCTCGGCACTGTCAACTATCTCGGCAGCCACGTTGCGGCGGTGGGCACGGCGCTCACCGGCGCGCTCCTGATCTGCTATATCGGCGGCGTCGTCTCGGCGTTCGCCTCGACGACGGGGATTCTGGGCACACTGATCCCGCTGGCCGTGCCGTTCCTCGAACGGCAGGATGTGAGCGCGATCGGGCTCATCACGGCGCTCGCGCTCTCGGCGTCTGTCGTGGACTCGAGCCCGTTCTCGACCAGTGGCTCGTTGGTCGTGGCCAACGCGCCGGACGACCAGCGCGACCTGGTCTTCCGGAGGCTTCTTCAGTGGGGTTTCTCGATGGTCGCGCTGGCGCCGCCGGTCACCTGGCTGATTCTAGTCGTGCCGGGCTGGCTGTAAGACTGGGCGGGAGTTACGCGCCGGTGAACACGGGCTTGCGCTTCTCGAGAAATGCACGGCGCCCCTCCTCGTAGTCCGCGCTGTCGAAACACTGTTGCACCAGGAGGTCGGACTCGGCGTCGTCGCGATCGCGCGCATCGCCGAGGAGCTCACGCACCGTGCGCTTCGTGGCGCGGATGGTCAGGGGCGCGTTGCCTGCGATCGTCTCGCTCAGGCCGCACACGTAAGCCTCGATGTCGCTGTCCGGCACGACGCGGTTGACCAGGCCCATGTGAAACGCCTCGGCCGCATCGACGTGACGTCCAGTGAAGATCAGCTCGTGCACGAACTGGCGTGACACCAGGTCGAGCAACAGCCGGATCGAGCTCCGGCCGTACCCGAGACCGAGTTTCGCGGCGGGGATGCCAAACCGGGCGGATTCGTCGCAGATGCGCATGTCACAGGCGATCGCGATGTTCACGCCTCCCCCGATGCAGTAGCCGCGAATCATGGCCACGGTCGGCTTCGGATGATCGATCAGGACCTGTTGCAGGCGCTCGACTGCGGCGCCGTACGCAGCCACCGCCTCGGTCGACCCTCGTTCGCTCTCGAACTTCGAGATGTCGGCGCCGGAGACGAACGCTTTGCCGCCGGCGCCGGTCAGCACCACGACACGCACCTCCGGGTTGGTCGCGAACGTCTCGAGCACGGTGGACGCCTCGCGCCACATCTCGAGTGACATGGCGTTGCGGCGCTCGGGGTTGTTGAAGGTCAGCGTGCCGACCAGGCCGTCCACCCGCGCAAGGATCTTGCTGCCGTTGTCCATCGCGTCCCTCAGATGACTCCGCGCCCGCGCAGGTCGGCGACCTGCGCGGGCTCATACCCGAACTGCGCCAGGATCTCCCCGCCGTGTTCGCCGCGTTCGGGTGGCCGGACGCGCACCTCTGAGGGCGTACGCGAGAGATGCACCGGCTGCCCAACCACGCGCAGGGGGGAGTAGTGAGGTGATGCCAGCGTGTTGACCATGTTGAGATGGCAGACTTGCGGATCGGCGAAGACCTGGTCCACCGAGTAGATCGGGCCGCACGGTACGCCCGCCGCGTTGAGACGATCGATCCAGACGGCGCTTGCCGCAGTGGTCAGGCCGCGCTCGATCTCGCGGGTGAGCGCGTCGCGGTTCTCGGATCGCGCGGCCTCAGTGACGTATGCCGGATCGCCGATCAGGGCTTCGGCGCCGATCGCGCGGCACAGGCGTTCCCAGATGATCTGCCCGCTCGCGGCGATGTTGATCTCGCCGTCCGCTGTCTTGAACGCCCCGGTCGGAATGCTGGTGGGGTGATTGTTTCCGGCCTGTCGTGGGACCTCGCCGTCGTTCAGCCAGCGCGACGCCTGGAAGTCGAGCATGAAGATCTGCGACTCGAGGAGCGATGCCGTCACCCACTGTCCCTCGCCGGACCGTTCGCGCTCGAGCAGCGCCAGTAGGATGCCCTGCGCGCACAGGAGACCCGCGCAGAGATCCGCGATTGGAATTCCGACGCGCAGCGGGCCCTGGCCGGGAATGCCGGTGATCGACATGAGACCGCCCATGCCTTGCGCGATCTGGTCGAATCCCGGGCGGTCGCGGTACGGTCCATCCTGCCCGAATCCCGTGATGCTGGCGAACACCAGGCGCGGGTTGATCGATCGGGCGGCCTCGTAGCCGACGCCGAGCCGCGCCATCACGCCGGGGCGAAAGTTCTCGACCAGTACGTCGGCCCCGGCGATCATCCGCCGCAGGATCGCGAAGCCCTCTTCGTTCTTGAGGTTCAGCGTGATGCTGCGCTTGTTGCGATGGAGATTCTGGAAGTCGGATCCGTCGCGGCCGCCGACCGTGAGGTCGTTGTCCTGGTCGGCGGGCGCCTCGATCAAGATCACGTCGGCGCCCCAGTCGGCGAGCTGACGCACGGCCGTCGGCCCCGACCGCGCGCGTGTCAGGTCGAGCACCGTGAGACCGAACAACGGGCCAGATGGCTTCATGAAGGCCCGGCGTCAGTGATGTCTGAGGCCTGGAGCTGGACGTCGCCGAGACCCAGTGCGTCGAGCGACCGCCCGATCGCGGCGTAGTCGCCGACGATGAGGGTGGTCACGCGGGCGGGATCGAGATACTTCTGCGCAGCGCGTGTGACGTCGGCGGCGGTGACGGCGTTCACGCGAGGCACGAAGTTCTCGAAGTAGGAATCGGGCAGGTCATACAACACCAACTGCGCCACCGAGCGCGCCACCTGGTTGGCCGTTTCGAAATTGCGGGGATACCCGCGCGTCAGCGACGCCTTCGCCAACGTCATCTCGCTGTCGGACGGCGGACGCGAGCCCCGGATGGCGTCGAGTTCGTGCAGCGAGTCGCGGATCGCGTCGGCCGTCGCGGCGGTGTGCACGCTGGCCTGGAGCACGAACGGCGCGAGCCCGCGCCGCCAGTCGAAACCGGTGCGCGCGCCGTAGGTGTAGCCCTTCTCTTCGCGCAGCTTCAGGTTGACCCGGCTCACGAACTGGCCGCCGAGGAGGGCGTTCATCACCACCAGCGACGCATAGTCCGGGGTGTCCCGGCGCGCGGAGAGATGACCGATGCGCAGCTCGGATTGCGCCGCGCCCTCCCGCGACACCACCGCGACGCGCGGAGCCGCGGCCGCCGGCTCGAGGTCCGCTGCCGCCACCGGCACGGCGTCGCGGGCCGCATCATCGTCGGTCCAGTGTCCGAAGGCGTCTTCCGCCAGCCGCAGCAATCTCTCGTGTGACATCGCCCCGGCGACGACCAGCGCGCTGCGCGAAGGCGCGAATGTGGCCGCATGGAATGTCGTGACGTCGGCCAGGTCCAGCCGGCGAAGCGCCGCATCGTGGCCGATCGATAGATGTCCGTACGGGTGGTCCCCGTACAACAGCCGCAGAAACGCGCGCTCGGCAACGGCTGGCGGAGAATCCTTGAGCTGGCGAAGCCGGTCGAGCCGAAGCTGCCGCACGCGATCGAAGTCTTCGCGGCGAAGGCTTGGCCGCGTCAGCAAGTCAGCGAGTATCGACGAGCCGCGCTCCGCAAAGCGGGCCAGCGTCGTCAGCGTCAGTACGGTCGCATCGGCGCCGACGTCGACGTCGTATTCGGCGCCAATCATCGCAAGCGCCTCCGACACGTCGATCGCGCTCATGGCGCCGGTGCCCTCGTCCACCATGTCGGCGGTCATCGCCGCGAGGCCCTCACGGCCGGCCGGGTCGGCCCCCGATCCACCGTCAACCTGCATGACGAACGTGACGACGGGCACGCTGTGATGTTCGAGCGTCCGCACTTCCAGCCCGTTTGCCAGCGTGTGGCGGACGATTGCGGGAAACACGAATACCGGGTCGGGTCCAACCTGCGGCAGTCGCGAGCGGTCGGCCCTCATCACGAGACCGACACCGGCTCGGATCCCGGCAGCGCCAGCGCGAGCTGGCCGCGCGGAACCATGCTGAGCAGCACGCGTCGATCGAATGCCAGGCAGCGCCTGACCGCGGCGCGGACAGTTTCCACCGTGGCACTTCGGTACCGCCCCAGGTCTTCGGAGAAGTAGTCCGGGCTGCCGGTGAACACGTTGTACGCGTTCAACTGGTCCGACTTGCCGCCGAACCCGCCTACCGTTTGAAGACGGTACATGAAGTGCGCCTCGGCCTGCGCCGCAGCGCGCACCATCTCGCTCTCCGACGGTCCCTTGTCGGAGAGCATCTGCAGCTCCGTATCGATGAGTGCCGCGATCTCGGTCAGCGAGCGGCCTGGGGCGGCCGTCGCCACCAGCAGGAAGAAGCTGCCCAGCTCGCGCGAGCTCTGGTAGGCCGACACGTCCAGCGCGAGGCGCTGCTCGTAGACCAGCGTGCGGTACAAGCGCGAGGTCTTGCCGTTGGCGAGCAGATCGGCGGCCAGATCCATCTCCGCGTCGCCTTCGCCGAACATCGCCGGTGAATGCCAGGCCATGTACACCCGCGGCATCTCGACGCGGTCTTCGAGTACGAGCCTGCTCTCGCGGGTCAATGTCGCGGACGCCGATACCGGCGCGGGGATAGGACCGCCAGGGAGCTCGCCGAAGTACTGCTCCGCGAGGTCGAACGCCCGTTCCGCGTGGATAGCCCCGCAGATGGCCAGCGACGCGTTCGACGGGTGGTAATACGTGCGGAAGAACGACTGCACATCCTCGAGCTGCATCGCGCCGATGTCGTCCGCGGCGCCAATGGTCATCCAGTGATACGGATGATCCGGCGGAAAAAGCGCGGCCGAGATCGCCATCATCCCGAAGCCGTACGGCCGGTTCTCGTAGTTCTGCCGCCGCTCGTTCAGGACAACGTCCCGCTGGGTTTCGAACCGTTGCGGCGTCAGCGCCGGCAGGAGGTATCCCATACGGTCTGATTCCATCCAGAGCGCGAGGTCAACCGCGCTGGTCGGCACGACTTCCCAGTAGTTGGTCCGGTCGGTGTTCGTGGATCCGTTGAGCAGCGCGCCCGCCTGCTGCAGCGGCGGGAAGTAGCCGGAGTTGTGGTGCTCGGAGCCTTCGAACATCAGATGCTCGAACAGGTGCGCGAAGCCGGTGCGGCCGGGCCGTTCGTTCTTCGAGCCCACGTGGTACCACACGTTCACGGCCACGATCGGCACGTGGTGGTCCTCGTGCACGATCACGTCCAGACCGTTGTCGAGCGTTCGCTTGGCGAACGGAAGGTCGATGGATTCCACGGAGGCTACCGGACTTGAATGAGAGGAATCTTGCCCTTGTTGGCTTCGGCGCTCTTGTGCGCGGCGATCGAGACCTGCGCGGCCGTGCGCTCGGCCGCGGTCATGAACGCACGCGCGGCCGGCGAACCGGGCTCGCCGATCACCAGAGGAACGCCCGTATCGCTGCCTTCGCGAATCGGCTGATACACCGGGAGCCGCCCGAGGAACGGCACTTCCATCGCGGAGGCCAGCGTTTCGCCGCCGCCGTGGCCGAAGATGTCCGCCTCGTGGTGGCAGTTGGTGCAGGCGTAATAGCTCATGTTCTCCACGAGCCCCAGCGGCGCGATATTCAGCTTCTGGTACATGCGGATCGCCCGCCGCGTATCCGCGAGCGACACCTGCTGCGGCGTCGTCACGAGCACGGCGCCGGCGACCGGAACGGTCTGACTGAGACTGAGCGCCACATCACCCGTGCCGGGCGGCATGTCCACAATCAGGTAATCGAGATCTTCCCAGGCGACGTCGCGGAAAAATTGCTGCACCGCGCCGTGCAGCATCGGCCCCCGCCAGATCACCGGCGAATCGTCCGACGTCAGAAAACCCATGGACACCACCTGCAGGCCGTACTTCTCGGCAGGCACGATCCGCTTGCCGTCGGTGACCAACTGCGTGTCCCTGATGCCGAGCATGATCGGCACGTTCGGACCGTAGATGTCGGCGTCGAGCACGCCGACGCGGCTTCCGCACTTCGTCAAGGCGAGCGCGAGGTTGACGGCGACGGTGGTCTTGCCCACGCCGCCCTTCCCTGCGCCGACGGCGATCACGTTTTTCACACCGGGAAGCGGCGTGCGTCCTGTCTCTGGCGCCGACACCGACCGGACGTTGGCGGACATCTGGACGGTGACGTCAGAGACCCCGGGCAGTGCGCGCACCGCCGCGATGGCCTGGTCGTGCATCTGCTCCTTCACCGGACACGCGGGTGTCGTCAGCTCAATCGTGAACGACACGCGTCCCATGTCGATCGCCAGGTTCTTGATGAAGCCGAGAGAGACGATGTCTCGACTGAGGTCGGGGTCGACGATGACGCGGAGCGCGTCGAGGACCATGGCGCTGTCCAGCGTGGCGTGCATCCCCTTATCTTAGCGCGCGGGCTCGAACACCCGCCGGCCCTCGTTGGTCAGCAGCACCCACATCGCGTAGATGCCGAGCGCCGTGCCGAACGGGAGGATGAGCAGGTTGACGACGGCCAGTCCGAGTGCCAGTACGCGGCCCGACGCGTGGTGACGCCGGAGCCGGGCGGCGGCCCACAGGTGCGCGCCACCCCAGAGCACCGAAAAGACGCCGATAACGGCAAACGTGCCCGCAGTCAGTCCGGCCGCGAAACCGACAGCGCGGGCGTCCGGCGCTACCAGGATCGCCAGCGCGCCCGCAGACAGCAGCAGCATCGATACGCCCACCAGCATCGCGAGCGCACCCCAGAGGCTGTTCAGGATGGCCAGGAGGCCGATGTGACGTTCCACTTACTCGACGCGAATGTGAAGCTCGATGCGGGTGGGCGGGTGATGCCGCGGTGTGACCGTGAAGTGGAAGCGCGTGCCGTCGGCCACGCCGGCCGGCACCGAGACGCGGAGCTGATGGTGCAGGAGCTCGAATCCGTTGCCGCTGCAGCACGGGCACGGTTCGGCCCACGATTCGCCGCGGCCGCCGCAGTAGTGGCAGGTGCAGCGCACCGGCACATCGAGCGGCACAGTGGCGCCCGCCGCCGCTTCGCGCGGAGACAGGCTGATCGCGGCGCCGAGCGCGGCCGCGCGCTCACCCGCGAGAAACGCGCTACGGATGCGATCGACCGCGGGCGCCATCGACGGAAAATCGATGACGACCTCGTCGGCGAAGCAGCTCACCTCGTGGTGGCTGTCTTCGCTGCCGATCACCGCAACCTGCGGCCCGCCGAACGGACGAAACGTGTTTCCGCCCATGAACTGCTGGTACGATAGGGTCGGCACAGGGAGAAGTCAATGGCCGACAAGGAGTGCCCGATGTGCGGCGAAACGATGCGACTGCGCGAACGCGAGGTCATCGATCGCGTGCCAGGGACATCGCAGACCAAAGCCACGAAATCCAGGGAGTGGGTCTGCCCGGAGTGTGACTACTTCGAGGAAGTCGAAGAATGGGATTGAAGTGCGGCGCGGACCTTTACGGTCCGCGTTAAGCCTCTAGCGCGCGCCGAGGGTCAGCAGCAGCTCCTTGCGGAGGCCTTCTTCCAGTTCATCAATGCTGAGCGCGGTGTCACACTCGTCGCACAAGAGTTCCAACACGGCGGGGCGGCCTTCCTCGGAGACCTCAACCCTCGAATCCTCCAGGTGCACGACGTGCATCTGAAGTGTTTTCACGAGAAAATTTTGGTCGTTCCCACAACTGGGACAGGTCAGCGCCACTACCGTCTCCTCTTTTGTCGTCAACAGCGTCTCCTCACAAAGCGTTCCAGATTCTGAGAACTCGATTGTAGGGGATGGCTTCTGCATGGCGCAATGCAGAAAAACCTCAGCTGGGCCATTAAACTGTCGGTTCGGGGCCCGCACCCTCGCGGAAATCCGGCACCGCCACGCTGATGACTTCCCCCGTTCGGTGCCCAAAAACGCGGCAATGCGGTCCTTTTGCCTCGACCAGCTCCAGCTCGACGACTGTGGGCCGGGAGCGATAAATCGCCGCCACGCAGCCACACGGCAGCGCCTGGAGGGTCACCAGGGTCATTGGACCGGCCCGGCCGCCGGGGGCCACGGGGAGATTGTGCATGTATGTCCGTTTAGACCTCGACGGCTCTGTTTTGGTTTCGTCCTGGTGCAAACCGGCAGCTCGTGCGGACAATTACGGCTCGGACACCTCGCCCGCATAGACGAGGCGCGCGTCGATAGACGAGCCGGGGAACGCCGATTCCGCCGCCCGGCGGTACAGATCCAGCTGCGTGCGATGCTCCGCCCGCGGCCGCCCGGTCTTGAACTCGAGCAGCGTCATCCGATCGGGCGCCGTACGCACCAGGCAATCGATGGTGCCGCGAACGATCGACCCGTCCAGGCGCATCGTGAACGGCGCTTCATGGATGCGCGGGCCGGCCAGGTACAGCGCGCGGACGTCGGCCCGCTGCACGATCGCCTGGTACGCGCCGAGCGCCTCGTCCAGCCACGGCCCCTGGATCTCTTCGGACCGCAGCGTGCGCACCGCCGCGGCCCGGTCGACCGTGACGGCGGGATCCAGCCCGAAGCGTTCGAGAAGGCGGTGGACGAAGGTGCCGACGAGCCGATCGGATTCGCGCCCTCCCGGCAACACGCCGGCGTCACCCAGCATCGCGGCAATCGGGCGGCGCGGAACGCCGCTATCGACAAGCGGTGCGAAATCTGAGTCTCGCGGGCCGGAAAGGCCCGCGCCGCCATTCACGAGATCTTCGAGGAGCGAACCCTGTCCACTCTGGTTGCGGGGCGGACCTTCACGGTCCGCCGGGCAGAGTTGAAGGCGATGCACCTGGCCCGATGACGCCTGCCATTCCACGGCAGTGGTGGCCGCTGCCTGGGCAGCGACCCGATCCAGCAGGGACTGCGGGAGGACTTCGGCGAGGCTCCCGCGCCCTGGCTGGATCCGGCCCTCCTTCAACGCCGACCCGAGGTAGAGGCGGTCTCGCGCGCGCGTGAGCGCGACGTAGAGCAGGCGCTTGGTTTCCTCGCGCTGTTTCGCCGAATCATCCTCGTCGGCTTCCGACTGGTAGTCGCCGACCGCGACCGACAGATCGTCGTCCGCCTCCCGCGCGGCGATTCGGATGGGATCGCGACGATTGCCTGTACCGCGCGCCAGGTTGACGAGGAAGACCACCGGAAACTCGAGGCCCTTGGACGCGTGCACGGTCATGAGGTTGACGGCGTCCGACGCATCGATCACCGCGTTGGCGTCGTCGCCGACCGCCAGGCGGTCCAGATGCGCCGCAATCCGGCCGAGCGTGGCGTAGCCCCGGTTCTGGATGCGCCGCACCAGCGCGCGGATTTTCTTGAGGTTTTCACGCGCCTGCGCGAACCGCGGACCGTGCATCTCGACGAAGTAGGCCGACTCGTTGAGGATCAGGTCGAGCAACTCGGCTGGCGGCATGCGGTCGACGAGCGACCGCCATCGCGCGGTCGCGGTGCGGGCCCGGTCGAGCGCGGCGGCATCATCGGGCTCGAGTCGCACCCCGGCCGCCGGCGGCCCGGTTGCGCGCAACGCGTCCGAGAGCTTCGGCGCCAGCAGCCGCAGCCCCTCGTCCGAGACGTGGACGAACCGCGATCGCAAGAGCGCGGCAGCCCGCAAGTCCGACAGCGGGTCAGCCAGGTACCAGAGCAGCGCGAGCACATCCTTGATCTCGTCCGCGTCGAAGAAGCCGAGCCCCTTGTAGACAAACGCCGGGATGCCGCGCCGCTCGAGCGCACTCTCGAACTCCCGGTGGCTGTCACGCGTGCGGAAGAGGATGGCAATATCACCCGGACGGACCGGACGCCGCACGCCGGTATCGCGATCGCGAATCGGCGTGGCCGCGGCCACCAGGCGTGCGATCTCGTCGCCGGCGATCTCGGCGCACTCCTCTGGTGTCTCCGCGATCACCAGTCCCAGCGGCACGTCGTCGTACGTAGTGTCCGGCTTTAGCCGGACCGTCGTTTCGATCGGAAACCGATCTTCTTCCGCGTACCGGAATCCGTCCCGCCTGCCTGGCGCCTTGTCGATGTCGTGACAGACGTCGTTCACAAACGTGAGCAGCGCGGGGACCGATCGAAAGCTTCGAGAAATCGACCGGCGGACGTCCCCGTCGGGACGCAGCGCCTCGAGGTACCGGCTGGCTTCGGACAGCAGCGAGCCGTCCGCATCGCGAAACCCGTAGATCGACTGCTTGCGGTCGCCAACGATGAAGATCGAGGGTGGAAGCGGTCCTGAGGCCGTGAGCCCCGCGCCCTCGCCCCACGCCTGCACGAGGAGCGAGATGAGCTCCCACTGGGCGCGGCTCGTATCCTGGAACTCGTCCACCAGCACGTGGTGGTACCGCGACTCGAGCCGGTACCGGCTGCGCGAGAACTCCTCCATCTGGCGCAGCAGCGCGAGGGCGCGCAGCAGCACGTCGGAAAAGTCGAGGACGGCGTGCGCATCCAGCGTTCGGCGGTATTCGGTTTCGGCCACGGCAAACATCCGCGAGATGCCGCGCGACACCAGGACGTTCAAGTCGCGCCGGTAGGCGTCGAACACCCGCGACATCGCCTCGGCGTGTCCGACCACGAGGTCCTTGTGCACCTGCCAGTCCGTGGCGCTGGCAAACGCCGGCTTCGCATAGGGGCAACGGGTGCGCGGCGAGCCGTCCTGCGTGAGGAAGTGCTCGCGCGCCCGCGCAAACACCGCCTGAATGGAAGCGGGATCGACCGCGCCGCCCGCTTCTCCCGCTGCGCGCAGTCGCCTTACACCACGGGCGAGCACCATGAACGCCGGCTCGAGCGGGCCTGTCTCGAGGAATCGCTCGACCCCGCCCGGCATCGCTTCCAAAGTGTCGATGAGCGCCGCGGCCGCCCGGCGCGCCACGCCCGCGACGTCCAGGTCGCGCGGACCGGCCGCCAGGTAACGTGCGAGCACGCGCGGCGCCACGATGCGCCGATTCAGCAGTGCCGCCAGCCCGCGCCGGGCGCGGCGGTCGCCGAGCTGCGCGAACACGAGCGCGACATGCTCGTCCTGGCGTGCCAGGGAACGGCAGATCCGCAGCGCCCGGTCGAGCGATTCTGCGATGAGACGCGGCACCTCGGTTTCGTCAGCCAGCGAGAACCCGGGATCGAGGTCGGCCTCGAGCGGAAACTCGCGCAGCAACGACAGGCAGAACGCATCGATGGTACTGATCGATATATCCGACGTGCGATCGCGCAGCTCGCGCCACCGCGCGGGCGACAGCTCCCCGCGGTCTGCGGCGGCCCGGAGCGTCGAGAGGATGCGCTCTCGCATTTCGGCCGCCGCCTTGCGCGTGAACGTGATCGCGAGAATGTTCGCGGGGTCCACGCCGGCGTGCAGCAGGTTGATGTACCTGTCGACGAGCACGCGCGTCTTGCCCGTACCGGCGGAGGCCTCGAGCGCGACGTTGAAGCGCGGATCGACCGCGCGCTCACGGCCCGCCCGGTCACGCGCATCGATGCGCGCCTCGGCCGAGTCCTCTTCAAAGGGCAGCCGGACGCTACTAATCGCCAACGTAATCCTTCCGGCAGACGGACGGGTACGCGCAGTAGGTGCACATCATCGGCTCGTGCGGCCGCGGCGGAAACACGCCGGATCCGATGTCGTCCACCAGGCCGATCAGCCTCTGGCGCGCCGCGGCCAGCGTCTCGCCGACATCCTTCGCCCCGGCCTTGACGACGGGGACCAGCGCGCGTTTGCCCGTGAACGCCACATACGCAGCCTCGTCGAGCGCCCACGGACGGCCGTCGCGTTCCGCCAGCCGCTCCTGCGCGCAGAGCGCATAGACCGCCACCTGCAGCGCGCGCTTGACGTTGGGCGGGTACCCCGACTTGTAGTCGATGACGCGCAGACGGTTGCCCTGGAGCAGATCGATACGGTCGGCGACGCCCTTCAGCGGAATGCGGCGGCCATCCGCACCGCCCAGGGAGAAGTCGCCTTCGAGGCGGTACTCGAGCCACCGCTCCTGGACGCCTGCCGGTCTCGAGGCTTCGAGGCCAAGCACGACGTCCACGATCCCGACCGAAATCGCGGAGCCGAAAAGGCGCGTCCATTCGAGCGACGCGTCGGTCTCGGGCAGCCGCGAGAGCAGCGGCTTCGCCACCTCTTCGAACAGGGTGCGGGCGTCGTCCAGGCGATCGGGCGTAATCGTGCCGGCGCCGCGGCTGTCCCACGCTTCGAAGAATCGCTGAAACACCTCGTGCACGAAGCGGCCGCGCGCCCGCGGCGAGAGCGCGGGCTCGTCCTCCGGTTGTTCCTCGAGTCGAAGCACGTCGGCCGCGAAGAACTTGAACGGACAGTCCTGGTAGCGCTCGAGCGAGCTCAGCGAGTAGGCGGCTGGCATATGTCCGCTGGTCTGGCCGCGGAAACGCGCGGCGTCAACCGTTGGACGCTCGACGGCGGGCACTTCGTAGTCGAACATGCGCGTCGTGGGCGATGTGTACTCGACCGCCTCGAGGCCCGCTCCTTCGAGCTCGTCCACAAATGTCGACGCCGCCACCAGCGCATCGTCTTCGAGCGTAAACGTCGACACGACAAGGTACGAGCCTGGCAGGCGAAGCAGGTCGCGAAATGCGGCGCGGGCACCATCCAGGCGATCGGACTCGGCCGGCCATCCCAGCTCGCGCAACACGCCCCCGGCGTAGAAGATGTTACGGCGCGGGCGATCCGGCCACTCGCCGTCAACCAGGCCCGCGAGCTGCACCGCGTCGAAGTCGCCGAACCTCGCGCTCGCGGCGTCCACGAGGTGCACCCCGGACTCGCCCGTGCGCGGCGCAAAGGTCTGTCCCTCGATCCAGCGCCTCACGATCGCCGCCACCGTATCGAACTCCATGGGCGTCGCGTCGAACCTCGCGTACGCGTCTCGCAGCGTGGCGAGGGTGCTGAGGATCGCTGCGCGGGCGCGAAGCTGCCGCTCGCGAAGCGGATCGTCGGGGCCCGGCACATTCTCGCGAGCCGTCAGGAAGGTGAACAACAGCTCGAGATGGGCGGCCAGCGGCGCCGTGTTTCTCAGCGGCGCGAGCTCACCGGCGATGCGGCTGAGCACGGCCGCGGCGGGGAGGGTGAACTGATCGAGGGCGGCCACGTCGCCGAGATAACCCGCGGCGCTCAGCGCGCGGTCGAGTGCCGTGATCTCGCGCGCGGTGAGCCCTTCGAATCTGAAGTGCGGCGAGCGCAGCAATGCGACCGCCGGCCCGCGCGCGAAGTTGCCGCTGACACACGACACGACGAGATCGAGCGCCGCCGCGTACGGCTCCGCACCAAGCGGCAGTGCATCGAACATCTGGCACGGAACGCCCCCCGACCGGAGCACCTCTCGCGCCACGTAGACGTACGGCAGCGGCTGGCGGACGACGAGCGCCATGCGGTCGAGCGCCGACACCTCCCCGGCGCGAATGGCGTGGCGCGCCCAACGCGCGAATCCTGCGACCTCCTCCTCACGGTCGCGCGCTGTCTGTGTGACTGCGCGGGGAGCAATCAGCCCGCCTTCTCCGCTTCGCGGCTTCGGCGCGGCGAGCAGCACCGGTGCGGCGGGTGACTCGCTCTCGAAGCGCACCTCCTCGATGCCCGGGAGCAGGTCGCGAATACGCTCGTGAAACGCACCCGCCACCGTGTGGTCGGTGGCGACGACGTCGAGGCGCTCGAGGCCGGGTACACGGGCGAGCAGATCCCAGTCGGCGCGAAAGAGGCCGCTGGGATCGAGGGACCGGTCGCCGACCGCGACGATTGCGTGGCGCCACGGACGAACCGAGGCGCTCTCACGCACGTGCCGGCGAACCGCATGTTCATCGAATGCGCCGATGTCGGCGCATTGGCGCTCGAAATGCCGGAAGGCGCTCACCAGGAAGCGGGTCTGCCGCACGAGACGTTCGGCGCCGCGGTCGTCGGCCGCGCCAGGCTCGAGCATGCCGAGCGCCAGGCGCTCGAACGTATCGACGTCCTTCTGGTTGCGATGCAGCGTGTCGTAGAAGCGAAGGATCTCGGCAACCAGGCCGGGGCGAAGACGGAATGGCGGCTGCGCGCCCTCGGCAATCGCCGAGCGGCATGCCACGCCGAGCAGCGCCTCCCGCTCCGCGGCGGTCACGGTCGGCGCATCGTGCGGCGCGCGTTCGGCCAGTCGCGCCGGCAGCTCGTCGGACGTGATGAAGTCGGGAAGAAGCAGCGCGTCGGTTGACGAGGGCTGCCGGTTCTCGATGGATCGAAGCAGGTGCGCCGCGGCGGCGCGGGTGGGGACGATGACGAACCGGTCGCGCGCGTCGAACGGCGTGCCGCCGCACGCCAGCGAGGAGAGGGCGTCGCGGAACGTGTACAGATCCGGCACCCGCACGAGCCGGGTGGTGCGGACGGTGATCACCGAGGTTGAGGGGGCTCGAGCAGCGTGCGAATCTCCTCCTGGGCGCGCGAGAGGAACATCAACGCGCCGGCGGCCGCTGACGAGGCCTCCCACGCGGTCGCAACCTGTCCTGACTGGATGGCGAGGTAACGTGTGTTGACGGCGTTCTCGGCAAACCGCCACGACGTGGTCAGCAGATCGTGAGCCGCCTTGAGATCGGTCGGCACCTGAATCCGCTGCAACCGCTCGGCCCCGCCGCTCAATCGGCCTCGGAGCGTCACCAGCGTGTTTGGCGAGGGCCCCGCGAGCCGACGAACCGCTTCGAGCGCCGGCTGGGCTTTCACGAGCTGTAGCAGATGATTGCCGACGTTCCGCCGATAGTCCCGGTACAAGGCCTGCCGGATCACCCAGCGATCGCGAAGCAGCCGCAGGTGGAGGGCCGCATCGAGCTGCCCCTGGACCGAGGCGTGCAGTGCCTGGACGACTTCGGGCCGGCGCCGGCCAAGCCGCGTATCTTCGTTCGGAATCCGGTTGAGCACCCGCTCCACGTCAGCGATCCGTGCTCGGCCCGCGGCCCGCGTCGCCTGCGAGATGAATCGCCGCGAGAGGACCGCGTACTGCGCGTCGATGGCGAACTCCTGCGCGATCTGTTTTTGCGCGGAGTGCCGCAGCGTCGTGATGTCAGCCGGAGCCATCGATCCGGCGGCCTCGCTCAAGAGCGCCAGCGCCGTCTGCAGCAGCGCGACGCGCTCGGACGAGCGCTCGGTGAGCGCGGCGACATGAAATACCTGGTCGAGCTGCTCCCGAAGTGGCGGCATCCCCAACAGCGGCTCGAACGGGATGTCAGGGACCGTCGCCACCAGCGACAGGTCGAACATCGTCATGCCGGCTGCTGCGCGGAGTCCGGAGATCGCTTCATCGAGCAGCGACACGATTTCGGTGACTTCGCGCTGCCGGTAGCCGAAGTGGTCACGTGGCCAGTCGGCCAGCGTGTTCCTGGCGCGGGTCGCGATCTCGAGCGCCTGGTTTCGAT
The DNA here is from genome assembly GCA_947465645.1 of Acidobacteriota bacterium. The sequence goes on along the minus strand of CANIBQ010000024.1, from coordinate 37,494 downwards.
CCCGGCTCACCAGGATCTCGTTGAGCACGGCGGCGACGTCATTGCTGAGCCGGATGAAATCCTCGTCGCCGCGCGTCTCGGCGTAGCGCTGATACCTCGCCGTCGCGGCGTAGCGCTCGGTTCGCGGCCAGTCGATGACCCGCGATGGGAGGGTGACGGCCTGCAGCCGAGGCTCAGCCGCGGCACCGCCGGCCGGCATCGAAAAGATCACGCGATCGTCAACGCGCGCGTACTCGCCGAAGCTCACGACTCTAGTGCCGTCGGTGAGAAACAGACGTAGCAGCATCGCGTCGGGCGCGGCGCTCGCCGCGCTTGGCGCCAGCAGATAGAGGAACGCCGACAGAACGATGCGCGCGATTACAGACATGTCATTGCGACGCCGCAATTGTACTCTTGCGGCGCGTCGATCGCCCCCGATCGCGCCACTGTTGAAAAGTTGTGGATGACGCGTGCAAAACCTGTGGACAACCTGCCAACGCAAATATTTCTTGGCCGCGATCTCCGGGCGCGGGCGGCCGATACCGCTTGTGGACGGCGCCTTCGTGATCCGTTTCGCTTGATCGCTGGCGTGCGAAGCGTAAGATCGACCGCCGTCCCCCACTACGGACCTTTCCAACATTGACCGTTCATCGCTTCGAAGAAACCATCGCCGGCCGCTCGTATCACATCGAGGTCACGCCCGTCAGCAACCGCTGGCGCGCACAGCTCCGGCGCATGCCTGGCATGCCCACCGCCATGATGCCGTTCTACGGCCCCACGCCGGACGAGGCGGCGCGGCTGCTGACGCAGTGGCTGGTGCTGGCGCACAGCCGCATGCCCTCAGCAACGGTATAGACGCCGGCTCTATATCGGTTATAGCCGGCGTCTGTGACAGCCCAGGTCCCGCCCGTGCTCCCCTCCGGCGAGCTACGGCGCTGCAGGCCCGCGTGTTAGCATTGACTGTTCGTCCTCACTAAAAGGGGCCTGTAGCGCAGTTGGGAGCGCGCCTGAATGGCATTCAGGAGGTCACCGGTTCGATCCCGGTCAGGTCCACCATCCTTCGCTCGCCTCTACTGACCGTCCTTCATCACCCGCTGGTAGTCGTCAGGGGTATCGACATCGACAAGGGAGCCAGGGTCGTCAACCGGGACGTTGACAACGCGGTCGGCGTAGGCGCGCACGACCGCCTTGGCGCCTTCCGTCAGAGGCGCCTGCCGCAACTGTTCGAAGGTGACGCGATCGAAGAGGACCGGATGGCCGTGGCGGCCGCCCATGGCGGGTCGAACGATTGGCGCATGCGACTGGTTCCACGCGTCGATGACTGCCTCAATCGTCGACGCGCGCAGCATTGGCACGTCGACCAGCGTCATCAGCACCCCGGCGGCACTCGGCGCAAGCATGTCGAGGCCGACCCACAGCGACGAGAGTTGCCCGCGCGACGGATCGGGATTGCGTACGAGCCGCGGCATCACCGGCGGCGCATCAGCAATGAGGGCGGCGTCGATCGCGTCATGCTGCCGCCCGGTCACGATCACGATGTCGGTGACGCCCGCCGTCGCGAACGTGCGGACGATGCGGGCGACGAATGCCCGTCCTTCGGTGTCAGGCAGTAAAGCCTTGGGGCTTCCCATCCGCGAGGAGTCGCCGCCGGCCAGAATGAGGGCTGTGAGCACGGGTCATGCTACCGGCTGCCGCGTCGACGCGCAATTTGCGGCAGCAGAAGGAGTTCGGGCTTGCCTTGACTTCGATGGCCGGAGTTCCTACACTGGCCGAGCTTTCGACCGACGCGCAGCAGGACCGCTACGTTTTCGTTCGGCTTCATAGATCCGCTTTGTGAGAAGCGGTCCAGAGGCGCCTGGGGATGGTCCCAGGCCACGCGCATCGGAGGACACGGTATGCCGACCGGGACTATCGCACGTCTCCTCATCGACAAAGGGTTCGGGTTTATCCGCGATGAGGGCGGCATCGAGCATTTTTTCCACCGCAGCGCCGTACGCGGAGCTGTCTTCGAGCTATTACGCGAAGGCCAGCGTGTGGACTTTTCATCGGAAGACTCCGGGAAAGGGCCCCGCGCCGGCGACGTCAGGTTGATCGAAGACTAACCCCACCTCTCGCCCGGCCCCCGATGGGGCCGGGGTAAACACTCCCCCGTGCCGCCACCCATCCCATCCTCGTCAAGCCGAAGGCTCCGCCTCATCCTCGCGATCGTTGTCGTCGTGCTCGCCGCTCTCGGCGCGTACGCGTTTGTCCATCTCGGAACGTTTCTGGCGCGCGAAGACCCGCTGAGCAAGGCCGATGCAATCTTCGTTCTGGCGGGCACTCAGATGACGCGGGCCCTCGAAGGCGCGGACCTCTACCTCGAAGGTGCTGCGCCGCGCCTCGTGTTGAGCCGCGAGTACCTTGAACCCGCATTCGCGATCATCGAACGCCGCGGAGCGCGGCTATCCAGCCAGGTCGAGCGCTCGAGGGACGTCTTGATCAACCTCGGCGTGCCTCCGGCGGCGCTCATCCTTCCCGACAAGCTGCACGGCAGCACTGCGGACGAAGCCATCACGCTACGCGAGCTTGCGCAGGCGAATCGCTGGCGTACGGTGGTCGTCGTCTCCTCGAAGTACCACCTTCGTCGGGCGCGGTTTGCGATGCAGCGTGAGCTGAGCGGCACCGGAGTCCAGGTGCTCATGCGGGGAAGTCGTCATGACGACGCCACGCCTGAACGGTGGTGGACGCGGCGGGCGGACCTCCGCGACATGCTCTCGGAGCTACCGAAGTTCGCCGCGTACGCGTTGGGGTTGGGAGCCTGAAAAATGGGCTGGTGAGAGCCAGCCCGTCGATACACTCCGGCCGTGTCGTTGCCGAGAAGAGCGACGACAGCGTCAAGGGTGGTAGATCGTTGACTCAGGCGTAGGTCGAGCTGTCGCCCTCGTCGGCCCGGATGTTCCCCGCTCGAGGTCCTTTCGCCGAGGGCTCCTCGTCGAAGGCCACGCGCTGCCCTTCGTTGAGACTCTCGAAACCGCCGGCTGTCACCGAGCTGCGGTGGAAAAACCACTCCTGGCCACCCTCGTCACGGATGAACCCGAAGCCCCGATCCCGCACCAGACGTTTAATCGTGCCGTTCGCCACGTCGCCTCTAGCTAGACCGTTTTCCATTTGTACGTAGTGTCCGGCTTTAGCCGGACCGTCGTGAAAAGCCGACGCCCACAAGGTCCGGCTAAAGCCGGACACTACGTACGAATAGAAACTGCTCTAACCTCCGCGGGCCGTTCTGACGACCCTGCGGTGACGAATCCAAGTTCCGTTCCACCAAGCGGAGCTCTTCAGATCCGGCGAAGCTGTTCAGGAGAACCAGGCGCGCCAGCCGGACGAAGGCTTGAGCTCACCTGTGGCGCCGTTGAGCTCGAGAACGGTTGGCGCAACCGCGGCGGCAAACGTACGGTCGGCGGTCAGCACGACGCTCGCCAGGCCGCGGCTCGACACGACCGCCGACAGGTCGGCGGCGAACTCCGGCAGTCCGTTGCCGTCGAGCGAGGCGTTTGGATGCTCGGCCAGAAGTACGCGAGGCTTCAACGCGAGCGCGCGGCCGAGGCGAACACGCTGCCGCGCGGCCGCGTCCAGTTGACCGACGGGCTTCTGAAGCTCGTGGGCGCCGAGTCCCACCTCGTCGGCGAGTTGACGCACCCGTGCGCGCAGGTCCTCACCCATGTCATCGAGCTCCAGCGAAAACGGCACCGCCAGATTCTGCGCGGCCGTCAGTTGGTCGAGCAGCACGGCGCGCTCGCTCAGGATGCCGAACTGGTCGAGACCCTGTAGCCACGCGTCGGCGTCGGCGATGTCACGCGTGGATTGGCCGAAGACCACCACCTCGCCCGAATCAGGCGTGATCGCTCCGGTGATGAGACTGACAAGGACTTCCGCGGTCGTCCGGTCGAACCCCAGGATCGCCACCGCCTGGCCCTCGGCGATCTCGAGCCGTTCGATGCGGAGCGGACGCAGACCACGGTAATCCTTACTCACCCCCCGAAGGGCGATGACGAGGTCAGCCCGCGCCATGAGCGTGACGGCGATCCAGCAGCCGCTGCCAGTGCGGCGCGGGCAGGGTGACGGAGCCGGGCGTCAGTCCGTGCGCGGGATCGCCATGAAAATCCGAGCCGCCGGTGACGAGCAGACCGAGGTCAGCGGCGAGGCCGGTGTAGCGGGCAACCATCGCGGCGTCGTGATCGGGATGGAACGCTTCGAGCGCGTCGAGCCCCGCGCCCGCGAGCGAGGCGAGCCTCGCATCGATGCGTGTCTTGCCGGGATGAGCGACCGAGGCGAGGCCCCCGGCGCGATGAATGATCTCGATCACCGCTTCTGCGCTGGCGCCCATCCTGGGAACAAACCCAGGCTGGCCCTCGCCGAGCCACCGGTCGAATGCGGCGCGCGTGTCGATCGCATGACCGGCATCGACCATCGCTCGCGCGACCTGCGGCCGCCCGACCGAACGGTTCGGCGCACGTCGTGCCCCTTCGACAATCGCTTCGACGTTGACGGGAACGCCGAGCTCCGCCAGGCGGGCGCCCATCGCTTCGACGCGGGCGATACGGCCGGCGCGCTGCGCCGACAGAAACGACGCAAGCGCCGGATCGCTGGTGTTGACGAAGTAACCGAGCACGTGGACGTCACGCTCCGTGTCGACAGCGGTGATCTCGATGCCGGTGACCGCTTCGATGCCGTGCTCGCGGGCGGCCGCCTCTACCTCGGCGGATGCCGCAGTCGTGTCGTGGTCGGTGACGGCCATCACCGAGACGCCTCCGGCGACAGCATGCGCCACGAGCTCGCGGGGGGTGGACCGTCCGTCCGAGGCGGTGGTGTGGAGGTGAAGGTCGACGCCGGAGCCGGTCACCGCGCGCTGGCGCGCGAGCTCGACGCCGGACGCCGACCGCCGCGCTTGGTTCGGCCCTGGCGGGCCACCAGCGCGCGATACTCACGCACGAGCAGGTCGAGATGGGCGCGCTCCTCGTCGGCAAACTCGAGGAACACCTGCTTCCCCTCCGAATCCTCGAACCGCTCACCGTACTTCTTGAAGAACCGGTGCGAGCCGCGCTCGCATCGAATCCCGATCAGCAACGCCTGCTGATCGTTGACGCCGCGATCGAGCCGCTCCGCGCCCTCGGCGAACAGGCCGTTGGCCGCGCCCTTGAAAAACAGGAACGTCGGGCGCGATTCGAGCTGCGGATCCCGCTGCAGCAGCTCGGCGTAGCGCGCTTCGAGCGTGCCCAGGTGTTCCTTCTCCTCCGCGGCGAGGTCCTGGAAGATCTTGCGGCCGCGGGCGTCGCGCGCGATCTTCGCGGCGCGGGCATAAAATTCCAGGCCGCTGCGTTCGGTGGCAATGGCGATGCGCAGCGCATCCCTCGCAAACACGAGGTCGGTGTGGCCGTCGCCGTTGGCCGGCTGTCGGCCCGTCTTGCATTCCTCGCAGGTGCCATAAATCTGGACGACGCTCTGCGAGGGTGAGAAATTGCGAGCCGTCGCCACCTCTTCGACCAGCGCCTCGATGTCGGAGCTGAGGAACTCGTAGGAGTGGTGACAGGTCTTGCAAATGAGATGGAAGTGGCGCGGCTGGCGGTAGGAGTGCTCGAAGCGGAACCGGCCTTCGCCGAAGTCGACCTTCCGGGCGATACCCGCGTCGACCATCCACTGCAGCGTGCGGTACACCGTGGCCCGGCTGATACGATGGTCGTCGCGCCGAATCAGATCGACGAGGTCGTCCGCGCTGAGGTGACCCTCCTGGCGCAGGAACACGTTGACGATCTGTTCCCGCTTGCTGGAACGCTTGCCCCCGGCGGGCTTGAGGGTCCGGATGTCTGGAAGAGAAGGAGTCGTCACGTGTAGGTCAAGGGTCAAACGTCACAGGTCAAAGGTGACCTTTGACCTACAGTGTTCTCAGGTGCTGTTCTTACGCGCTGAACGAAGACCCGCAACCGCAGGTCGACGTCGCGTTCGGGTTCTTGATCGTGAAGCCGCCACCGGTCACCGTGTCGACGAAATCGACCTCGGCTCCCTTCAGGTAGGCGATGCTCACGGGGTCGACGAACAGCTTGACGCCATTCGATTCGAACACCTGGTCGGCGGCGCCGCCGCTCTCCTCGATCATCAGGCCGTACTGGAAGCCCGAGCAGCCGCCGCCCTGCACGAATACGCGCAGGCCGCTGCCGGCCTTGTTCTCTTCAGTCAGCAGTTCGCTGATTTTGGTCGCTGCCGTCGCTGACACATTGATCATTGTCTGGAATCTCCCGGGAAAACCTGTCGCTATTATAGCTCCCCGACCGCCCTCAGGCCATCGCGGCCAGTTCCCTGGCTGAGCTCTGTTCCACATCCTTGTGCAGGCTGTTCCCATGGGCGTCCATGGTCACAATTGCAGGGAAATCCTTCACTGTCAGGTGCCACATGGCCTCCGGCGTCCCGAATTCCAACAGCGACACGTCGTCGACGCCCTGGATGGCCCGGGCGTAAAACTGGGCCGCCCCCCCGATCGCGTTGAGATAGACCGCGCCCGCCTCCTGCAAGGCTGCCAGCGTTTTGCCGCCCATGCCGCCCTTTCCGACGACCGCGCGCACCCCGTAGCGCTTGATGATGTCGGCCTGGTAGGGCTCTTCCCGGATGCTCGTGGTCGGACCAGCGGCCGTGACGCGCCAGCGGTCGCCTTCCTTCACGACGACCGGTCCGCAGTGGTAAAGCACCGAGCCGTTCAGGTCCACCGGCGGCTCATGCTTCATCAGATGCGCATGCACGGCGTCGCGTCCCGTAAAGACCTTTCCGGAGATGAGGACGATGTCGCCCACCTTCAGCGCGCGCACCTGCTCTTCGGTGAGCGGCGTGCGAAGAGGCACTTCACGGCCCGTTCGCTGGAACCCTGCCTGGTCGGCCATGGCTGCGATCGGTGCTGACGGATCGCGGTAAAGCCATTGCGTGATCGCGCCCGTCTTGCCGTCGAGCACCACGCCGAGCCGGCGGAAGGCCCAGCAGTCGTAAGCGACCGACACGAAGAAGCTCGCGGGAAGACGATTGAGGACGCCGATCTTGCAGCCGATGAGCGACGTGCGTCCGCCGAATCCCATGGCGCCGATGCCGAGCTTATTGACCTCGCCCATGATCGACGCTTCGAGCTCGGCGAGCCGGGGATCCTGGTTGATGTCGTCGAGCGTCCGGAACAACTGCTCCTTCGCGTGCACGTACCCGGAGGTGCGGTCGCCGCCGATGCAGACGCCGACGGCGCCCGGCGCACAGCCTTTGCCCTGCGCATTCCAGACGGCGTGGAGGATGCACTTGCGCACACCCTCGATCGTGCGGTCGGCGCGGCCCAGGCCGGGCAGCTCGGCGGGCACCGAGTACTGCGCGTTCATATTCTCGCAGCCACCGCCCTTGAGAATGAGCTTCACCTCGATGTCGTCGCGATCCCACTGTTCGAAATGGATGATCGGTGTTCCAGGGCCGAGGTTGGTGCCGGAGTTCTCGCCGGTGATCGAATCGACGGAGTTCGGCCGGAGCTTGCCGCGCCTGGTCGCCTCGGCGACCGCCTCGCGGATCTCTTTCTTCATCACGATCTGGTTCGCGCCGATCGGGGTCTTCACCTCGAAGGTGGGCATGCCGGTGTCCTGGCAGATGGCGCCTTCGCACTCGGCAGCCTGGTCGATGTTCTGCGCGATGATCGACAGCGCCTGCGAAGATTGGGTTCCGGGCGTCTCTTCCGCCATCGCCACCTTCATCGCGGCCCGGACGTCGGGCGGCAACTCCGTCGACGTCTTGATGATGAGCGAGACGACGCTGTCACAAAAAACTGAGGGCATCCCGCAAGTATAATTTGATCACCCGCGCCGGTAGCGCGCAGGCTTCAGCCTGCGCGGAGGTCCAATGGAGTTTCGAAACGAGCGCGACCCTCTCGGAAGCCATGCCGTTCCCGCCGATGCCTATTACGGCATCCAGACGGCGCGGGCGCTCGAGAACTTCCCGATCAGCGGCCTCCGGGCACCGGCCGACCTCGTCACCGCCACCATCCTGATCAAGAAGGCCGCGGCGCACGCCAATATGTCGCTCGGCCGCCTCGACCGAACGATCGGCGAAGCGATCGCTGGCGCCGCCGACGACATCCTCGCGGGATCGCTGCGGGATCAGTTCGTCGTCGACGTCTACCAGGCAGGCGCGGGCACCTCGCACAACATGAACGCCAACGAGGTTCTCGCCAACCGCGCGGCGGAGATCCTCGGCGGCGTGCGTGGTGAGTATCGCCTCGTGCACCCGAACGACCACGTCAACATGGGACAGTCGACCAACGACGTGTACCCGACCGCCACACGCCTGGCGTTGCTGCTGATGCACGGTTCGCTGGTGGAGTCGGCCAGTTCGCTGGCAGCATCGCTCGGGCGCAAGGCCCGCGACTTTGACGCGGTGCTGAAAGTGGGACGCACGCACCTGCAGGACGCCGTTCCAATGACGCTCGGCCAGGAGTTCAGCGGCTACGCCGCCTGCATCGAGCGCGGCGCCGACGAGGTCGAGCACTCGTCTGGACAACTGAAGGAGCTGAACCTGGGCGCGACCGCCGTCGGCACGGGGCTCAATGCCGGTGAAGAGTACACCTCGCAGGCGATTCGCAACCTGTCGCGGTACACGGGACTGACCCTGTCACCCGCGGCGAACCGATTTCGAGTCACCCAGAGCATGGGCGACGTACTCTCGTATTCAGGCGCGATGCGGCGGCTCGCGGTCGAGCTGTGCAAGGTGGCGAGCGACTTGAGGCTCCTCAGCATGGGTCCGCGCGCGGGCATCGCCGAGATCGCGCTGCCCGCCGTGCAGCCGGGCTCGTCAATCATGCCGGGCAAGGTGAACCCCTCGGTGCCCGAGATGGTGAACCAGGTCTGCTACCAGGTGATCGGCTGCGACATGACCATCTGCGCGGCGTCCGAAGCCGGGCAACTCGAATTGAACGTGATGATGCCGGTGATCGCGTGGAACGGCCTCCATGCCTCGACGATCCTGCGCGAGTCGATGAAGGCGCTCCGCACGCGATGCGTCGACGGCATCGAAGCCGACGAGGCCAGGTGTCGCGAGCTCCTCGAGCGAAGCACCGCGGTGGCGACCGCCCTCAGCCCGTACATTGGGTACGCGGCCACCGCCGAGATCGCGAAGGAGTCGGGGAAGACCGGCAAGCCGATCCGCGAGATCGTCCTCGAGCGCGGCCTGATGGACGCGAAGCAGCTCGAACAGGTCCTGTCGGCTGAAGCGATGACCAGGCCCGGAATTGCGGGGCAGGTGAAGAAATGAAACGGCTTGCGCTGACGCTTGTGCTCACGACAGCCATCGGAAGTTGGGAGGTGGGTGGGTGGGCGTTTCAGGATCTGGCTCCGCAACACGGGAGGCTCTTCCCGCCGCAGGATCTTGGACTGCTCGAAGGGCCCGACCGCGACGCGTGGCAGAAGCCCGAACAGATCATGGACAGGCTGGCGATTGCCGACGGATCGGCCGTCGCCGACATCGGCGCCGGCGCCGGATGGTTCACGATCCGCCTCGCACGGCGTGTCGGTCCGAATGGCACCGTCTACGCGCAGGACGTGCAGCGGCAGATGCTCGAAGCGATCCGCCGGCGCGTAGCCCGCGAAGGCCTGCAGAACGTGCAGACGCGCCTCGGCGAGGGGAGCAACCCGAACCTGCCGAAAGGCAACCTCGACGCCGTGCTCGTGGTGGACACCTACCCCGAAGTCGAGGATCGCGTCACCTTTCTCCGCAACCTCGCGGCATCTCTCAAGCCCGGCGGCCGAATCGGCATCGTGAACTACACGCCAGGCGGCGGCGGGCCGGGCCCGGCGCCGAATGAAGGTGTCCGCGTCGACGCCTCGAGGGTCGAGACTGATGCGCAGGCGGCGGGGCTTCGGGTGCTCTCGCGGGAGACCCTTCCCTACCAGTACCTGCTCGTCCTCGGCCGTTAGCTACGGTACAATCACCGCCGATGGATCATTCGATCTCTTCAACGCCTCTCGTGAGCGTGCTCGCCTCGCGCAGCGAATCGACCCGCGCCGTGCGCATCGCGTCGATGCTCTTCGTCACGGTCCTGACCGCCGCCGCCGCGCAGGTCAGCGCGCCGCTGCCGTTCACGGATGTGCCCTTCACGTTCCAGCCGATGGTCGTCCTGCTCGGCGGGCTCGCACTCGGATCGCGTCTGGGGCTCGCGAGCCAGATCCTCTACCTCGCGGCGGGCGTGGTGGGTCTCCCGGTGTTCGCGGCGTCGGTGACGCTGCCGCCTGGACTGCTGCGGCTGCTGGGGCCGACCGGCGGCTACCTGATGTCCTATCCGATCGCCGCCTTGGTGGTGGGATACCTGGCGGAGCGCGGCTTCGATCGCCGATACCTCACCGCGTGTCTCGCGATGCTCGTGGGACTGACCGTGATTTATGCCTCGGGTGCCCTCTGGCTCGGTCTCTTCGTCGGCCGCCCCGCGGTTGGCCTTGCCACGGCGCTTGCGCTCGGCGTCTATCCGTTCGTCGTCGCCGACCTCATGAAACTGCTCGTCGCCGCATCCATACTCCCGGGCGTGTGGCGGCTGTTCGGCCGGACCGATGCGTACGGCCCTGACGATCGCCGGTAGCGATTCGAGCGCGGGCGCGGGCATCCAGGCGGACCTGAAAACGTTCGCCGCGCACGGCGTCTACGGCACCAGCGCCATCACCGCGATCACCGCCCAGAATACCGTCGGCGTCATGGAGGCCGAGGCGCTCTCCGCCGATCTCGTCACGGCGCAGATCGAGGCGGTGATGGCCGACATCGGCGCGCATGCCGCCAAGACCGGGATGCTGGCCAACGCGGCGATCGTCGAAGCCGTGGCGGCCGCCATCGACGCTCTCGAGATCCCCCTCGTCGTCGTCGATCCGGTGATGGTGGCCAAGAGCGGGCATCGTCTGCTCGATGACGAGGCGCTCGGCGCGATGAAATCCGAGCTCCTGCGCCGTGCATATGTGGTGACACCGAACGTGCCCGAGGCGGAAGCGTTGTCGCTGAAGCCGATTCACACCGTGGAGGATCTCCGCGAAGCGGCGCGCCGCATCCTGATCCTGGGCCCCGAAGCGGTGCTGATCAAGGGCGGCCACTTTCCATCCGCCGACATCGTCGACCTGCTCTACGACGGCCATCGCTTTACCGAATTCCGGGCCGAGCGCGTCGTGAGCACCAGCACGCACGGCACCGGCTGCACCTTCGCGGCCGCGCTGGTGTCGCAGTTGGCGATGGGGCGATCGCTGGATGAGTCCATTCCGCTCGCCCAGCAGTACGTCGCCGGGGCCATCCGCAACGCTCCGGGACTGGGAAAGGGGCACGGCCCACTCGGGCACTTCTGGTCGCTATACTGAAACCTATGGGCGTGGAGCTTGTCGCGGTCACCTCGGAGGCGCTGAATCTCGAGGCGCTGGCGGCGGAGATCTCTCGTGGGGCATCTGGCGACGGCGCGGTGACGGCCTTTACCGGCCTCGTGCGCGACCACAACCAGGGCCGGCGCGTGATGTTTCTCGACTACGAGGCGTACGAGCCGCTGGCCGTCCGAGCGCTCAACCGGATCCTCGAGGAGGCGCGGTCGATGTGGGCGGACACGCGCCTTGGCGTCCATCACCGGATCGGGCGCCTCGAGATCGGCGAAGCCAGCATCATCATCGTGGCCGCGTCACCGCACCGCGGGCACGCGTTTGCCGCCTGCCGCTACACGATCGAGCGCGTGAAGCAGATCGTCCCCGTCTGGAAGCACGAGCATTTCGAGGGTGGCGAGGTCTGGCTCGAAGGCGCGACCGCCGACCCCGAGGACGAGGACGCGAAGCAGGCGGCCTGTAAGATTGCATGCGCGTAACCGTGAGACTTTTCGCGCGGCTCCGCGACCTTGCCGGCTCGGGCGAGCTGATCCGGGACGTGTCCGCCCCGGCGACCGTCCAAACAGTGTGGAACTCGCTCGTCGCGGAGATGCCGTCTCTGGTTGAATACGAGCGGACGATGTCGGTGGCCGTGAACGCGGAATACGCGCGGATGGCCGCCAGCGTGAACGAGGGAGACGAGGTGGCGTTCCTGCCGCCTGTCTCGGGTGGCTAGTCAGAACCGTAGTGTCCGGCTTTAGCCGGACCAGAACGATATGTTCGAGAAACTCTCGTCGGTCGAGAACCAGTATCAGGAGCTGATGGCACGCCTCGGCACGTCCGAGGTGCAGTCGGATGCGAACGAATACCGCAAGGCTGCCAAACAGCTCTCCGAACTGGAGCCGCTGGTCGAAAAATTCCGCGAGTACAAGGTCGTCCAGAAGGACACCGAAGGCGCCGAAGAGATGGCGCGCGGCACCGACGCTGAGATGCGCGAGATGGCGCAGGACGAGCTGAAATCGCTGTCGGGAAAGCGCGACGCCATCCTCGAGGAGCTGAAGGTGCTCCTGGTGCCGAAAGATCCCAACGACGAGAAGAACGTGATCCTGGAAATCCGCGCCGGCACCGGTGGCGACGAGGCAGCGCTCTTTGCGGCCGACCTGTTCCGCATGTATAGCCGATTCGCCGAGCGGCAACGATGGAAGCTCGAGGTCATGTCCGTGAGCGAAGGCGGCACGGGCGGCATCAAAGAAGCGATCGCGTCAATCGAAGGACGGAACGTGTACAGCCGGCTGAAGTACGAGAGCGGCGTCCATCGGGTGCAGCGGGTGCCGGCTACCGAGGCCAGCGGACGCATCCACACGTCAACGGCGACCGTCGCCGTGCTTCCGGAAGCCGAGGAAGTCGACGTCCAGATCCACGAAAAGGATCTCCGGATCGACACGTTCTGCTCGAGCGGCCCGGGCGGGCAGAGCGTCAACACGACCTACTCCGCCGTCCGCCTCACACACATCCCCACCGGCGTCGTCGTCTCCCAGCAGGATGAAAAGTCACAGATCAAGAACCGCGCGAAGGCGATGAAGGTGCTGCGCGCCCGACTCTACGAAATGGAGCTGCGGAAGCAGCAGGATGCCATCGCCAAGGAGCGGCGCGGACAGGTCGGCACGGGCGAACGATCGGAAAAGATCCGGACGTATAACTTCCCGCAAAGCCGGATCACCGACCACAGGATCAACTTCACCACCCACCGCCTTCACGACGTGCTCGAAGGCGACCCCGCCGAGCTCCTGAACGAAGTATCCGCGTTCTATAACGCGCAGAAGCTCAAGGACATCACCGACGGGGGCGACGAGCCGCGCGCGACGCACTGAAAAAGGGGTCGGGGGTCATTTTTTGAGGACGCTTTTGCAGCACGAAACAGGAGAGTCCAAAGTGTCCTCTAAAAATGACCCCCGACCCCTTTTCCTTTTCGAGAAGCTCGCGCATGCGCGGGCCCGCCTGGTGGCCGCGGGGATTGCTGACGTCGAGGCCGCACTCGACGTCGACGTGTATGCCAGGACGATCCTCGGGTGGGATCGCGCCAGGCTCGTGACCGAACAGCGTGACGCGGCGCCGGCGGCACTGGAGCCGCTCTTTTCCGAATGGGTCGCCCGCCGTGAACGCCGCGAGCCGACCGCCTACATCGTCGGCATGCGCGAGTTCTGGGGCCTTGATTTCACCGTCACCCCGGCTGTCCTCATCCCCAGGCCGGAAACCGAGTTCATCGTCGAGGAGGCGCTCGCGCGCATGTCGCACGCCGGCGACGCCTCGCCACGGGTGGCAGACATCGGCACGGGCAGCGGATGCGTGGCCGTGACGCTGGCTCACGAGGCGCAGTGCCGGGTGGTGGCCACCGATCTCTCACCCGACGCTCTGGCGGTGGCGCGGCTGAACGCGGCGCGCCATGGCGTCGTCGGCCGTGTCGAATTCGTTCACACCTCGTATCTCGACGGTGTGCCGGGTCTGTTCGACCTCATCACCGCCAACCCGCCGTACGTCAAAGAGGGCGACAAGCCCGCCCTTTCACCCGGCGTTCGCCACGAACCGGATATGGCCCTGTTCGGGGGCGCCGATGGGCTGCGCGACATCGGCGGAGCTCTCGATGCCGCCGTCGACCGGCTGAAGCCCGGCGGCTGGTTCGTGATGGAGTTTGGCTACGGACAGGAAGATGATGTGCGGGCGCTCGTCGGCGCACGATCGGGCCTGCGGATCGAACACGTGCGGGAGGATCTGCAGGGTATTCCCCGCACCGTCGTCATGCAACGCGAGCGACAACCATCATGAGCGACTGCCTTTTTTGCAAGATCATCGCCGGTGAGATCCCCGGCACCTTCGTCCACCAGGACGATCAGCTCGTGGTGTTGAACGACATCAACCCGCAGGCGCCGATGCACATGCTGGTGATCCCCCGCAAGCACATCGCGTCGCTCAATTTCCTCGAGTCAGCGGATGATGCGCTGGTGGGATCGATGCTCCGCCGCGCCGCGGCACTCGCCAAGGAACATGGCTACGACCAGCGCGGGTATCGGGCGGTGTTCAACACCAACCGCGAGGCCGGGCAGACGGTGTTTCACCTCCATCTGCACGTGCTGGCCGGGCGGGGTCTGGCGTGGCCGCCGGGTTAGGTCCGGCTAAAGCCGGACACTACGTACGATGACGACGTAGACGACGACGTACGTCGTGTCCGGCTTTAGCCGGATCTAGAGCAACGCGGGCAACGCCGACAGGTCGTGGATGACCGGCACGCCTGGATCGGGCGGGGCCGGCAGGTGCTCGTGGGATCGCTGCACCAGCACGCCCCGCATGCCGACCCGACGCGCACCCTCGATGTCGTGCTCGAAACTGTCTCCCACCATCACCGATTCTGACGCCGACACCCCAAGCAGCATCAGCGCTGCCTCAAAGATGCTTGGATGCGGCTTCATGTAGCCGTGATCGGCGCTGGAGAGCGCCCCGGCAATCAGTCCCTGCAGCTCGAAGTGTTGCTCGAACGAGGCGAGACTGCGATGCGAATTGGAGATCAACCCAACCTTGACGCCGCGCGCCGCCAGTTCCCGCAACACCCGGGGCACGTCGTCGTACATGTGGAAATGCTGGCACGCCGCCCACTCGTCATAGATCTCGCGCGCGCACGCGTCGAGCTGGGGACCCCGCCCACCCATCGCCTCGATGATGCACCGGGTATAGCGGACGAAGATGCCCGCGTCGTACACGTGATCCTGCTCTTCGTTCAGGATCGACGATGCGGCGCGAACCGCGTCGGGGAAGCGGGCGGGATCGGCGTCGATGCCGTAGCGTGAACAGAAGCGCGCGTAACCTTCGCCCTGAAAAGTTGGACCGGGGTAGATGAGGGTGAAATCGACGTCGAAGAACACCGCCGTGGCTGGCGCCACCGTCATCGCAACTGGCCCGTGTACGGGCCCGCGACCACCACGGTCGCCTTCGACGGATCGAGCACGCGGCGGGCGGCGTCGTGGATCTCGTCGCGCGTCACCGCCTGGAGCAGCCCCGGCACGCGAAGGTCGTAGTCCAGCCCGAGCGTGAAGAACTCCTCGGTCTGCAGAAACGTCGCAATACCGATGTTCGTCTCGAGCGTCCGCGGCATCGAGCCAATCAGATACTGCTTCGACTCGAGCACTTCCTTGTCGGTCGGTCCGTTGGCGGCGAGCTTGGCCATCTCCTCGTCGATCGACGCGACCGCGCGCTCGACGTTCGCCGGGCTGACGCCCGCCCTGATCGTGAGTGGGCCGGGGATCACGTTGGCATCGAGCCCGCTGAAGACGTAGTAGGCCATGCCCTGCCGCTCGCGAATGCTGTCACCGAGGCGGCCGCCAAGCGAGTACTGGCCGAGGATGTTGTTCATGAGCCAGTAGGCGTAGTACGCCGGGTCGGAGCGGCGCACGCTGGTGAACCCATAACCGATGTCGGTCTGCGCCTTGTTCATCATCGAGATGACGCGAACGGTCCGCTTCGATGCCGGGGGGACCTCAGGCAGCACCAGCGCCGCGGGAGGCTCGCCCTTCCAGGATCCGAACGCGGCGTCGGCCGCGGCCACCGCGCTCGCCGGGCTGACATCGCCAACCATCACCAGCGACAGCGCCGCGGGGCGGAACCGCTCGGCGTGAAAGCGCCGGAGCGCCGCACGATCGATCGCTTCGACGCTCTCGACGCTCCCGCGCGGACGCCTGCCGTAGGGATGTGTGTCGCCGTAGAGCGCCGCCATCAACCCCTCGTTCGCGACGGGCGCAGGATTGTCCTCGTCCTGCCGGATCAGGGTGATGATTTCGCCGCGGCGGTTGCTGACTTCGGCCTCGGGAAAGATTGGATGCATGGCGATGTCGGCCAGAATCGCCAGCATCGCCTCCAGGTCTTCGACGAGACACGTGCAAATGATCCACAGGGCGTGGCGGTTGACCGTCACGCCGAGGGACACCCCCCGGCTGTCGAGCTCCTCGGCGATGTCGTCCGCGGTGCGTGTCTCGGTCCCGCGGTCGATGGTTCGAGACACGAAATGCGCCAGGCCAGGCTGCTCCGGCGGATCGAAGACCGTGCCCGCGGCGAACGACGCGTGAATCGTCACCGCAGGAGTCGTCGGCGAATGCTTGGCGATGACGACCGTGCCGTTGCCGAGGGCGTGCCGCAGTGGCGCGAGGCCGCGGGTGGTGGTGGTGGTCATCGAGACGCAGGCCCCCTCGACGTCGCTCGGGCCGGGCCCGCGCTCGCGCCCTCTCCCACCAACGAGGCATCGCCCGCGCCGACCGGAAGCGGCTCGAACCAGCCGATCGTCCGGCTCGAAGTCTTCAGCCGGGCGGATGCGACGGCGGCGACCTCGCTCACCGTGACCGCGTCTATCCGCTCGCGAAGCGCCGGGTAGATGCGCCAGTCGCCGATCGTCTGGAAGTACCCCAACTGGTGCCCGATGTTGGTAATGCTGTCGTTTTCGAACACCAGGCGGGCGCGCAACTGGTTTCTCGCCTTTTGCAGCTCGGCCTCGGTGACACCCTCGGCACGCACGCGATCGATTTCGGCGAGCGTCGCTTCCTCGAGCCGTTGAAGCGACGTGCCGTCGGTCGCCGTCAGCGAAATTATGTACAGAAACGGGTGCTCGGTTGGCACGAGTCCGCCAGCCACAGACGATGCGAGACCGGTGTTGACCAGCGCTCGATAGAGGCGCGCGCTGCGCTGCGGCGGCGGCGTCTTGAAGCTGGCCCAGAGATTCACGCCCTTCGCGCCGGTCAGCACGGCGTCGAGGATGAGCATCGGGAAGAAGTCGGGGTCGCTCACCGACGGTGCGTGAAACGCGATCTTGAGGTACGCCGTCGTGCCTTCGCGCGAGAGCGTCAGCCGGCGCTCGCCGAGCTGATCCGGCTCTTTCGTGTACACCCGGCGCGCCAACTCGCCCGGCGGAATGCTGCCGAAATGCTGCACGACCTTCTGCATCGTCTCTTTCGTATCGACGTCGCCGACGATGACCAGGGTCGCGTTGTTGGGCACGTAGTACCGCCGGTAATACCCGTACAGATCTTCGCGGGTCATCGTTTGCAGATCCGACAGCCAGCCGATGGTCGGATGACGGTACGGGTGCACCTTGAAGGCGGCCGCGGTCAGTTCCTGATCGAGCAGCGTGTCCGGGTCGTTCTCTCCGCCTTGCAGCTCGGAGATGATCACCGTGCGCTCGGACTCGCAATCAGCCGGTTCGTACAGGCAATTGGCCATCCGCTCCGACTCGATGAACAGCATGCGATCGAGTGCGTCCCTGGTGGCGGTCTCCGTGTAGGTGGTCTGATCGATCCACGTGTAGCCGTTCCAGTAGCCGCCGAACTGCTCGATGATCCCTTTGACCTTGTCGCGCGGGATGTTCGTCGTCCCCTTGAAGTTCATGTGCTCGACCCAGTGGGATACGCCGGTAAGGCCCATCGATTCGTCCTTGGACCCGACGCGGTACCAACACCAGACCGAGGCGAGCGGCGCCGTGTGCATCTCCTGGATCAGCACGCGCAATCCGTTGTCGAGCACCGCCTCGTACACTGCCATCCCCGCATTATAGAATTTAGACGTAGGCAGTAGGCGGTAAGCAGTTCACAAGGAATTGTTCCTCCTGCCTGCTGCTTACTGCATACTGCCTACAACCTATGCCTGAGTGGAAAGACACGGTCAACCTGCCACGCACCGATTTCCCGATGAAGGCGAACCTTCAGACGGCCGAGCCGGAGTGGCTCGCCCGGTGGCAGGAGATGGATCTCTACAGCGAGATCCGCCGGAGCCGCGCCGGACGTCCGAAGTTCGTGTTGCACGACGGCCCTCCGTACGCCAACGGCCACATCCACCTCGGACACGCGCTCAACAAGATCCTGAAAGATCTGGTCGTCAAGTCGAAAACCATGGCCGGCTACGACGCGCCGTACATCCCGGGCTACGACTGCCACGGCCTCCCGATCGAACTGAAAGTCGACCGCGAGCTCGGCCCGAAAAAGCGTGAGATGTCCACGGCGGAATTCCGCCGGGCGTGCCGGGCGTCCGCCGAACGGTTCGTCGGCATCATGACCGATGAATTCCGCCGTCTTGCCGTGTTCGGCGCATGGGACACACCGTACCGGACGATGACCTTCACCTATCAGGCGGACATCGTTCGTGCGCTTGGCAAGTTCGTGGAGCGGGGGCTGGTCTACAAAGGCAAGAAGCCGGTGCACTGGTGCATCCACTGCCGCACCGCGCTGGCCGAAGCCGAGGTCGAGTACTCGGATCATTCGTCGCCGTCGATCTACGTGGAGTTTCCGCTGGCGCCGGACAGTGCGTCGGATCTCGCGACGCACGTGCCCGCGCTGGGCCGCCGGGACGTGTCGGTGCTGATCTGGACAACGACGCCGTGGACGATCCCCTCGAACCTGGCGGTCGCGTTCCACCCGGAGTTCGATTACGCCGCCTACGAGGTGGATGGACGTGCGGTGATCGTCGCCGAAGGGTTGGCGCCGGCCGTCGCCAGAGCCGTCGGCCGCGCATTCGAGCAGCCGATCGCGAGGATGAAGGGCGCCGAGCTCGAAGGCCTCAAGTTCCGACACCCGCTGTACGACCGCGACTCGCTCGCGGTGCTTGCGGAGTACGTGACGCTCGAGCAGGGCACGGGCGCGGTGCATACGGCACCCGGTCACGGCGCCGACGACTTCCTGACCGGAAAGAAGTACGGCCTCGAGATCTACGCACCCGTCGGTCCTGGTGGCCATTTCCTCGAATCGGTGGACCTCTTTGGCGGCCAGCGCGTGTTCGATGCCAATCCAAAGGTAGAGGCGGCACTCCAGGAACGCGGGCGGCTCTGGCATCGCGAAACGTTCGAGCATCAATACCCGCACTGCTGGCGGTGCCACAACCCCGTGATCTTCCTCGCCACCTCGCAGTGGTTCGTGCGGATGGACGGCGATCCGGCGATCGTCGGAGAGGGCGGCGAGCGCCGCACGCTGCGCGCTGCCGCGCAGCATGCGATCGATCACCAGGTGAAATGGATCCCCGCGTGGGGCCGTGACCGCATCTTCAACATGGTCTCGGGCCGGCCGGACTGGTGCATCTCGCGCCAGCGGGCCTGGGGCGTGCCGATCCCCGCTGTCGACTGCACGGCGTGCGGCGAGGCCGTCCTCACCACCTCGCTCGTGGATCGCGCGGCGGCCGTGTTCGATCAATACGGTGCGGACGCCTGGTACGAGCGGCCGACTGAGGAGTTCCTGCCGGAAGGCCTGGCGTGCCCGTCGTGCGGCGGCACGTCATTCGAACGCGAGCGCGACATTCTCGATGTGTGGTTCGATTCAGGCTCCAGCCATGACGCCGTACTCCCCCGATACGACGACCTGACGTGGCCTTCGGACATGTACCTCGAGGGGAGCGACCAGCATCGCGGCTGGTTTCAGAGCTCGCTCCTGGTGGCGCTCACCACTCACGGCCGCCCGCCGTATCGCGAGGTGCTGACGCATGGATTCCTGATCGATCTCGAAGGCCGCAAGATGTCGAAATCGGTCGGCAACGTGATGGCGCCGCAGGACGTGGTGAAAGAGAGCGGCGCCGAGATCCTGCGCCTCTGGGTGGCGTCGAGTGACTACAGCGACGAACTTCGGGTCAGCAAGGAGATCCTGACGCGCATCGTCGACGCGTACCGCAAGCTGCGCAACACGTGCCGCATCCTGGTCGCCAATCTCTATGATTTCGATCCGGCGACCAACATGGTGCCTCTGGACCGGATGGAACCGGTCGATCGATACGCGCTCGGCCGATACGCCCAGTCGGCGTCGCGCATCCTGCGCGCCTTCGACGAGTACGATTTCCCCACCGTCTACCAGACCCTGATGTCGCTGGTGACGGTCGACCTGAGCGCCTTCTACATCGACGTCACGAAAGACCGTATGTATACCCTGGCGGCGAAGTCGCCGAGCCGCCGTTCGGCGCAGACGGCGATGTACCTGATAGCCGACGGCATTGCGCGCCTGGTCGCGCCCGTGTTGCCGATGACCGCCGACGAGTTGTGGCGAGTCCTGCCGGGGCATCGATCGAAATCAGTCCATCTCGAAGAGTTTGCCGGCGTGGCTGGCTTCGTCGACGAGCCGTTGATGGCCTCATGGGGCCAGTTGATGACTGTCCGGAATGTCGTGAACGCTGCGCTCGAAGAGAAGCGCAAGAGCAAGGTGATTGGAAATTCACTGGGAGCTCGGGTATCGGTCCGTGCGACCGGGCCAACGGCAGCCCTGCTCAAGGAGTATGAGCCGCACCTTGGGATGCTGTTCATCGTCTCGGAGCTGGTGCTGGACCTCGGACCGATTGAGGCATCCGATGGGCTGCAAGTTGAGGTCGAGAAGGCAACGGGAGTGAAATGCGACCGCTGCTGGCGCTACGTGCCCGCCGTGAGGACCGAACCGGACTGGGCCGGCATCTGCGACCGCTGCGTCGAGGCGCTCGCAGCGCCGGTGAACGGCTGACGTGGGCTATCGAGTTCCAACCGCCGAGCTCTGGATCGTCGGGAGCGTCGTGGTCCTGGATCAGGTTGCCAAGGCCATGGTGCGCTCCGCCTTCGAGCTCCACGAAGGGTCAAGTGTGATCCCCGGGTTCTTCGACCTGACGCGGGTGCACAACACCGGCGCGGCGTTCGGGATGTTCAATGGAATGGACTTCCCATTCAAGGCGCTCATACTATCGCTCGTCGCGACGGCAGCCCTCGTCGGATTGGCGATATACGGCGCGCTGTTGCCCGCCGACCAGCGCCTGGCGCGATCGGGCCTGGCGCTCATCGTCGGCGGCGCGGCCGGCAACCTGATCGATCGGGTCAGCTACGGATACGTGCTCGATTTCGTTGATTTGTACTGGCGCAACTGGCACTTCTGGGCGTTCAATGTGGCGGATGCGGCCATCAACGTCGGCGTGGCGCTCATGATCCTCGACATCATCGGAATAGGACGGCACCGTGTACCCAGAGCTGTTTAGTCTCGGACCCATCACCGTCTATTCGTACGGCGTGCTGCTGGCGATCTCGTACCTGCTCGGCCTCTGGCTGGCGATGCGCCGCGCGCGGGCGTGGGGGCTCGACGCGAACCGCGTGCTCGACCTCGGCATCTACATCATCATCGCGGCGCTGATCGGCGCCAAGCTGCTGTTGCTGGTCGTCGACTTCGATACCTTCCGCCAGTCACCGGCCGACCTGATGTCGCTGGCGCGATCGGGCGGCGTGTTCTATGGCGGTCTGATCCTCGCGGTACTGGTTGCCTTCTGGTACATGCACAAATATCGTCTGCCGCTCTGGACGACCTGCGACGTCTTCGCGCCCGGCATTGCGCTCGGCCACGTCACCGGCAGGCTCGGCTGTCTCGCGGCCGGCTGCTGCTACGGGAGGCCGACGTCGCTGCCGTGGGGCATCACGTTTACGAACCCGCTCGCGGCGGCGAACGTCGGGACGCCGCTCGGGATCTCGCTGCATCCGACGCAGATCTACGAAGCCGGCGCGGAACTGTTGATCCTGGCGGTGCTGCTGGTCACCGAACGCCGCGGCCGTCCGTTCGCTGGCCGCACCTTCTGGGGCTACATGTTTCTCTACGCGGTGTCGCGATACATCATCGAGAACTACCGCGGCGATCCGCGCGGCACCGTCTTCGGGATGTTCTCGACATCGCAGTTCATCTCGCTCGTGCTGGCTCCGCTCAGCCTGGCGATGCTCGTCTGGCTCTCGAGAACCGCGACCACCACGCCGCAGGACATGCAGCGTCGCCGCAAATCCGCGGCGTGAGCGGTGGAGCCCCTAGAATTCATCGTTCCATCTGAGTACGACGGGCAGCGGCTCGATCGTTATCTCGTCTCTGTGCTCGAGCAGCACTCGCGTTCGCACATCCAGAAGCTGATCGCGGAGGGCCACGTCACGCTCCCCCGCCGCGACGCCCGCCCGAACCTCGCCGTGCACGAGGGCGACCGGATCACGGTCGTCCTCCACGACGCGGCACCGTCGCGACTGGAAGGCGAATCGCTTCCTCTCGAGATCCTCTATCAGGACCAGGACCTGGCCGTGTTGAACAAGCCCGCCGGGATGGTCGTCCACCCCGGCGCCGGGCACGCGTCGGGCACGCTCGTCAACGCGCTGCTCCACCATCTCACCGACCTGAGCGGCATCGGCGGCGAGATGCGGCCTGGAATCGTCCACCGGCTCGACCGCGGCACGTCTGGCGTCATGGTGGTGGCGAAGAACGATGCGGCGCACCAGGAGCTCGCGCGCCAGTTCCACGACCGCGAGGTCGAGAAGGAATACGTCGCGCTCGTCTGGGGTGTCGTGCAGGCCGGCCGACGAATCGATGCCGCGATCGGGCGCGATCCCGGAAATCGCCAGAAGATGTCGGCCCGCGCCAAGCACGCGCGGCATGCCGTCACCCGCATCACTCGCGCACGTCATCTCCCTGGCCTCACGCTCTGTCAGGTGGCCATACAGACCGGACGCACCCATCAGATCCGCGTCCATCTCAGCGCGATCGGGCATCCGATCGTCGGCGACTCGCTGTACGGGGGCGCGCACCGGCGCGTGGCCGGCGACATTCGCGCGGTGCAGCGGCTCGAACGGCCGTTCCTTCACGCCGAGCGGCTGGCGTTTCACCATCCGAGCGACCGACGGCGCCTCGAATTCACGGCGCCGTTGCCCGCCGATCTCACTGCGGTACTCGAAGGCATTCCCGGATGGAAGGACGAAGAATCTGACGATGGATAAGCCGATCGTGCCGCAGCAGATCCGGAAGGTGTTCGAGGGTCGAATCTTCACCGTGCAGGTCGAAACGCTCACGCTGCCGAGGGGCGGCCGGTTCGACGCCGAAATCATTCGCCACCCCGGATCCGTGGTGCTCGTGCCGGTGACGGACGAGGGGCGGATCATCCTGGTGCGGCAGTATCGCCACGCCGTCGGACGCCGGGTCTGGGAGCTGCCGGCGGGAAGCCTCGAGCGCGGAGAAGACCCGCAGCAGGCCGCGGCGCGCGAGTGTCAGGAGGAGATTGGGCTGATTCCATCCCGGGTGGAAAAGCTCGGCGCGCTCTTTCCGACGCCGGGATACTGCGACGAAGAGATGAACTTCTATCGGCTGACCGGCCTGCGGGCACCCGGCGACGGCGACGCCGCTGCCGAACCGGATGAGGACGAGGATATCGAATCGAGGGCGTTCAGCATCGCCGAGATGCAGGCGATGGTATCCGCCGGCGAGATGATCGACATGAAAACGGTCGCCGCGCTGTATTGGATGGGCAGGCCCTGACGGGCCTGCCTACTGGACCCGGCTCTGAACCCGACGCTCGGTCTTCTTGAGTCCCGTCGTCTTCGGCGCCGGTAGCAGCGCAAGCAGCAGCACCTCGTCCACGCTCTGCACGAAGTGAATCGTCAGCTCCTTGCGGAGCTCGGGGCTCAGGTCCTCGTTGACGTTCTTTTCATTCTGCCGCGGCATGATCACTTCGCGAATCCCCACGCGGCGCGCGGCCAGCACCTTTTCCTTGATGCCGCCGACTGGGAGCACCCGCCCCGACAAGGTGATCTCGCCGGTCATCGCGATATCGCCGCGGACGGGTCGGCGCGTGAGCTCGGAGGCGAGCGCCGTGGCAATCGTCACGCCCGCTGACGGTCCATCCTTGGGAATGGCACCCGCCGGGACGTGCAGGTGAATCTCGGCGTTCTTGAAGAAGTCCGGCTCCGCTCCGTATGACGCTGCGTGCGCGCGGAACCACGAGAGCGCCGCGCGTGCCGACTCTTTCATGACCTCGCCCAGCTGGCCGGTCAGCGTGAGCGTTCCCGTGCCGGCCATTCGCGATGCTTCGATGAACAGCACGTCTCCGCCAGCCGGCGTCCAGGCCAGCCCAATCGCAACGCCCGGCTCCTTGGTCCGTTCCTCCATCTCTTCATCGAGAAAGGACGGAGCGCCCAGCAGCTCGACGACGACGTCGGGGGTGATGACGAGCGGTGCCTCGTTTCCTTCGGCCCGCCGCCGGGCGGCCTTCCGGCACAGCGCGCTGATTTCCCGTTCGAGGTTGCGGACGCCCGCCTCGCGGGTATATCCGCGAATGAGGGCGGCAACCGCCACATCGGTGATGACCAGCTGTTCCGCCGTCAAGCCATGGTTCTTGATCTGTTTCTGGACCAGGTGGTCACGGGCGATCGACAGCTTCTCTTCTTCCGTGTAGCCGGCGATCTCCAGCACCTCCATGCGATCGCGCAGCGCGGGCGGCACAGGATCGAGGACGTTGGCGGTGGTGATGAACAGCACCTCCGAGAGGTCGAAGGGCACGTCGAGATAGTGATCGCGGAAGGTCGAGTTCTGCTCGGGATCGAGCACCTCGAGCAGCGCCGATGCCGGATCGCCCCGGAAGTCCGACCCGAGCTTGTCGATCTCGTCGAGGATGAACACAGGGTTCTTCGTCTCGGCCCGCCGCAGCCCCTGGATGATCTGCCCAGGGAGGGCGCCAATGTAGGTGCGCCGGTGGCCCCGGATCTCGGCCTCATCGCGCATGCCGCCGAGCGACACACGTACGAACTTGCGATCGAGCGCATGGGCCACCGACCGCGCCAGCGACGTCTTGCCCACTCCGGGGGGGCCAACCAAACACAGGATCGGGCCCTTGATCTCGGGATTGAGCTTCCGCACTGCAAGGTACTCGAGGATGCGGTCTTTCGGCTTTTCCAGGCCTGAATGATCCGCGTCCAGCGTCAGCTTGGTTTTCGCGAGGTCGATGATTTCCTCGGTGCGCTTCTGCCATGGGAGCGCCACGATCCAGTCAAGGTAGGTGCGCGACACGGTGTACTCCGCCGCGGCGACCGGCATCTTCGACAGGCGATCGAGCTCGCGCAGCGCCTCTTTCTTCACGACCTCAGGCAAGCCTGCGGCCTCGATCTTTTCGCGGAGCTCCTCGACGTCCTTGGTCTGATCGTCGCCTTCGCCAAGCTCCTTCTGGATCGCCTTCAACTGCTCGCGAAGGAAGTACTCGCGCTGGTTCTTGCCGACCTCCGACTGCACCTGAGACTGGATCTTCGACCCGAGCTCGAGCACCTCGAGCTCCTTGATCAGGATCCGATTGAGGTTGTCCATGCGCGCGCGCACGTCCTGGGTCTCGAGTACTTCCTGCTTGACCGAAGTGGCCACCGTCGTGAGGCTCGACGCGATGAAATCAGCAAGCCGTCCCGGTTCGGTGATGTTGGCCGCAAGCGTCTGGAGATCGTCCGAGAGCAGGGGCGACAGCGACACGACCTGCTGAAAGTTCGTCTTGATGTTGCGCAGGAGCGCGTCGATCTCGAGCCGATCGGCATCCTTCACCGCCTCCGGCGCCGGGCTCACCTTGCCCCGCAGGTACGGCCGCGTCTCGGTGACCTGGTCGAGCGTGAGCCTGGCGAGACCCTGGACGATTAACCGCAGGCTGCCGTCCGGCAGCTTGAACATCTTGTGGATATGGCTGGCCGTGCCGACGTTGTAGAGATCTTCCTGCTGTGGCTCTTCTACCGACGCGTCGCGCTGGGTGAAGACGCCAATCAGCTTGCCACTCGAAATGGCTTCGTCGATCAGGCGAACCGAGCTCTCCCTCGCTACCGCCAGCGGCATGAACGAGTTGGGAAAGAGCACGGTATCGCGAAGCGGCAGGATCGGCAGCTCATCGGGTACGTCAATGGGCCGGTCGCTGGTCGAGAGCTCTTCGAGATCCAGGGAGTCGTCGCGTTCGCTCATCAGTAGTCCATAAATAGAAAAGGCGGCCCCACGAGGCCGCCTTATCATAACGATCCGAACGTCCGAACGGTTCGAACGATTCGCTCTAGTTCGACATGTCGAAGAAGAGCGCCGACGAGCGGCTCTTCTGCGCCATCATGCGTTCGCGCTGCTCGGCGTTCTCACGGGTCTCTTCGCAATCCTTGCAGCGAACCGCGAATGGCAGGGCCCGAAGGCGCGCATGCGCAATCTCGTCACCGCACTCGAAGCAGTTGCCGTAGGTGCCCTCTTCCGTCCGGCGGAGCGCCTCATTAATCTTGTTGAGGGTTTCCGACTTCATCTGGATGAGCGCGAATTCAATGTCTTCCTGGATGTCGACTTCAGAACTCTCGCCCTGGTCGAGCACCTCGCGATCCTTGACGCCCTCGGTACGGACGTCTCGAATGCGCCCCTGAACCTCGTGCATCAACTCGCGGCGGCGGTCCTCGAGCATCTGCCTGAGCTCGGAATAGCGGCTATCTTTGACCGCTGCCTTCGTCCGCTTTGTCGTCGTCGCCATGATGCTGCCGCTCCTTCTGCGCCGCCCCTTATGCGGGGCGGACCGTTGATGAGAGTTTAAGTGCAATTGATGTGCCGATATACGATGCGTCTGCTAAGTCATTGGTTTCTGAGGACGCTCAAGCGCGATAAAGTGAGACCTGGCTCGCGGTTAAAACTGACAACGTTATATATATCTATCAGTTACGTCCTTTTATTACCTGACCGTCCAGAAGTGGTCAGGGATTAGGACGCTGGGACGGGCCGTGAAGTTTTTACGTACATTGTCCTGCAAAGAGGACACGCAAATCGCGTGTTGTGGTGTTGAAGCCGCAGCCGACTGGCAAGAGAGACGCGGTCACGACAGCCGCGGACGCTTAGGCGACAGCCTGGAAAACTCTCGATTAACCGCCTAACACGCCGTGCGTAAACGACTTCTTAGGTTTGCTCACCGTCCCGCAACAGTCGCCGCATCTCCTCGCGAACGCCCGCGACCAGAATCGGGGCCTCGCAACAGCGCATACCGGACCGTCGGATGACAGTTTGAAGAAATATCGACAGCTTGCGTAACTATCTGCACTTTTCGCTGCACCTGCGATCTCCCGCGCACTGGCCATCCAGAGTTGAGCATCACTACTGTATGAAACGACTGCCCACCGACGCGTTGGGGACGATGCCGCGGGACACGAGCAGGTCGCCGCTGCGGGGGCTTTTCGTCCGGAGCCACTTTTCATAGAGCCTCAGGACATCGGAATTTGACGTCAACGCCGATCGCTCGCTCACCTCACACAGCACGTCCACGAAGGCGGGGAATTTTTCAGAGAGCTCGTTGAAGACTTCGCCGAACGTCACGTGGCCCTGGCGCGCCAGCGAGCCGTAGGCTGACCCTCCGAGCTGGATGTAGTAGTCGATGTCGACGAGCCGCCGGTTCAGACTGTCGGCGAAGAACCCTGATATGAAAAGCGAGAGGTCACCCACCTGACGCAGGCCGTCGCGTTGCCGGCTGCCCCCGTCCTGGAGGGCCTTCGCGAAGCGGACTCCGAGCGGTTCGTCATCGTCGGCGGCGTCCGCTCGATCGACGTGCATGAAGCCGGTGAGCAGGTTGACCAGATAAAACGCCGTCAGATCCTGGGCAGCGAGGTGCTGGTGCTGCAGTGCCGATTCGACGAGCTCCCGGAAGTATTCCGAAGGCGTTTCATTTCGGACAAGCGCTTCGACCATGGGCCCTCCACCGCACCGGGCTGGTGCAAAGCGTATTCCGATAAAATGCCGTGAAAATCGGGCCGAATTTTAAGGAACAGTGGAGATCGCGACAAGGGTTATGCGAAGCTGGGACGTGCCTTGTCCCGCCTGCGGCCTCAGAAAAGGACGACGAGAGTGCCCCGCGCTCGGTCAGGCGATCTGCGCGTTTTGTTGCGGCACCAAGCGTTTGACGGAGATTCAGTGTCCCGGGGACTGCGGATATCTGGCGTCCGCACGCGAGCATCCCGCGGCAGTCGTGCGGCGCCGGCAGGAGCGCGACGTGGCGACACTACTGCCGGCAATCCGACATCTCACGGAGCGTCAGTACCAGCTTTTCTTTCTGTTTCACACGCTTGTGGCCCGTCACGTTCCGGAGGGGTTCTCCCGCCTCACCGACGACGACCTGGCTGACGCCGCAGGCACGTTCGCCGCCACGCTGGAGACCGCGTCACGAGGCGTCATCTACGAACACCCGCCGCAGTCGGTCGTCGCGCAGCGGCTGATCACCGAGATGAAGACGCTGCTGGCGCAGATGAAGGAGCAGGGGGCGACGGCCTACGACCGGGAGATCGCAATCGTCCTGCGCTCGATCGAGCAGGGCGCACGCGAGATCCGGAATGTGAGCCCGGGAGAGACCGCGTATCTCGACCTCGTCGGGCGGCTGCTGCAGGTCAACCGCGCGACAGAGGCCGCGGCCACGGCACCGACGGCCAGTTCGCTGATCCTCCCCTGAAACTGCTACAATCTGGGGTTCACTTTCGCGAGGAAATCATGGCAAAGCAATGCGAAGTCTGCGGAAAAAAGCCGGTGGTCGGCCGCACCGTCTCTCACGCCCATAACGTCGGGCCTCGCCGGTTCGAGCCGAACCTGCAGGCCGTCAGGGCGCTCATCAACGGGGCGACCAAGCGCATTCGCGTCTGCACGCGCTGTCTCCGCTCGGGCAAGGTCACCAAGGCCGCCTGACGTGCGGGAGGCAATCTCGGCGCCCTATGCGCCGCAGGCAATCGGGCCGTACTCTCCCGCGATCCGCGCCGGCAACCTTCTGTTCCTTTCCGGCCAAATCCCAATCGACCCGGCCACGAGCAACCTCGTCGCAGGCGATATCTCGGCGCAGACCGAGCAGGTGATGCGGAATATCGGCTCGCTGCTCAAGGCGGCGGGCGCGGGGTTCGAACATGTCGTGCGCACGACGGTGTACCTGGCCGACATGAACGACTTCGGCGCGGTGAACGCCGTGTATGGAAGGTTCGTTGTCGATCCGCCGCCCGCCCGCGCCACCGTGCAGGTCGCGCGGCTCCCGCGCGATGCGCGCGTCGAAATCGACGCGATCGCCGTTCTGAAATAACGGGGCCCGAAGGCCTCCGCTGTTACGTCCGCGCGGCCCGCTCCACTCCCAGCACGCCCTGCACGCCCTTGATCGACTTGATCACCTTTTCGAGGTGCTTCACGTCCTTGATCTCGACCGTCATGTCGATGCGCGCCTGCTGGTCGGCGCCAGTCCTCGCCTCCATGTTGGTGATGTTGGTATTGATATCTGACACCTTCGCGCTGATTTCCGCGAGCATCCCTTTCCGATCCTCGACCTGCATCGTCAGCCTGACGGTATAGGACGCCCGGTCGACCGCGCCGTCCCACTCCACCTCGATGCGGCGCTCGGGGTCGAACATCAGGTTGATCACGTTGGTGCACGTCGCCGAGTGCACGGACACGCCCTTGCCGCGCGTGATGTATCCGACGATCTTCTCGCCGCGAATCGGATTGCAGCACTTGGCGCGGAATACCATGATGTCGTCGGTTCCGCGCACCTTGATGCGGTCGCTCGCCTCCCCGCCCGGGCGCAGCACGCGTTTGACGGCGGAGACGACGCTGGAGTCGGGCGCCTTCTCCTTGAGCTGCGCGGGGGGAACCGATTTCTGCAGGAGAGTGCGCGCCGAGAGCTTGCCGTAGCCGATATACGCCAGCAATTCCTCGGGCTTCTGCGCGCCGTACTCCGTGGCGAACTTGGCCAGGCCCTCGCTCTCGATCACGGTTCTCGGATTGAGGCCGAAGCGGCGGGCTTCCTTTTCGAACAGACGCCGGCCGAGCTCGATGCTGCGCGTGCGCTCCTCGCCCTGCAGGACGTGCTTGATCTTGCTGCGGGCACGGGACGTCGAGACAAACGACAGCCAGTCGCGGCTCGGTTTGTGGCCGGCCTGCGTCATGATCTCGACGATGTCGCCGTTCTGCAGGCGGGAGCGCAGCGGCACCATTTTTCCGTTGATGCGCGCGCCGACGCACTGGTTGCCGACGTCGGTGTGAATCGTGTACGCGAAATCGACAGCCGTGGCGCCGCGCGGCAGCGAGCGGACCTCGCCTTTCGGCGTGAAGATGTAGACCTCCTCGGGGTAGAGATCGATCTTCAGGTTCTGGAGAAATTCCTGCGGATCGCGGACTTCCTGCTGGACCTCGAGCAGTTGGCGCATCCACTGGAAGTAGCGTTCATCGCGATGATCGCCGACGCGGCCCTCCTTGTACTTCCAGTGGGCGGCGATCCCTTCCTCGGCCCGCCGGTGCATCTCCTCGGTGCGTATCTGCACCTCGAACGGCACGCCTCGATCGCTGATGACGGAGGTGTGAAGCGACTGGTAGCCGTTGGGCCGCGGCATCGCGATGAAATCCTTGATGCGGCCGGGCACAGGCGACCACGTCTGGTGGATGATGCCCAGGGCGGCGTAGCAGTCCTTGACCGATTGCGTGATGACGCGGATCGCGACGAAGTCGTAGACCCGCTCGATGTCGATCTTCTGCCGCTTGAGCTTCAGGTGAATGCTGTAGAGACGCTTGATACGGCCGTCGAGCTGAATGATGGGGACCTGCGCTTCGTCCAGCTTGCCGCGGATGGTACTGGTCAGCACGCCGATGATGCTCTCCGCGGTTTTCCGCTTGCCTTCGACCTTCGACCGCAACGAGTCGAACGCCTTCGGCTCGAGGTAGCGGAACGACAGCTCCTCGAGCTCGTTCTTCACCTTGCTCATGCCCAGCCGATTGGCAATCGGGGCGTAGATATCCAGGGTCTCCTGCGCGATTTTCGTGCGCCGCTCCTCGGGCAGATGGTGCAGCGTCCGCATGTTGTGGAGCCGGTCGGCCAGCTTGACCAGGATGACCCGGATGTCATCCACCATCGCCAGGAGCATCTTGCGGAAGTTCTCGGCCTGCCGCTCCTCGCTCGACGAAAACTGGATCGCGCCGATCTTGGTGACCCCTTCGACGACGTGGGCAATTTCGGGACCGAAGAGCTCGGCTATACGCTCCGGGGTGGTGAGAGTATCCTCGACGACGTCGTGGAGCAGGCCGGCGGCCACCGCCACGACGTCTAGTTTCATGTCGGCCAGAAAGTCGGCAACTTCGAGCGGATGAACGAGATACGGCTCACCGGAGTGCCGAACCTGACCCTTGTGCTCGAGGGCCGAAAAGACATAGGCCCGGCGCAGCAGCTCCAGGTCGGCTTCTGGGCTGTAGCTCCGCACTTTCTCGAGAAGGCTCTCGAATCGAATCATTTTCGTGGACGGCCCGAACTGATTGAGTACTACTTACCACCAGCCTTCGATCGCAATCCGAAGGCGGCGACAACGGAGCGGCCCGGTAGTGCCTCGGGAGCCAGATGCCGCTAGATGGTGTCTAACCCCATGATAGGAGTGGGGTTGAGGGGGGTCAAGGAAACGAGTGATGGCTCTTGACTCGCCCGAAAACGGATCACTATACTGGCGCGCTTGCAGATTTGATGGCGGGTCCCGCCCGCCAGTTCCCGCCCGCGGGAAACTGTTGACCAGTTGACGAGGATCGCATGAGCGGTCCGTTCTACGTTTTCGACAAGGTGTGTAAGGGGGATACGATGCGGAAGTTTTCGTCGCCGGCGGTCGTGTTAGCGCTCGTGGCAAGTGTGAGCGTTGCGACGGCTGGATGCAGTCAAATCGGGCGATTGAAGGGCATGATGGCGTTCAAGGACGCCAATACGCTCTACCGGCAGCAGGATTATCGCGGTGCCGGCGTGAAGTACGAGGAAGCGCTCGCTGGGTGCGCCCCCGACGGAGGCGACTGCACCGACCTCTCGCTGGTGGCGTCGTACTTCTACCTCGCGAACAGCTATGACAACTTGTACCGCCCGGCCCGCCGCGGCGAGGCGAACAACGATGAGCTGCTCACGAAGGCGATCGACAACTACAAGAAGTCGGCTGCGCTCGATCAGAATCCCCAGACCAAGACGCTGGCGCTCCAGTATCTCGTCAACGCCTTCGGCCCCGACAAGCTGAACGACCCGGCGCAGTCGGAGCCGATCCTCCAGCAGATGATTCAGATGGACCCGAGCGACCCGGCGAACTACTTCGTGCTGGCCGGCATCTACGAGCAGAACGGCGACTACGAGACGGCGGAGGCGACGCTGCTCAAGGCTCGCGAGGCGAAGCCGACCGACGCCAACGTCTACATGCAGCTCGCCGGCTTCTACAACCGCCAGGGCGAGTTCGAAAAGACGATCGAGGCGCTGCAGCAGCGCGCGTCGAACGAGCCGAACAACCCCGAGGCCTTCTACACGATGGCGACGTACTACTGGGACAAGGCGTACCGCGACTTCCGGCTGCCGGAGGCCGAGAAGATCAAGTACGTCCAGTCGGGCGTCGACGCCGTCGACAAGGCGATCTCGCTGAAAGGTGATTACATGGAGGCGCTGGTGTACAAAAACCTGCTCCTCCGGTTGCAGGCAAACCTCGAGAAGAATCCGGCGCGGCAGCAGCAACTGCTCAGGGAGGCCGACACCTTCCGCAACCGCGCCGAGGATCTGCGCAAGGCCAAGGCCGCCGCACCAGTGGCCGCCGGTGCCGGCGAATAGGAACAAAAAGGGCGGAAGTTCCAGGTAATCGGACAGTTTCGTCGAGGGCCGCTCCCGTAAGGAGCGGCCCTTTTCATGTACAATTCCCTCCGGCGCGCAGAGCCCCGTGCGCACGTTCGTCACACAGCCGTCACGGCGCTTTGGTACCTTCGAACACCGAGTTTTTCCCGTAGCCGAACGCGTCCTCTTGGAGAGAATGATGAAGTACATCAGATTCACGTTGGCATGCCTGACCGTGACGCTCGCCGTGTGGGCGCAACCCGGATATGCCCAGAATCTCACCACCGGTTCGCTGAGCGGTGAAATTGTCGATCAACAAGGTGCCGTGTTGCCCGGCGCCACGGTGATTGCAGTCCATGTCCCGACAGGCACTACATATGAAACGACGACTCAAGGCGACGGGCGCTACCAGATCCTGAATGTCCGGGTCGGCGGGCCCTATAGCGTGACGGTCAGACTTTCGGGATTCCAAGACCAGGCCATGAGCGGAGTGAACGTTGCCCTGGGCAAGGACACGGATGTGGGCCTGATGTTGGCGCTTGCGTCGTTGACCGAGATCGTAACCGTGACGGCCGCAGCCCCTCTCATCGATACGATGCGGGCCGGGGCGGCGTCCAACGTTGGCTCTGAGGAGATAGAAGTGCTGCCGACGGTTTCGCGCAGCCTTGCCGACTTCGCGCGCACGGATCCCAACTTTGTGACGACGTCACAGGGACAAGGCGCTACGATCCTTTCCGTCGCGGGTCGGAACAACCGCTACAACAACATCCAGATCGACGGTGCCGTCAACAACGATCTTTTCGCCATCTCGGAAGCAAGCGCGCCAGGCGGCGCGGCCGAGACGCAGCCGATCAGCCTCGATGCGATCGAAGAATTGCAGCTTGTCGTCTCGGCCTACGATGTGCGGCAGGGAGGCTTCACCGGAGGTTCGATCAACGCAATCACAAAGAGCGGGACGAACCAACTACACGCGACCGGCTACTACTTCGGCCGGGATGACAATTTCGTGGGGAAGATCTCAGACCGCGGCGCGCGAATTCCCCTCGGCCCGTTCAGCGACAAGCAGGCGGGAGCGAGCATCGGCGGCCGAATCGTCGAGAACAAGGCGTTCTTCTTCGGCAACGTCGACATGGGACGGCGGGATACCCCATCCGGATTCTCCATTGGTGGCACAGGGCAAGACTTCGGACACCGCGCCGACGCCGAGCGGTTCGTCAGCATCCTGAAGAATCGTTACGGCTATGATGCGGGAGCCGGCGGTGATCCGCTGAGAGAGTTCGTCCGCACAACGAACAACAACAAGCTGTTCGTCAGATCGGACGTCAACCTGAACAACAGCCACCGATTGACGGTTCGGCACAACTATATCAACGCGCTGAACGATGTTGGATTCCCGACCAACATCCTCTATTACTTTCCGGACAATTATTACCGAATCAAGAACGATCAGAACTCCACCGTCACGCAGCTCAACAGCGTGTTCGGCACATCGTTCAACGAACTGCGGGTCACCTACCAGCGCATCCGCGACCGCCGGACCAGCCCAACTGCGTTCCCGTTCGTCCGCGTCTTCCTGCCGGACAACACGTCGCTGCGGGCAGGCACCGAGAACTTCTCGCCCCGCAATGCGCTCGATCAGGACGTCACTGAATTCACCGACGACTTCACGATGGCCTTGGGCAACCATACCGTGACGCTCGGTACGCACAACGAGTTCTTCAAGTTCGACAACCTGTTCATTCGCGACAGCTTCGGCAACTATACGTTCTCGAACCTCGACCTGTTCGAGCAGGGGCTCGCACAATCCTACGACTTCAGCTTCTCGGCAACAGACAACCCCCTGGAGTCGGCCGATTTCGCCGTCCGTCAGCTCGGATTCTACGTTGGAGATCAGTGGCGTGCGAGCGGACGATTGACGATCACTAGCGGCGTTCGAGTCGACATGCCGATGTTTCCCGACAAGCCGACGCGAAACCCGTTCTCAGAGAGCGTGTTCGGTTATCGAACCGATGCCGTTCCCGAAAACCGGCTCTGGTCGCCGCGCGTCGGCTTCAATTACGACGTCAGCGGCGACGGCAACGAACAAGTGCGTGGCGGGCTCGGGCTGTTTACCGGCCGGACGCCATATGTCTGGCTCTCCAACCAGTATGGCAACACCGGCAACGAATTCACGCGGGTCAGCGTCACC
Source organism: Acidobacteriota bacterium (assembly GCA_947465645.1). Next base: position 2,610 of record CANIBQ010000024.1, on the reverse strand, counting down.
AACAACGTAGCGAATCGCATTCCTGTCGTCGCCGATCCCAAGAGTCAGCCGGCCACCATTCCTGGCGCCAGAGTGCTGGGAAATGAGATTGACGTCATCGATCCCGACTACCAGTTCCCTTCGCTGTGGCGAGGTAACATCGGGTACGATCGCAACATCTGGGGCCTGTTGGGTTCGGCCGAATTCCTGTTCTCGAAGACTGTCAACGACGTCAAGTACCAGAATATCAACCTCATTCAGACCGGAACACGCTTCGACGGCCGCCCGGCCTACGATATCAACTCCGGCGGGCGCGTATCGAGCGCCATCAGCAATACGATCCTCTTGACGAATACGGACCTGGGCCGTCAGTGGAACATGACGCTTCAACTCAAGCGTCCGTTCCGTAATGGGTGGTTCGCCTCTGGCTCTTACGCTTTTGGGCAGACGAAATCGTCGCTTGACGCGACGTCGTCCCAGGCGGCCTCCAACTGGGGCAACGCTCGAACTCCAGGCGATCCGAATAACCTGCCACTCGCAACCTCGAACTTTGACGTCGGCCACCGGATCACGCTTGCGACGTCATACCTCTGGCAGATGCCGCGCGGCTTCAGCCTGACCAGCTCGATGTTCTACAACGGTCAGTCCGGCCGCCCGTATTCAATCAGCTACAACAACACTGACGTCAATGGCGACGCGCAGTTCTTCAACGATCTGCTCTATGTGCCCAACAACGCCAGCGACGTGACCGTCACCAACGGCACGGCCGCTCAACTGGAGGCGTTCATCAATGGCGACGAGTGCCTGAGCACAAGCCGTGGAAAAATCGCCGAACGAAATTGTGCTCGCCAACCGTTCACGAACATCATGGACGTGAAGCTGGCTCTCGGGCTGCCCGTCCGGCGTGCCACCGTGGAGTTGACGATGGACGTGCTGAACTTCCTCAACTTGCTGAACAGCGAGTGGGGGCGTTACGAGTTCCTGGACTTTCAGACGCTGAACTCCGTTGCCTATCGGGGCGTCGATGCCACCGGCAAGGCGATTTACGATATCGCGACGATTAGCTCGCCTACGTTCCGCAAGTTCACAATCGACAACCTGCGATCACGGTGGCAGGCCCAGGTGGGTCTACGAGTGCGCTTCTAGACACCCAAGTCACCTATCGGGCCGGCGCCTGAAATCAGGCGCCGGCCTTTTCTTGTTTCGGGGCCGCGAGCGCGCGGAATACCACGACGTGTCCGGCCAGCGCGGCCAGGACCATCACTGCTGGAAGCCAGACGAACGGCGGGTACATGACCCGGGCATTCAACCGCTCGGCGCCAAAGTATGCGAATCGCGGGGTCGATAGAATCCCAACGACGACGACGTTCATGAGGAGCGCGAGGCCAAGGACATTCCACGCCGTCGCCAGCGGGCAGCTCGTCACCAACAGCTTCCAGAACTCGTCAGGGTTGAGCGACGTGTACCAGTTCATGCTCAGCTTCCGTTACTCCTTCAACTAGGGAACGCGGAACCCGGAACAAGGAACGACCTCGAGAGCCGGCGTCCAATGGGGGCGCCGGCTATTTTCTTGTATGGGGCGTATCTTCGTCGGCACCGCCGGCTGGTGCATTCCTCGAGCGTCGGCGCACCGGTTCGACGGCGATGGGACTCACCTGCGGCGCTACGCGCGCGTGCTGGGGTGCGCCGAAATCAACTCGTCGTTTCACCGGCCGCACGCCCGCGAGACCTGCGCGAAATGGGCGGCCTCGACCCCGCCAGGCTTTCGGTTTGCGGTGAAATTGCCGCGTACCATCACTCACGACCAGAGACTGCGGCGGGCCCGCCAGCCGCTCGAACGGTTCCTGATGGAGAGCGCCGGGCTGGGCCGTAAGCGAGGGCCGCTGCTCGTGCAGCTTCCGCCGTCCCTCGATCTCGAGAAAAGGGCTGCGACAACATTCCTGGCGCTGCTGCGGGAAGCCTACCGCGGCGCCGTCGCGTGTGAGCCGCGGCACGAAAGCTGGTTCTCGGCAGCCGCGGACGACCTGCTCGTGACCTACAGGGTCGCGCGTGTGGCGGCCGACCCGCCGCCTGCGACCGGCGCTGCGCACCCGGCCGGATGGAGTGGGCTCATCTACCTGCGGCTCCACGGGTCGCCGCGGAAGTACTGGTCCCCCTATTCAACCGGCTACATCGAGAACGTGGCGCGAACTCTACGTTCAGCGCCCCCCCGCGCGGACGCGTGGTGCGTATTCGACAACACCGCGAGCGGCGCGGCGCTCGAGAATGCCTGGGAGCTTCAGACGGGGACGGCCGTTACCTCCTGATCAGGGCGCGGAATATCACCAAGTGTCCGGCGAGCGCGGCAACGACCATCACCGCGGGAAGCCAGACGAATGGCACGTAGGTAACCCAGACATTCAATCGCTCGGCGCCGAAGTACGCGAAGCGCGGCGTCGACAGAATCGCAACCACGACGACGTTCAGGAGGAGCGCGAGGCCCAGGACATTCCAGGCCGCCGCCAGCCCTCGACCTCCGCGGCCCGACGCGAGGAGTGCCGCGACCGGAAGGGCCGCGATCCCCGTCACGATGTCGAAGTTGCGGCCGGAATAGCTCATCTGTTCGGGCATGATCCCGCGCTCGTACATGGC
>CANIBQ010000023.1 GCA_947465645.1 Acidobacteriota bacterium | reverse complement strand
GACCACGGCGGTCGCAGATCGGTACAGGGCGCGCAGGCGCTCCTCGCTGACGGTGCCCAGGTGAACGAGGGCGTCGGACACGCCCGCGTTCGACGCGATCGCGCGCAGGTCTTCGGTCACGCCCCGATCGACTCCAGCCAAGACCAGCGACAGCGTGGACGATGCGCCGAAGTGCCGCCTCGCCTCGATGACGGCTTCGAGGGCGATGCCGAGGTTGCGGCGTTCGTGAAGGTCGCCGACGTGCAGCACGAAGGGCGTCGCCACGCCCGCGGGAAGGTCGAGGGAATCCCTTTCCCCTGGCGAGAAGCCGCGGTCGACTCCGAGGGGCGCAATCGTGATGCGGTCCAGAGGTATATCGTACGCCCTCGCAATCTCCCGCGCTGAGAAGTTCGAGACGGTGACAATCTGCGAGGCGGCGTGAGCACTGCTCCGGTAGAAGGCCCGCCGCATCCAGCCCCGCCGGTAGGGATACCACTCTGGGTGAAGGGCGTAGCTGACATCGTGGATGGTGAGGACCACCGGCGCGCGCGACCAGAGGGGCGCCGTGTAAGCTGGCGCGTGGAGGACGTCGACCTTGGCGCGCGATGCCGCTCGCGGCAGGCCGACCAGCGTCCAGCCCAGGTTGGTGGGAGGATGCGGAGGCTCGCTGACGTGTCCGACGCCAGGCGGCAGCGCGCCCGAATCGGCGCCGCCCAGCGCCACGATCTCGACGCCCTCTCCGAGGGCCAGCAACCCGCGGACGAGGCCGGTGACGTATCGCCGGATACCCGCGGCAGGAGAACTGAAGGCTCGTCCGTCGATGCCTATTCGCAGGCTACCGGATCTCCATATGGAGGCGGCGGACTGCCTTCTCGAGGCCGCCGCACACCTCGCGGATCCGGTGCTCGACCTTGCCGTTGATCGCGGGGCTGCTCAGGACGACCTCATCGACCGACCATCGCGTGATCGTCTCTTCGAGGTTGTCGATGGTTCCGCGCACCGGCACCCCGCCGATCCAGCTCCGTGCCTTCATGGGGTCGTCATCGATGAAAGCCACCGGGTTCATGTTCCAGTGCGGGTTGGCGCGTATCTCGCGGACCAGCGTCTGACCAAAGGCGCCCGCGCCGTACACGAGCACGCGCCGGCTGCGCTTGTTCCGGGTCGCCGCGATCAGGTTCATGGCGCGGAACGAGGCGCGCGTTGCCACGATGGCGACGGTTAGGAGCAGCGCGTCGAGCACGAACACCGCTCGTGAGAACCCCTGAAAGCGGTAGAGATACGCCGCCGTGAGCACCGAGAGCAGCGAGCCCATGCCGACGCCGCGGACGACCGCCGCTACGTCGCGCAACCCGAATGTCTCCCAGGACCGCTGATACAGCCGCGAACCGTACAACGCGGCCAGCTTGCAGCCCAGGACGACCGGCAGCGACGCGGTGAAGTACGGCAGGAAGTTGTCGAGGCTTTCGCCGTCGAACCGCAGGCGGTACGCGAAGTAGTAACAGGCGGTGATCAGGACCATGTCGAGCATCACCTGCCCGGCGTGCCACTTGAACGTCAGGTCCTTCAGGAGCGGCGCGAACGATGACTTCTGGAGCGCGATGAAGTCGTCTGCGTTGTACGCCGGCACGCGCGCGAGGAAGATCCCAAGCAGCACGAAGGTGACGGCGAAGACGGCCACCACCGGCAGCATCGGCTCGAGCCCGCCGCTCGCCACCAGCAGCCATGCGGTGCCGCCGCCGACCAACCCCATGAAATACAGGATCCTGACGGCGCTGCGTTCCGAGAACCCCAGCGAGACGAGCCGATGCGACACGTGATCGGTGCCCCCCTTCGAGGCCTTGCGGCCGGCCAGCCGGCGCAGCACCAGCACGAATCCCGTATCGAACAACGGGACGACCAGGATGAGCACCACGATCACCGCGGGGTTGATGAACGCGAGCCGGGTGTTGAACACCGGAACGAGCGATGCCGAGGCCAGAATGGCGCCGATGAACAGGCTCCCGCAATCCCCCATGAACAACCGCGCGAGCGACCGGTTCCAGTACAGGAATCCGAGCAACGCGCCGGCGAGCGCCGTGAGGAGCGTGACCAGCGGGGGGCCGAGCGACGCGCCGAGCAGCGCCACGAAAAACACCGCGGCGATGAACCCGATGCCGGTCGCAAGGCCGTCCATGTTGTCGAGCAGGTTGAGGGCGTGGCAGATGCCGGCAAACCAGACGATCGCCACCAGCGTGTAGATCGACGGCAGTGCCCCTTCGGGCTCTGCTCCGGCCAGCGCGAACACCAGGAAGGCCCCGATCGCCAGCGACGCGACCAGCTTGGCCACGGGGGAGAGTTGCAGGCGATCGTCGAGCACCCCGACGGCGAACATCGCGGCCGCGGCCAGGACGACCGGCAGCCACGCGCCCGCCTGCCCCACCACCGCGAGCGAGTCGCCACGCAGGGCGATCATCGCGAATCCAATCACGGTGCCGATCGCGATCGCGACGCCGCCCATCGTCGGAGTCGGCGACGAGTGCCACCGGTCTGGCCGCGGTGGCACGACGGCGCCAATCCTGGGAGCCACGCGGCGCACCAGCACCCCGGCCGCGAGGCTGGAGACGGTGGCAACGACGAAGACGATGGCGAGAAAGATCACGTCGTGGATGTGTTGATTAAGCGCCGGCCAATTGCTCGGCGGCGGGAGCGCCTTCACGCATCACGAACGGCCGTCGGCCGAGAATGCCGTCGCAGATTATATCGAGTCCCTGGGACGCCCCGGGGAGCAGCGCCTTGAGCGAGTCCAGCTTGACGTTGTAAATCGGGTATCCGGCTTTCGGCTGGATGAACGGCAGCGGAATCATGCGATTGAAGAAGAAGTGGTACGCGTAGCGCCGCGCGCGCGTGAGCTGGCGCTCTCCGAGACGCTCGCTGAACGGCAGCCGACCGAGGATCTCGAAATACTCCGCCGGCGTGCTCGCGTCGTGGGTCAGTCCCTTGTTCCGGATCCACGCCTCCCCTGCGACGATGACCGGCAGGCCGACGCTGGTCAGCTCGACACCCATCTTGGTGCCGTAGATGATCGCCGCGTTGCACAGCGACATCAGGGCGTACGTGCTCATGCCGCTGTCGGGGGGGACCACGATGATGTTCGGCGCCAGCCGCGGAAGGCGCTTCCGCAGCTCCTGGAGGATGGGCTGCCGCGACGGCGGAAAGCCGTTGATCTCCGCCGGGTGTACGCGAATGAGCAACTGCAGCTCCGGCCGCGTCGCGAAGTACTCGCACGTCTGTACCAGCCACTCGAGCATGCTGGGAAACGCATTAGCCGGGTAGTGAAGCTGGGCGTCCCAGGTGACGTTGGTCAGCAGGCCGATGACCGGCCTGGCCGGATCGATGCCCACGCGCCGCGCGATCACTCCCGGCTCCTGCAGGGTGGCCTGGTGGAAGACGATCCAGTCGAACATGCCTTCCCTCCGGCTCCGGAGGTACTGCATCAGCTCGCGCTCCTGCGTGGCTGACAGCTTCATGTGCTCCCAGTGTTCCCGCGGCTCCGTCATCAGCGTGTGGTGATAGGTGTCATCGTGGCTGAAGATGAACCGCCGCTTGCGATACGCCACGTTCCACGTGGAGATGTGGACGTGCTCCTGGCGCGCCACCTCACCGATGATCCCCCACGGCACGTAGATGCCGTGCGTGAAGACCGCCGATGCGAAGCCGACCGTCCTGAGAAGCCGGCGCGTCGCGAACGCCGTCAGCAGCGCCGACTCGAGGTAGCGCCGGAGCACCGCCTCCGCGTGCGGCTCGCCGGCCAGCGATCCCGTCGCGAAGAAACGGAGGGCGCCGGCGTGCGCATGCTCGCCGATGGCGAGCCCGTCCATCGTGAACGACTCGATCTGATCGGCCGGCAGCGAGCTGGCCGCGCGTTTCGCCTCGGCGCGATCCTCCGGTGTCAGCCAGTCGCCGTAGCGGTGCACCTTGAGCCCGAGCTGGCCGTACACGCGCTCGGCGGGCCACTGGCAGTCGCGGCAGAGATCGCGGGTCGGCCCCTGGGCCACGAACTTCTCGACGTCGGGATACAGGGACGCCTCGCACTCGGCGCACGCCGTCATCGAGCCGTCGCAGAGCAGCGCGTGTACCTCGGCGCCCCGGAACGTCAGCGCGGCGGCCAGCGCGCTCTCGAGCGAGACCGCGTGCGCATAGGAGCCGATGGAGGTCGCCATCAGCACGCGCGGACCGCCCTGGGCGGCGTTGCGCGCCGATTCCCACAAGCCGGGGTCAGCGGCGAGCGGTGCGCGCCAATCCGGATACGCGTCGAAGCGGGCGTGGTACCAGCGCCTCGCGAGCCTGGAGGCGCGCCAGATCGCTGGAAACTTGCGGATCCCATGCCTCATGCGGCGTCGATGCGTCCCGGCCCGCCGTCCTCGATGAGGCGAACGAAGTCGTCCGGCGGCGGCAGCTCCTCGAACAGCCGCCAAGGGTCGTGTTCCTTCAGCTCCGCCACGGAGTAGCCGCCGGTGGCCACCGCAATCGTCCTGGCATCGATCGCGCGCGCGCACTCGATGTCGTGGGGCGTGTCGCCGATGACGAACACACGGTCACCGGCCACCGGGCCCGCCTGCCGCGCCAGCGCCAATGCGCGGCTCGCGATCGACGAGCGGGCACGGGTATCTTCGGCAAAGGCGCCGTCAGGGAGAAACCGGAGGAGGTCGTAATGCGTGAGCTTGGCCGTTGCGCCCGCCCGCGTGTTGCCCGTGAGGAGATACGAGCGGACGTCCGATCGCCCGCGAAGATGCTCGAGAATCTCGCGGACGTTTGGAAGCACCCGGCCGTTCTTCCGCGGCAGGCTCGTCGGCAGCAGCTCGCCGTAGCGATCGACGAAGCGACGAAGCAGCACATCGTCTGCCTCGACGCCGAGCGTCTCGAACGTCTTCACGGCAATCTGGTAGTCGGTCATGCCGGCGATACGCAGTTGCGCGAGCGCGAAGTCGGTACGGCCGGTAAACTCGCGAACCGCATCCTCCCAGGCAAACACGCCGGCCTTGGCCGTGGTGAGAAGGGTCCCGTCGATGTCCCAGAACAGAACGGTCATGCGACCTGGGGAACGGCCTGACGCAGGGTCTTCACGAGGCCGGCGACGTCGAGCCGGTGATACGCGAGCACCTCGTCATTGGTGCCGCATTCCGGGAGCTCGGTGACGCCCACGCGTGTCACGCGGACGGCCGGCTCGAGCCCGAGCTCGGCAACCGCCGCAGCGACCATCTCGCCCTGGCCCCCGTGAACGTAGTGGTTGTCGAGCGTGATGATCGAACGGCAATTCCCGATGACCTCGCGCAGCCACGTGCGATCGACGCGGTTCAACCAGGGCAGGTTGACGATGCGCACGGTCGTCCCGGACGACCTGGCGATCTCGTCGGCCGCCTCGTGGGCATTGGAGAGCAGCCACGGCCCGTAGCCGATGGCCACCGCATCTGTGCCCTCGCGGACGACCCACCCCTTTCCCACTTCCACGCGATTGGTGGCGGGATACGCGAATGGCACCGGCCACTTCACCGACACGAGCCGGAGATACGCGCTCTCGCTCACCGTGTTGACCAGATGGTCGAAGAGCGCGTCGAGCTCGGCCTCGGTGCTCGGCTCCGCCAGCAGCAGGTTGGGCACGCCTCCGAGCGCCGAGATATCGCGCACCGACTGATGGGAATGGCCGGGGCCGCCAGGCAGCAGTCCTGCGAGCGATCCGACGTAGATCACCTTGGACGACTCGCTGCACTGGTTGTAAATCTGCTCGTTGGGCCGCGCCGCCAGAAAGCAGGCGAACGAGTGGACGATCGGCAGCGCGCCCCGATTTGCCATCCCGCAGGCCATCGAGACCATGTCCTGCTCGGCGATGCCGCACTCGACAAACCGGGCAGGGTAGGTCTTCGCAAAATCCATGAGACCGCAATCCTTGATGAGATCCGCGTCGAGCGCGATCAGGTGCGGGTTCTTGTCGGCCTGCCGGATCAGCGCCTTGCTGTACGCCGCGACGAGATTCTGCGTGTCTCGCGCCTCTCGCCTTGGGTTTCGGATCTGGATTTCGGTCTGTGGCGAGCCGAGGCCGAGCGCAGTCATCGCCGTGCCTGCGGCATCGAGCAGCTCCTTCAGGCCGTCGAGGTATTGCTGCTCTGGCGGAGCGCCAGAATGAAACAGATACAGTGCGTCGTTCTTCAGGGCCGAAGGCCCCTCCATGAACGACACGCCGCGTCCCTTGACCGTATCGGCGATGACGGCTTTCGGCGTGTCCGTCACTGCGTCGAGTGCGCGCAAGGTCCGCTCGAGCGCCGCCGCGTCATGGCCATCGACACGGCTCACGTGCCAGCCGAACGCCCGGAGCTTGGATTCGAGATCGCCGAGGCGGCTGACCGCGTCGACCCACGTGTCGGACTGAATCTTGTTGTGGTCGATGATCGCGACGATTTCGCCCAGCCGCATGTTGGCGGCCGATCCCAGCGATTCCCAGAACTGGCCCTCCTGCAGCTCGCCGTCGCCGGTCAGCACGAAGATCCGCCGGGGCGTGCCGGCAAGCCGGTTCGCGATGGCCATCCCCTTCGCCTTCGAGATCCCCATGCCGAGCGACCCCGTGTTCGCCTGCACGAAGGGCGTCTCGACGTGCGGATGCCCCGGCAATCCGTGCAGCCGCCGGAGCTGGTGCACCTTGTCTTCCGGGAGCAGGCCCAGGCCGATCAGCACCGAATAGAGCGCCGGCGCGTCGTGTCCCTTCGACGAGAAGAAGATATCGCAGACGTCCGGACCCTTGTCGAGATCGCGAAGCTCGTTGAGAAACAGCCAGCTCATGACGTCGAGCGAGCTGAAGCTGGTGCCGATATGACCGGACCACGCGCCTTCGATCATGTACAGCGTGTTGATCCGCGCGAGCGCCGCGAACGCCTGCGTCCGCGCGACCGCCGTCCCTTGTGCGTCGAGCACGCGACGGAATTCCGAAGCCGGCACGTAGCGCAGCTCGAGGCTCTCTCCCTGCTCGGTCTGTAAGTCACCCATGATTATTCTTGGGCCGGCTGAAGCCGGCCCCTACTTTTCTCTCTTCTCAGACATGGGGGCCGGCTTCAGCCGGCCCGACGCCGTACGGCCTCTGGGGAACGGCGGGCAGCTGCACCACCCGATCGGCGAGCAGCTTCTCCGCGATCATCCAGTCCGCCGGATCGTTGATATCGAATCCTTCGTAGCTCTCGGTCACGAACGGCACGACCACGTCACCGGCGATGGTGCGGCGATCGAACACCACCCGGCTCCACGCGATCTCGAGCGACGCGTTCTGCACGTAGACGGGCGGCAGCGCCTGGTACGGCGTACTGTGCCACGGCTGCGTTTCAGGGCCGAAGGGCAGGAGCGGGAACATCCGATCGCCCCTCACCACCCACATCTTGCCAGGGTGCTGCGTGCACTTCTCGACGGCACGCAGCGAATCAACGCCGTCCTGCGACGTGAACGTCGCCCATGCCCGGCGAATGGTCGCTGCCGTGCGGAACGGGCTGGTCGGCCGCAGCAGGCTGAACGCATCCCACGTGCGTCCCTGCCGCTTCAGCTCCGATAACGCGTGCTCGAGCCACTCGATGTCCGGCGACGTGTCGCCGGCGAACGCGGCCGGGCGCAGAAAGGGCACCTCGGCCCCGTAGTGGCGCGCAATCGCCGCGATCTCCTCGGAGTCAGTCGAGACGATCACCGAGTCGAAGACGCCGCTCTCGATCGCCGGCGCGATGGTGTAGGCCAGCATCGGATGCCCGGCGAGCGGACGTACGTTCTTGCCGGGAACCCGCTTGGATCCCTGCCGCGCGGGAACGAAAGCGACGGCGTTCACACCTGGCCGGGATTGTGGTTGATGCAAGCGACAGAAACGAAAGCCGTGCCGCTCATACTTGGTGCGGATTGTGGTTGATGCAAGCGACAGAAACGAAAGCCGTGCCGCTCATACCTGGTGCGGATTGTGGTTGATGTAGACGGTCTTCAGGTCGGAGTAGACGTCGAGCGCCTGCGTGCCGGCCTCGCGCCACCCGTTGCCAGACTGCCGCACGCCGCCGAACGGCAGGTGCGGCTCGCTGCCGTAGGTGCCGCCGTTCACCACGGCGACGCCGGCCTGAATCCGCCCGATGAACGTCATCGCGCGGTTGATGTCCTGCGTGTGAATCGACGCGGTGAGCCCGAACGGTGAATCGTTGGCCATCGAGATCGCCTCGTCGAATCCCCTGACGCGGTAGAGAATCGTGATCGGGCCGAACAGCTCCGTCCGCGAGATCTCGTCATTGGCGCCGGCGTGCTCGATGATCGTCGGCGCGACGAAAAAGCCGTCGCCATATGGCTCGCCGGTGAGCCGTCGCCCGCCGGTCAGCACTGCCGCACCGGCCGCGCGTGCGCGCTCCACCGACGAGAGCATGTTCTTCATCTGCTCTTCGTTGATCACCGGACCGTAGTCGTCTGTATCGGTGGTGCCAACCTTCAGCGCGTTCGCCGCATCGACGAGCATCTGCTTGAAGCGGTCGTAGACCGCATCGAACACCAGGATCCGGCTGCCGGCCGCGCACCGCTGCCCCGCATTGCTGAACGCGGAACCCAGTGTCCACGTCACCGCATTCTGCAAGTCCGCGTCGTCGCACACGATGAGCGGATTCTTGCCGCCGAGCTCGAGGCAGGTCTTCGCGAGGCGCTTCCCCGCCGTCTGCGCGATCCAGCGCCCGACCTCGCACGACCCGGTGAAGCTGACCACGGCGACGTCCGGGTTCTCGACGAGCGGCGCCCCGGCTTCTTCTCCGAAGCCGTGCAGCGTGGTGTACACGCCGTCAGGAACACCCGCCTCGCGAGCGAGCACCCCGAAGGCCCACGCCGACAGCGGCGTGTCTTCGGAGGCTTTCAAGATGGCGGCATTCCCGCACAGAAGCGCCGGGAAGGCTTTCCAGGCGACGTTCGCGATGGGCGTGTTGGCCGCGATGATCAGGCCTGCGACGCCGAGCGGCTGCCGGATGACCATCGCGGACTTGTTCGGCACCGCGCTGGTCGTCGTCTGGCCGTAGAATCGCCGGCCCTCGCCGGCGACAAAGAAGCCCATCTCGATCGCCGCGTCCGTTTCGCCGAGCGCGTCCTTCTTCGACTTGCCGGTTTCCTTCGCCACCAGGTCGGCAATCGCGGAGCGATGCTCACGCATCAGCATCGCAATCTGGCGAAGGATGTCGCCGCGCTTGACCACCGTCATGGCCGCCCACGCCGGCTGCGCGTCCTTGGCGAGTTTCACGGCCAGGTCGACGTCGGCTGCGGTCGATCTCGCAACCTGGCAGATCGTGCGCCCCGTCGCCGGGTCGACCTTTGCGAACGTCCGGCCATCGGCCGCGCGCGCGTCCTGGTGGCCGATCTGGTTCGGAACGGTCGATGGAATCGCACTCACGCCGATATCGACCGGCCGAGGATCAAGAGTCACAGTCACGATATTGCCGTCCCGATCTTGGCTGACTTCCCGATCATCTTCCGACGCCGGCGCTGCGCTTCTGCGCGGCGCGCAGCCAGCCTGAAGAACCGCAGGCGCTCAACAAGGGATCGCCCCTCGGTCTGTAGATGATACTGGCGCATGGCATCGCGCGCTGCCAGCGCCGGCGACGCCGGCTGCGCTGGCGGGGTGTCGACCCGGCGTGCGATGACCTGCAACCGGGAGCAGGTCGTGCGGCCGGCGCCTATCGCGACGCGCTCGGGAGGCGGCCCCACGGCAGCCCACCCCGTGCGCGCGAGGAGTCCCTCCAGGCAGGGCCACGTGTACGCAATCACGTGGGCACGTCCGTTGATCACGTATTTCAAGTCGCGGTGGAGCGGCAACGTGTCGAACCTGGGAACACCCACGAACAGATAGCCCCCCGGCCGGCAGGCGCGCGCGAACTGGCGCAGCAGCCCCAGCGGATCGGTGACGTGCTCGAGCACGTGGTTCGCAACGATCAGGTCGAACCTCGGCTCGTCAGGAACGGCGTCGAGTCGCCGGTGCCGCGGAAATGCCACGTCGACGGCTGGCTCAATACCCGAGGTGTCCCACCCGCACGCCTGCATCGCGTCAAGCAGCTTGCCGGTCCCACACCCGAAATCCAGTACGGCGGCGCCGGGAGAAGGCGTCGTCACGGGCAGCTCGTGGCGAATGGGCGCGAACGGCCTGCTCCACGATCCGCCACGCGCCGCATCGACGCTCGCGGTCGCACGCACCGCATCCGATCGGTCCGACCGCCGCCATTCTCCCGTCAGACTGTAGAAGGCCTTCAGCTGGTCCGACGACGGGAGTGGATTGCTGAAGACGAGGCCACAATCATGGCAACCACTCACGAATCCGATGCGCCGCCCGAGAGGCGATCGCACCAGCAGCACGTCCAGCTCGTAGAGGCGGGGCGATGCGCAGGTCGGACAGCGTTCGCACTCGTCCGGGGCTCGATAGATGAGGGCCCGCGCTATGCGCCGCCATGCAGACCTGGGGTCGCTGGCGCGGATATCCACCACGCGGCACTACCAGGCGGTGAAGCCGCCATCGGCCCGCAGCTCGTGACCGGTCACGTAGCTCGACGCGGCGGACGCCAGAAACACGAGGGGCCCCGTCAAATCCCGCGGCTCCGCCATACGGCCGAGCGGCACCCGAGCTGCGTACTTCGTCTTGAACTGCGCGTCCTGATTGCCCAGCACGCCGCCCGGAGACAGGGTATTGACCCGCACGCCGAACGGCCCCCACAGCGTGGCGAAGTACTTGGTCATGTTGACGACCGCCGCTTTGGACGCGCCGTACGCCGGCGATTTGAGGAACGGCACATTGCCAGCCATGTGATCGTACAACCGCTGATCAGGAGACACCGCGGCGTAGAGCGACCCGATGTTGACGATTGAGCCGCGACCCTGCGACGCCATCCGCGCGCCGATGACCTGAATCATCTGAAACGTGCCGAGAAGGTTCACCTCGACCATCCGGCGGAATTGCTCGATCGGAAGGCCGTCAATGGTCGACCGGGTTCCACTGGAATCAGCGGGCTGGTCCACGCCGGCGTTGTTCACGAGCACCGATGGGAGGCCCATCTGATCGATGAGCGCGCCGGTGGCCGCCTCGATCGAACCGCGATCGGTGATGTCGCAGTCGAACCGGCGGAGCCGGTCTCCGTGGCTGCGAGCGAAGACGTCGAATGCGGCGGACGGATTGACACCCGGCAGGTCGAACGCCGCCACGCGGGCGCCGGCGCCGAGCAGCGCCTCAACCCAGATCGGGCCAAGCTTGCCGCACCCGCCCGTCACGACCGCAACCTGGTCGTCGAGACGAAACGCGCCGTTCACGAACGAACGAACTCGGTGCTGCTGGTCAGGACGTCGAAGGTGAGGAACTCGTCCTCGTGGAGCGCCTTCACGGTGACCCGGCCGAGGACCTTGTCGATCTCGTAGGGGGGAATGCCGCCCCCCGGAGATTTCATGACGATGTCGTCGCGCCCCACGACGTGACCGGCAGGAAGATCATGGGCCACCACCAGGCTCTTCCCCATCTTGACGATGGGCGCCTTCTCGCTCTCGTAGATCTTCTTGACGCCGTTGCCCATCGCCTTGTGCGTACGTTCGAGGTCTCGCACCATCTTGCGAAGGCCCACCGGCTCGAGCGAGAACGCGTGGTCGGTGCCCTTCATCGCCCGGTTGAGGGTGAAGTGTTTCTCGACGATGCGCGCGCCGAGCATGTAGGCGGCGACCGGCATGGCGATACCGTTGTCGTGGCTGGAGAAGCCGATCACCGCGTTGGGGAACCGGTCGCGGTATGTGCCGATCACGCGCAGGTCGAGCTCCTCGAACGCCGCCGGGTACCCGGCGGTGCACTGCAGGATCGCGAGCTGCGGGTTGATCGGCATGACGGCGTCGTACGCGCGCTGAACGTCCTCGATCAGCGCGCCGCCGGTCGAAATGATCATCGGTTTGCCGAAATGGGCGACGTGCTTCAGGAGCGGCGTGCTCTTCAGGTCGCCAGAGGCGATCTTGTACGCGGGCACCTCGAGCGACTCGAGGAAGTCGGCGCTCGCCAGGTCAAAGGCCGTCGAGAAGAAATCGATGCCCAGCTCCTTCGCGTACTCCTTCAACTCCCGGTATTGCGAAAGCCCGAACTCCAGGAACTCGCGGTGCTCGCCGTAGGTGGCGCCGTAGCTGTTTTCGTTGTCGTACGATTTCGCGTACGCAGCCTTCGTGTAGAGGCCACGATTGTCGCGCTTCTGCAGCTTGACGGCGTGGGCTCCGGCGAGCTTCGCTTCCCGAAACAGCTCACGCGCCTTCTGCAGACTGCCCTGATGGTTGTGCCCGATCTCGGCGATGACATAGCACGGGGTGCGATCGCCGATCTCGTGCGGCCCGATTCTGAAAGTCCCTGACACGTTCTGTTGCTCCTTACAGTCGAACGACCGGCTGCAGCTGCGCGACCAGTTGCTCCCACCCGTAGCGGCTGTGGGCAATGTCGCGCGCCGCGACGCCGATGCGCCGCGCCTCGTCGGCGCCGGGCAGGCGGTCGCACAGGTTGATGTCGATCACGTTCGTCATGTGGACGAAACCCTCCGGCGAATGCCGGTCGAGGTTCGTAATCACCGCACATCCGCTTTCCATCGCCGCGTTGACCGTCGTGTTGTTCGCTCGCAGCCCCTTTTCGAAAAACGCCGCGATGAACGTGCAGTCCATCAGATGGTTGTAGACAGCCGTATCGGAGAGGTACCCCAGGAAATAGACGTGCCGATCGAAGATCGACTGCAGCTCCTCGAACCGGACGACGAACGATCCATCGAAGCTCGTGTTCTCGTGAAGCGCCGTGGAGACGTACACCGAATAGGTCTTGCCGGTTGCATCCAGCCGATCGCGCAGCTCCCGGTACAACGGCACGCGGATCTTGTGCGCCATACCGAAGGTGAACACCGACAGCTCGGTCTTCTGGAATCGCTGCGGACTGAGAATCGTACCCGGGCAGAACATCTCCTGGACGTCCGGGCGCACGGGGCGGAGCATCTCGTGGAGCTCCGCATTGCCGACGCAGACGCGCCCGGCGGCCGCGAGCAGGCGCCACTCAATCTCGGTTCCGTCGAAGGCGTGCAGGAACAGCTCGAACCGGTCGGCATGCGCCTGGCCCCAGCGATCGAGCTCGGCCGCGTCGTGCTCACTGAACTCGGATGCCTTGATCGACAAGAGGGGCCGGCGGTACTTCGCCAGATCGCCGGTCCCGATGCCGACCACCGGCAGCTCCAGATGCCGGGCCAGGATCGTGTTGAATTTGGCAATACCGCACGTCCACGGGTTCAGATGGTATCCCGCGATACAGTCGATCATCAGGGTTTCAAGGCTCCGGCCTCGGGCAACGAGCCTCAAGGCGTGCGATACGTTGGGTGCCCCATTCTATCGCACGCCGGGGTCACCCGAAGCAGGGGAGGCCGAGCTCGGAATCCACGCGGGTTGGCTCGCGATCGACGGCAACGAAGACCCGCAACCGCGGCGTGCCGTCCACGGCGATCGATCCGGCGTCGCGATACCGCTCCGCCAGGTAGCGGGCGACCAGCGGGTACAGCTCCTCGAACTCTTCGAACTCACCCGCATCGGCGATGGCGACAGGCACCGATTCTGTCTGCAGTCGCGCCAGCGCACGGCGTTGAAAGGCTTCAGAGGTATAAAGAGACAGCTTGAACATCGCCTGGCCGGCGGCAAAACGGCGACGCGCGTACACGGGGATCTCGTGCACCGGCCCGATCGTCAGCAGGCGATCGCTCGGCCGCGTGCACTCGGCGACGTACCGGGCCGCGCGCAAGATGCCGCGCGCATCGGCATCGGTCCAGATTGCCGGCGGTGCGTTCCCCAGTTCATCCTGGACGGTTCGGTACCGGCGTGCCGTCTTCGCCCACGAATCCGACAAGCCACTCGTGTCGAGCTCGCGGCCGATATCGGAAAACACGTAGCTCGCGCCCGTCGCCGCCAGTAACAGGACGACCGGGACCACGACGGCCATCCGGCGTGCAAGGGCTGAGGTCCAGAGCGACGCGCCGCCCGTCACCCACGCCGCCAGCAGCACCACCGGAGCGACGGCGTCGCCGAAGCGCTCGGCGAGGTTTGCCCGGAGAAACGCCATGTTCGCCAGCACGCTCATCACGAGCAGTCCGATCGCAAATGCGACGTCGTTCGGTGCCAGACCCCGCGCCCGGAACCGCGCGGCCATGACCGCCAGAGCGATCAGAGGCATCGCCCAGAACGCGTAATACGCCACCAGTTCCATGTTGTCGTGCCCGAACAGCGACGAGAGCTCGAACGACTGGAGCGTCAGGTTCTCTCGGGCCCGGGTCACGTCGACGGTCGCGGAGGCGTCGCGCAGGTACTGTGGAATGCCTTCGTAGGTCTGCACCCATACCGCCGATGGCAGCAGGCAGAGGGCTGTGAACGCACCGTAGATGGCCACGTGCCGAGCCGCGAGCGTCCATCTGGCCGCGTCGCGCGCCACCAGCGCGGCAACGATCGCACCCGCCACGTAGATCCCCAGGTCGTGGCGGAACAAGACGGCCACGGCGGAGACGACCGCCGCCAGGCCCAGCCGCACGATCGACGGATTCAGGACCGTCGCCCTGAGCGACCATGCGCCGAACACCAGCCCGAGGACCTTGTAGTAGTTGTACAGCTTGGGGAATGCGGCGATGGTCAGTGCCGCGGCCAGCAGCGCAACCGGCCAGCGCTTCGACAGATCCAGCGCAAGGAGGAACACCAGCGCGGCTCCCAGTGCCAGGAGGCCGACCGTCAGATACGCCTCGGGCAGGAGGGTGTGCCCGCCGAGCTGCTGCGCCCAGGCAGACACCTCGTACGTGAGAGCGGGCCACGCCCCGCGCAGTTCCGCGTCGACGAAGTCGCGCAGCGGCTGCGCCCCATCGAGGAGCATGTCCGTCCGAACCAGATAGATGAAGTGGTCGTTGTCGAAACCGCCGAGCGCACCGCCGAGCGTGTTGAAGCGCACGACGAACGCCAGCGCGGCAATGGCGCACGCCGCGAGCGCCGCCAGGACGATGCGGCGGCGATCCCACCAGGCCCGTTCCGGAACCTCCTGCGCGCCGATCATGACTGTCGCACCATCCAACTCGCGTCGAGACGCTTCAGGGCCCTGATGTCGAGCGACGCGAACTCGGCGGCACTCACTCGCCATCCAACCTGCCGGGCGATGGCCAGGTGCGGACCAAGCAACGCATCGTCGGCATACGCGGCTACCGTGGGCACGCCCATGAATGGCGCCAGCCAGGCGAGGCCGCCGCAGGTGCCCAGGAAGAACTTCGAGTGGGCGATGAGCGCCGACTGCACGCCCAGGTTCGTGCGCGGCGTCATCCATTCCCGCGCGCTCAGCACGCCGGGTATTCCGTCAAACGCGAAATCGCTGTGATCGTCGACAGACAGGCCCGTATCGAGAACCACCACTGGGATACGCGAGGCCACCGCCCGGACGGTCGATCGAAGGACATCCCGGTTATCCGCGGTGTCCGGCAGCGCCGTCCCGCTGTAGAACTTCACCGCGACGTATTCGCTGGGGAGTCCGGCGACGAGAGGCCTGGGCGGCGGGGGCATGCGGGCGAAGTCCGCGCGTGTGAGGAGAAAATCGAGGGGCAGATTTCCCTGCCACACGTCGCGGAACAGGCGGAACAGCAGCGACGGATGCAGCACCGCGGCCGGGTGCCCGCCATTCACGACCACGCGCTGCAGGAGCCATTCGTCGAGCTCGCTGACGCGCGACTGCTTTCGCCCGCCGCCCTCCTCCGCCACCTGCCGCGCCTCGTTGCGCGCGGCCAGGTCCGCCGGCGACAGCAGGTCGAACAAGTCGACGTACTGCGCCGCGATGTCCCGGTACCAATGCTCCACCCCGCCGCGCGACACCGCGACCAGCCGGTCTGGCGCGATGCGGTAGCGGTCCTGCACCCAACGGAGGAATGGCAGCCAGTACAGCGCTTCGTAGCCGACTTCGCCAAGCCAGGGGCCCGCGACGATGGGCCCGCGGCCGGCAACGATCTGCTCGATCTCCCGCTCGACCTGCTGGGCAGCCGCGAGCGTGGCATCCTGCTGGCTTTCCCGCACGCGGCGCCGCGCCCTTCGCACGAAGGGCTTGCGCACGGCTTGCAGGCGGACGAAAGCCTTGCGGCTGATGTTGACGACCGCAGCCACGACATTCGGCACCTATGTCGTCCTCATCGCGCGCAGTGCGAGGTCACCGCAGCACGCTGGCGCGGATGACCCCGGCGATGGTGTCGATCTGCTCCCCGGTCAGCTCCGGGAAGATCGGAATCGACAGCACCTCGTCCGCCAGCCGCTCGGCGACCGGAAAGTCGTGGGGCCCGTATCCGAGGTCCCGGTAGGCCGGCTGGAGGTGCACGGGGATCGGGTAGTGCACGCCAGTCTGCACGCCGGCCTCGGTCAGCGCGGCTCGAACCGAGTCGCGCCGGGGCACGCGCACGGCATGCACGTGGTACACGTGGGTCGCCCCCTCACGGACGCGCGGCAGGGCTGCGGGTGTGTCCTCGAGCAATCGGGCGTACGACGCCGCATGGGCACGCCGGGCGGCCGTCCATCGGTCGATATGGCGAAGCTTCACATCGAGGATCGCGCCCTGGATGCCGTCCATCCGGCAGTTGAACCCTCGAACCGTGTAGGTATACCGGGTACTTTGCCCCCAGTTCCGGAGCAACCGGACTCTCGCCGCGAGCGCCGGGTCGTCGGTGACAACGGCGCCGCCCTCACCATACGCGCCAAGATTCTTACCGGGATAGAAACTGAAGCACGCGAGAGCACCGATGGAACCGCATCGACGACCCCGGTACTCGGCGCCATGCGACTGACACGCGTCCTCGATCACGATGAGCCCGCGGCGATTCGCGATCTCGACGATCGGATCCATGTCGGCAGGCTGGCCAAACAGATGGACGGGAACGATGGCCTTGGTGCGCGGGGTGATGGCGGACTCGAGTTGCGCCGGGTCCATCGTGAAATAGGTGGGATCGATGTCGACGAACACCGGCTTTGCGCCTGCGTACTCGATTGCCGCAACGGTGGCGACAAACGTAAACGGCACCGTGATGACTTCATCGCCCGGCGCCACCCCGGCGGCGAGCAGCGCCAGATGCAGCGCACTGGTGCCGCTGTTGACCCCGACGGCTTCTGCGGTGCCGCAGTACGCCGCGAAGCCCTTTTCAAACGCGGCGACGGCGGGGCCCAGGATAAACTGCGTGCTGTCGAGAACCCCCTGCACGGCCGCATCAATATCAGGCTTGATCGACCGGTACTGCGCCTGCAAGTCGACGAGCGGAATCACGAGACGGTTGCTCCGTCGTCGGTGACGACCTTTTCGAGCACGAGCACGCGGCCCTTGCGTCCCCAATCCATCCTCGCTTCGAGGTCTGGCCGCGAACGGCATCCCTCGAGCAGGAACATCAGCCGAAGCATGTCTTTGTTCAGCAGGGTGATGTGCGAGGGGTCCAGATCGTCTTTCTGGTTGAAGTCGAGCAGCGACGCCGGGTTCGGGTGAAACCGCGTCGTGACGTAGATGAACCTGTTCGTCATCCGCACCATGTTCGCGACCGCTTTTCGTACCTGCAGCACGGTGAGATGCTCGAGCACCTCCCGCGAGATCACGAGGTCGTACGCGTTGGCCGGCCTCAGCGTCGGGTCGGCCACGTCGCCCACCACAATTCGATCGCGCATCTCGGGGGTGGCGATTCGCCGGCTGCTCTCCGCGAAATCGATGCCTTCGACGTCGACGCCGAGCTCCCACAGGAGGTGCATCAGGGCGCCTGGTCCGCATCCGAGGTCCAGCACCTTCGTAGGCTTGAAGACCTCCTTGATGAGGGACGGGTTCTTCCCTTCGATCTGCCGGCGCGCCTCGAGTGAGTAGTTGTTGCCCCCGTCGCGCCACTCGCCAGTGAAGTATTCGGCGTCGTAATGGCCGGAGGCGACGGGCCGCTGCTCGAGGACCCGGCTTTCAAACTCGCTGATGTTCATGATTGGTTCTGCTGCAGTGCGTACTGTTCCAGGATGCGGGTGGAGGAGTCCAGCACGGTGTCCAGGTAGATGATCTCGATGGCATGTTCGCGACAGATGGCCACCTGCTCGGCGGGCAGCCGGCCGTCCCAGTCTTTGCCCTTCACGTAGAAGCGCGGCCGCAGCTCGCGCAGGATCGTCTCGGTATCGAACTGGTTGACATGCGTGTAGGTAATGTATCGGATCGCGTCGACGATCGCGGCCCGCTGGCTTTCGTCGAGCAGCGGCGGATGTTTCGTCCGCACGTACCGATCGGACGCGATGTTGCACAGGAGCGGAACCCCCAACGCGGATGCTGCCTTGAAATATTCGATGTGGCCGCGATGCATCGGGTCGAAGGCGCCGTCCACCATCGCCACCTGGCCGCGATACTCCTTCAACCCCTCGAATGCGACGATCACCGGACCAGCAGCCCCTTCTCGTTCAGTTCGTCGAGCGCGCGATCGAAGAAGTCCTCGGCGACATCCGGCGTCGTGCGCGCCCACTCGATGAGCTCGGTGAAACCCTGTTCCAGCGACACCTTCGGCTGAAAGCCGAGCGTCGACGTCGCCCGCGAGATGTCGGCGGTATTGTGCCGGATGTCGAATTTCCGGCCGGACTGCGTCACCTGCAGTTCGATCGCCGAGCCAAGCAGGCGCTTCAGCAGACCGGCGATCTCCAGAATCGTCACCGTCTCTCCGGAGCCCACATTGACCGGCAGAAAGTCGGCCCCGCTCTTCTCAATCATCAGCACCAGGCAGTTGACCACGTCGTGGATCGACACGAAATCGCGAAGCTGCCCGCCGTCCTCGAAGACCACCGGCGGCTTGCCATTGAGCAACCGGCTGAGCCAAATCGCCGCGACGCCCGCGTAGGGATTGCTCAGGCTCTGGCGAGGGCCGTAGACGTTGAAGAAGCGCGGCGCAACCGCCGGAATGCCGTATGTCTTGCCGATCAGCAGCACCATCTCTTCCTGGTGATACTTCGTCATCGAGTAGATGTTGTCGCGGTAGAGCGTCTTGTCTTCAGGCGTCGGAATGGACGCGACAGGCTCCTGGCACACCGGGCAGCGCTGCTCCCAGTCGCGCGCGGCAAGCTGCGCCTCGGGCCGGATCGTGGGCGCCACGGCGCCGTGCGTGGCGCAGCGGTAGGCGCCTTCGCCGTAGACGCCGATCGACGAAGCGACCACCACCTTCTGGACGTGGTGCTTTGCATTGACCAGGATGTCGAGCAGCAGCGCCGTGCCGCGGGTATTCACGTCCACGTATCGATCGATCTGGTACATGCTCTGGCCGACGCTGACGGCCGCGGCGAAATGGACGACGGCGTCGGCGTCGAGCACGAGGGGCTCGAACACGGACCGGTCGCGCACGTCGCCCCGCACATACTCCGCCCGCGGGTTTGCGTACGACGGCCACGTGCCAGACCGGTGCACCTGCGGCACGAGGTTATCGAGCACGACGACGCGGTACTCCCGCGCGACGAGCGCGTCGACCAGGTGCGAGCCAATGTAGCCCGCGCCGCCGGTCACCAGGATCGTTCGAATTCCCATCTCTACTCCTTCAACCCACGATCTCTGAGGTCGGGTGAACCTGCAGCAGCCCGCCAACGCCCATCGCCGCACACGCGGACCTCGCCATGCGCAGGTGCGAAGGCGCAAACCCCGCCGCGTCGCCGTAGTACGACATCGACGGCACGCCGTACATCGGCGCCAGGTACGCGAAGCCGCCATACGTGCCGACAAACGCCGACGCATGCGCGACGACGGCGCTCTGCACCTGCAGGTTCCGCGACGGCGGTGCGGCACCGGAGAGGTCTCGCACGCCGTGCGACGTCACCGTGCAGGCGCCGTGATCGTCGAGCGCAACACCCGCCGACAGCGACACGACGGGGCCTTCCCGCGCGAGGCGCGCCAGCACGTCCTTCACGAACGCCACGTTGTCGTCACTCGCCGGAAAGCAATCGTTGAAATAGAACTTGGCCGCCACATACCGCTCCGGCAGATCCAGTCCATCAACGGACGGCGGCTCCAGCCGCGTGTACGCCGTGTGCCGGTGAATCCACGATTCGTCCAGGTGACCCCACCAAAAAGGATTCATCAACTCGTACATCAGTGACGGGTGCAGGATCTCGGTGCCTTCGAGCCCCGGTCCGAGCACGTCCGCGAGCAACTGCCGCTCGCGCGCGGTCATGCGCGTCTGCTTCTGTTCGCCGATCTCGTCGAACCGCTCACTTTGCCATGCCCTGAAGACGTCCGCCGCGATGTAATCGAACACTTCGACGTAGCGGCCGGCGGCGGGCGCGTACCAGGACCCGGTACCGCCGCGCGACAGCACGGTCAGCCGATCGGGCGCGACGCGGTATTCAGCGGCGAACCAGCGGAGAAACGGGGCCCAATACAGGATCTCGAAGCCAACCTCGCCGAGCCACGGGCCGGCCAGGATCGGCCTCCCACTCGCCGCAAGCGCGGCCAGACGACGCCGGACGCGGCGTCCGCGAAATTTCCCGATTGGACCGGCCGCACGGCTGCGAACCGCCCGCGGGATGGCGCGCACCAGCGGCCGCACGTCAGCGGCCGGCCAGCGCCTGCTCCGCGGCAGCCCAATCCGCCGCGGTATCGATCGAGAGTGATTCTTCCGCGCTGATGAGGAGTGGCCTGCAGTCCTCGCCGTAAATATTGCCGCAGCGCCACATGGCCTCGGTGCGGAATGCGTAGACCGTGCCGTCGCGCGCATACGCGACGCGCGCGTCCTGCCGCCGCGTCACGCGCAACCCGTCGGGCAGAAACGGCCACAGCCGTCCGTCCTCAATCCGCATGACGTAATCAGGAGACAGATGCTGCGGCACAGCGACGACGGTCACGACTGAATCGGCACCTGACGTGCGCAGCAACTCGACGGCCGATCGAATATGAAGCGGCGTGCGAAGGGGCGACGTCGGCTGCAGCAGGACGACGACATCACACTGCCATCCCTCGCGCTGCAGTTCCCCCAACGCATGCTCGATTACCGGCAGCATCGGCGTGTCGTCCTCCGCCAGCGCGGCGGGCCGCATGAACGGCACGTCGAGCCCGACCTGACGTCCGCACTCGGCGATGGGCTCTGCATCGGTGGAGAGAATCACGCGATCCAGGACTCCGGAGTCGATCGCGGCGCGAGCCGTATACGCGAGGAGCGGACGCCCCGCGAGCAGCCGCGTGTTCTTCCCGGGCACGCCCTTCGAGCCGCCACGTGCCGGCACGAGGCCAAGCACGTTCAAGCGTACAATTTCCTTCGCATCTGTATGTCCCACTCTAACGATGACGTGCGTCCGCCGCGGCAGTCGAGGGCGCTGCCTGACGTGACCCTCGTGGCCATCGACGGCACGACGAATCCGGTCGCCACGGAGGAGTCCCTGGCTCGGGCCAATTCAGAGATGACATTCGGAAAGGTGCTGTTCTTTTCTCCGACCAAGCCACACACGAGGCCGGATCTCTACGAGCGCTGCCTCTGGGTGCCGATCCCGCCGGCGACCCTGAAGGGATACAACCAGTTCTGCCTCGCGGAACTGCACAAGTATATTTCGACCAGTCACTGCCTGACGATCCACTCCGACAGCCACATCGTCAACTCCGACGCGTGGGACGATCGGTGGCTCGACTACGACTACATCGGCGCACCGTGGCCTCCTGGCCATAGCGGCACCGAGTACCGAGTTGGCAACAGCGGATTCTGCCTTCGGTCGAAGAAACTGCTCGAGGCCACGGCAGGCCTTCCCAACGATTCCTACGTATGGCGCGGCAAGGTGAAGCCGTCGTCTCGCGACGACGTGATCACGTGTGTGATGTTCAGGCCGCAACTTGAAAGTCTTGGATTGAGGTTCGCGCCCGTCGAGGTGGCCGCGCGCTTCTCGTTCGAGAGCCCGACACCGGAAGCGCCGGCATTGACCGGCCAGTTCGGGACCCACGAATTCCATCGAAAGAAGAGCTAGAAGCGCGATGTGTTCTGCACCTGCCTGACCTCGCGCAGTAGGTCCCTGACCGCAGCAGGGTCGGGCAAGGCGTTGGCGTCTGGACGCGTCGGCCGGCAGACGTAACCGACATGAAGATGATCCGCTGCATAGTCCGACCGCAACACTGCGAATCCCGCCCGTCCCAGGAGCGCCGTCATCGTCATCTCCGTCAGGTAATACGGGTGGTCGATCTTGATCGCGTCTTCGACCGACCAGTTCCGCAGGTATGCCGCGCGGAAATCCACGATGTCGATGAACAGAAGCCCATTGGAGGCGAGCAGGTCCCGCACGCGTGAGAGCGTGCCGCTCACGTCGAGCAGGTGATCGACGGTCTGGCAGATGGTGACCAGATCGAAGGTGCGGCCGCGAAAGTCGTGTTGTTCCACGAGACCGGTGACCGTGTCGAGGCCGAGACGCTGTGCCTCGGCGACCTCGAGCGGCGACGGATCGATCAGGGTGCCCGTCAAGCCGAACTCGGACGCCACGCGCCCGGCGACCACACCGGTGGAGCCGCCAATGTCGAGCAGGGTCTTCAACGCGGGTGACATGAAGGGACGCAGGAACTCGACCCGCTCGGCGGCGTACACCCGCTGCTCGTCCTGGATCGTCCGCGCATCGATCAGGCGGCCGTGAAACGCGCTGACCAGCGGCCGGTACACCGACTCGTAGAAGCGGCCGTACGCCTGCGGGGCCAGGCGCGGATTGAGAAACACCAGCCCGCACCGCTCGCAGGCGTGGGCTTCGGCCCGAAAGCCATAGCGGTCGCGGTGGGTGATGACGATGAACCGCGACGAGCCGCAGAGATTGCACGCGGACACCGCCTCGCGCGGCTGCGCCGCATAGTCGTATTGCAACGCGGCAATGCGGTCGCGGCGATCGACGGGCATGGTGGACGCCATCAGTAGGTCAGCCGCTTTTCGACGCTGAGGTCGAAGTTGGCCACGCACGACGCGATCCGCGGCCCGGCCTTGCCGTCGCCATAGAGGTGGTCTGGAGCCGGCCGGCCGCGACGAAGGTGTTCCCGAATCGCGCCGGCGATCTCCGTACAGTCATGTCCGGTGTCGATGACGTTGGCGCCGCGCTCACGCCCTTGCTGGCGAGACCCGACGTTGACTGCCGGGACACCGAGATACGAACACTCCCGTATGGCGACGGAGGAGTTGCCGACGATGGCGGTGGCGTGCACCAGCAGCCGCAGGAAATCCTCGGGATACATGTTCCGGAACAGGTGGAGATTCTCAGGCTTCTCACGCTCACGGAACATCCGGATTCCCTTCGACGTCCCGTCGGAGCCGGCATCCGGATTGGGCCAGAACCACAGTACCGGTCCACCGAAATCCTTCACGGCGTAGAGCGTTTGTTCGACCTGCGCCCTGGCCTGCTCGTACTCGGTGGTCACCGGGTGCTGCATCACGACCAGGTAGCCCTTCGCGAGATCGGTTGAAGGCCCCACGCCGCCGTATTTCTCGAATGGATCGAAATCGAATGCCGGCTGCGCCGCCACGTCCGCGGCAATGTCAATCGAGGGGCATCCGGTGAGGATGACCGCGTCTTCGCGTTCGCCAAGCTTGATCACCCGCTCGCGCGCGAGCGCGGTCGACACCAGGTGCAGGTTCGACAGCTTGGTCACCGCGTGCCGCACCTTCTCGTCGATCGACCCGGTCACCTCTCCACCTTGCACATGCACCACCGGGATGTTCATGTACGACGCGGCGACCGCCGTGGCCAGCGTTTCGTAGCGATCGGCCACGGTGATCACGGCATCAGGGGAGAGATTGTCAAAGACGGTCGCCAGCTCCGACAGGCCGATACCCGTCGACTTCGCGGACGTGACCAGATTCTCCCCCTCGAGCACGAGATAGACACGCTGCGCGATCGTGAAGCCGTCGTGCTCGATTGCCTGTACGGCGTTGCCGTAGCGATCGAGCAACGCCGACCCGGCGACGACCAGTTGCAGCTCGAGGTCGGGGTGATCGGCAATCGCCCTGAGCGCCGACCGAATCCGTGAGTAACTGGGCCGGGCGGTGACGACGACGCAGACTTTTCTTTTCTTCACGAACGAGTGAGCCCTTCGATGTCTTCGGCGACGAGCACCTGATCCACCTGGACCTGGCGCAGCAGACGGCGGCCAACGACCTCGTCCATGCGCGCGGGAGGAAGGCCGGTGCCTGGCTTCTTGATGGCGAGATGCTCGCGACCGAGCACGGTGCCGGCGGGAAGCGCCGCCCGTGCCACGAGACTCCGCGTGAAGAGGCGTCGCAGCGGCGCGGTCTCCTCTGCCGAAGCGTCCTTGTCGACGGGACTGGCCTGCATCCGCTCGATAAAACGTACGCCGTCGACGAGCTGCCGCAACTCCGCGGCCGTGACGGATGCAATCACGTCAGGCCCGAACATCTCACGCGAAAGCGCCACGTGCACTTCCACCATCTCGGCACCGATCGTCGCCGCCGCCAGGCTCGGATAGATGGTGGCCGAATGATCCGAGAGGCCGACCCAGCAGCCATATCGCTCGCGGTATGACGGGATCAGGTTCAAGCCAATGCGCTCGGGCGGACAGGGGTACGCGGTCGTGCACTGAAAGACGCCGACAGGAACGCCTCGTGCCTTGACGCGGGCCACGGCGGCGTCAATTTCTGCCATCGGGCTCATGCCGGTCGACAGCAGCACCGGCGCGCCGGTGTCGAGGATGCGATCGAGCAGTTGGGTGTTCGATGTTTCACCGGACGGAATCTTCCACAGCGGCTGGCCGATCCGCTCGAGCATGTCGATGGCCTCGAGCGAGAACGCCGACGAGATGAACAGCACATCGCGCTCGCGGCAGTGGTCGGCGAGGCCGCGCCACTGCTCCTCCGTGAACTCCATCCGCTTCCAGTAGTCGTACCGTGATGCGTCCTGCCGGCTGAACTTGACGCGGAAGGGCTCGGACGGCGTGCTCTCGGCGGCGGCGATGTGCGTCTGAAACTTGACCGCGTCGGCGCCGGCATTGGCGATGGCGTCGATAAAGGCATGCGCCAGACCGAGGCTTCCGTCATGCGTGAGCGCGACCTCGCCGATGACGAGACAGCGTCCCCGCCCGAGATCGCTCACCTTCACACGCTGGTCGCTCATACGCTCGCAAGCTTTCGACACTTCTCGGGGTTCCAATAGATTCGCTCGAGCACCGGCAGGCGCCCGGCGAGAACCAACGCAAACACCAGCGGCCTCAGGAGCAGCACCCATGCCGGCGCAAGGCGAGGGCGTGGCGGAGGCGATCCCGCCAGCGTTTCGACCGTCTCCACGAAGATCGACGTCGCGGGCACATTCAGGCCGCGCGGTCGAACAAACTGCTCCACGAACGCCTTGTTCCGGCGCGGCGCCTCTCCCCGGGCGAGTGCCTCGAGCTGCTCCACGTGCTCATCGAGGGTCGTGGTCGCGTTGAGAAACCCGTTTCCGACGGTCAGCAGGTAGTGGAAGTGGAACGTTCCCTCCTGGTTGTCGCGGAATTCCGGACGCAGGATCGTGTACACCGGCCTGTCCACGATAGCAGCCTCGAGCAGTGCGCTGGTATTGAGACCGACGACGGCGGCGCTGTGGTACAGCGAGTCGAAATAGTCGGAGCGTCCCTGCTCATCGACCGGATTCGATCCCCAGAGGGCGGCGCCGTCGAGCGTCACGTCGCGCCATTCCTCGAGACGCTGCGGATGCGGGCGAACGAGGACGTTCATCCCCCGCAGTTCCGGATGCGACGAACCACGGATGGCGCGGACCCACTCGCGCACGAACGCCGCCTCGGACGGGCTGCCGCGAAACAGCGCCGAACACACGTACAGCACGAACGGTGCGGCGTCTCGCAATCCTGCGCGCCGGCAGAACGCGGCGCGATCCTGCCGCGGCCGGCGGCCGAACCATCGATCGAAGCATTGCGCGCCGGTCACGTGCACCCGCTCAGGAGGGATGCCGTGGAATCGTGCGGCCTCGTCGCGCTGGATTTCGTTCCACACGAGAAGATGGTCTGGCCGCACGCGGATCAGCGCCTTGCTGGACAGGTGATCCCAGCTCCACACGCAGAGGGCGGTGCGGATACCGAGCCGCTGCGCGGCGCGAAGGTAGTCGGTTTGCGGCGAGCCAAGTTCGATGAGCGGCGTCACCAGGACCAAATCGGGCTGCTCCGCACGAATGAAATCCTCGACCCCGCCGTGGCCCGGCACGGCCTGCTCGAGGTGTTCGAGCAGCCGCATCATCACGGCGCGACACGGCAGCCGTGCGACCGCAAGGATGAATGCGGGCGTCCTCGCGTACGCGCGCTGCCGCAGTTTCGGCATCGTATCGTAGCGGCTGTCCGAGTAGCGCAGGTAATCGAGGCCAAGCCGCAGCGCCCGCGCCAGGCGCGAGTATCGCCCGACGTCACGCAGCGGCGTGAATCCCACCGTCACCGTCGGGTGCTCCGCCGCGAGCCGGTCGGCGAGCTCCCGTCCGCCGAGCGCCTCTTCGCGATCGGCCGCCAGGTGCACCGAGTGGCCGCGCGCGGCCAATGACGTGATCGCCGAATCGAAGTTCCGGAAGTAGGTGAAATGCCGCGCGATGAAGAGAATCTTCACAGGCGAACGTCGGCGCGCGCGGCCGCCACCAGGCTTCCCGCGCCTGCCGGATCCAGCGCTCTCAAATCGGTGACCGCGAACCGGCCTGCGTCGAGCTTGTGATACGCGCGCATGGCGACGGCGACGTGGGCGTGCAGCCAGGACGGATCGACGAACATCGCCGACGTATTGACGCCGAGGCGCGGAGCCAGCCACGCAATGCTGCCGCAGGTGCCGACAAACGCCCGCGCGCCCGCCGTAATCTGCGCCTGCACCCCGAGGTTGGTCTGCGGCGTCATCCAATCGCGCGCGCTGATCACATCGGCGCCCCCGAACGAGTAGTCGGAGTGGTCGTCTTCGAGCAGGAGGCCGGTGTCGAGCAGCACCACCGGAAGCTGCTCGGCGAGCGCGCCAACGACCCGTCTCAACAAGGTCCGCATCTCCGGCGTGTCCGGCAGCGACCGCGCACCGTAGAACTTCACCGCGATGTAGTCACGCGGCAGGAGCGATGGATCGACGACCGGCGCGATCGTATGGCGGGTGAACCGGGTGTGCGCATCCACGAACCCCATCGCGCGCTGCCCCGACCAGTAGAGCGAGAACAACCGGTACATCAGTCCCGGATGGATCACGTCGAAGTCGTGCGTGCCGAGGCGCCGGGCCACACCCTCGAGGATGTCATCGTCGACTGCCGATGCTTCGAAGTGCTTCGTCACGCCGCGAGCGGCGTTCCTTCGCGCGAACTCGGCCGGGTCGATCAGGTCCCAGATCTCGATATAGCGCGAGGCGACGCCCGCGTACCAACTGCCCACCCCGCCGCGCGACACGGCGACGACGCGATCCTCGGGAAGGCGGAAGGCCGCCTTGACCCAGTGCAGGAACGGGATCCAGTAGAGGGTCTCGAATCCAACCTCGGAGAGCCACGGGCCGGCGACGAGCAGACGCCCGCGAGCGACGAGCGTCTCGAGCTCGCGTTCGATCTCCCATTCGGTGCGATAGAAGCCCCACTGCTCCTCGATCTGGCGCCGCCGGCGGCCTGCCGCGCGCACGGGACGGCGGACACGGCGGTACAACCGCTTCGCGCTGTTCACGCCTTCGTCTCGCGCCTGTTCACCGGCACGCCGCACCGCATGCCGCGCGTCGTTCACGCCTTCCTCGCTCACCTTCGCGGCCCACGCCGCACGGTTCGTCAGACGCCGCTGGAGCTTGCGGGCCATGTTGACGGCCGCGGTGAGCCATCCCCTCATCGCCGCAGGCTCTCGATCAGCGCCCCGGCCCCCCGCCAAAGCCGAGCTTCACCACGTCGAGCGACCGCGTCTCGAGCTCGACGAACGCGCCACAGCGCAGCCCCGAAAACACGCGCTTGGCCACTTCGAGGTGATCGAACCGGAAGCCGCTCGGATGTGAATAGAACGACAGTGTGTCGATGCCAAGCAACGGGGCGAGATAGCAGAAGCCGCCGTAGGTGCCGACAAACGCCTGCGCATCGCGAATGACCTGGGTCTGCACGGTGAGATTGTCCTGAGGCGTCATCAGGTGCTCGATCGAATGGATGCGGCCCTTGAGCTGGGGCGGGAAGTCGTCGTGGTCGTCGTAGCGATCGGCCGTATTCAGCAGCACGACGTCGATGTGCTGCGCGAGGTCGGCGAGAAACTGCTTCACGAACGCGCGGTTTTCCGGCGTCGCGGGCAGCGCCGTGTTGCCGTAGAACTTCGCCGCGACATAGCGATCGGGAAGCTGCGACCGCATGGGAAACGGTGGCGTCGGCGGCAACGTCGCGAAACTGGTGAACGACTCGATGAGCGTGACCGGCGCGCGCTGAAACCAGAAGTGCTCGAACAACCGGTACATCTCGGAAGGATGCAGCAGCTCGGCGCCGTGCAGCCCCCGCTTCTGGGTCACGCGCGCGATAATCTCGCGATCGAACTTGGACACATCGAGGTGTTTCAGCCGCCCGTACTGCGCCGCGACCCGCTCGTCGTTGCACTGCCGGAATTCGTCCGGCGTGTAGTACGACAGGATGTCCTCATAGTTGTTCGTAATGTGCGAATACCACGGGGCCGCGCCGCCACGCGAGACGACCACGAGATTGTCAGGATCGAAGTTGCCGTACGTCTTCGCCCACGCAAGGAACGGAATCCAGTAGAGCAGCTCGAAGCCGGTTTCCGAGAGCCACGGCCCGACGATGATCGGCTTGTTGCTGCGCCCGAGCAGCGTCACCAACTCGCGGACCTCGTGGGCCTCCGGGGCGTCCCATCCCCACGCGCGCTTGGCCGGATCCCGGTGGCGCCCGGGCTTCGGCGTCAGCGCCGACGGCGGCGGCGGCGCCACGACGCGCGGACGCCGCGACGCCAGCCGCTGGACGGCGAAGCGCTTCAGGTCAACCAGCACGCGACGCTTCCAGGTCTTGTATTCCTTCCGCACGCGATTGCGAAGGTGCTTTCGCCACAACTGCGTCCGGATCTGCACGCCGATGAGCGCCGCCGCCAGGTAGAGGGGCAGACGCACCACGACGTCCGCGAAGACCGGCCGCTCAGGCGCCAGGGCGGGCGTCGCGGCGACGCGCTCGATGGCGTCGGCGAAGCGCGGGGTCGCCGCCGCATCGGCTCCAAACGGACGGACGAACGTTTCGGCAAACCGCTTCGATTGCGGATCGCCGCCGCCGCTGCCGCCCAGCGAATCGGCAAGCAGGCGCACATGCTCGTCAAGCGAACGGGCGGCGCGCAGCAATCCTCCGTCGAGCAGGTAATGAAAGTGCAGCGTGCCTTCTTGGTTCGCCGCCGAGATATGCGGCAAGAGCACCGTATGCACAGGCTTGCCGACGACGGACGCTTCGAGGAAGGCGCTCGTGTTCAGTCCGACGACCGCGGCGCTGTGGTACATCGAGTCGAAGTAGTCGTCTTTCGCCTCCTGGTCGACGGGATGCGCGCCCCAGAATGCGACCTGGCGGTAGCCGGAGAGGTCAACCTCCTGCCACTCCTTCAAGCGAGCCGGGTGGGGCCGAACAAGGATCCCGATATCCTTCAGTCGCGGGTCGCTGCTCGCACGAATTGACTCGAGCCAGTCCAGCACGAATGACGGCTCGTCGGCCGTATTGCGAAACAGCGAGGAACAGACGTACAGCACGAACGGCTTGTCGGCCCGGAGGCCGACGCGCTCGCAGAGCTCTTCGCGGCTGCGCGCCGGACGGCGCGCCCACCATTGGTCGTAGCACTGCGCGCCGGTGACGATCACCCGGTCCGGTGACACGCCGTGCATCTCGATCGCCTCGTCGCGCTGGGTGTTGTTCCATACGACCAGCGCGTCGGGCATGAACCGGAGCAACGCCTTGCTCGACAGGTGATCCCAGCTGCCCACCGGCAGGACCGTTCGGATGCCGAGCGCCTTGGCGGCGCGCAGGTAATCGACCTGCGGCGACCCGACGTCGATGAGCGGCGTGATCAACACCACGTCGGGCTGCTGCGCCGCGATGAACCGCTCGAACGCCTTCACTCGTGGCAACGCGCGCTCGAGCGCCCGCAGCATGCCCGCCAGCCGCTGCCGACCACGATCGCTCTTGAAGAACGACAGCGTCAGCAGCGCCAGCACCGCCCCCGGCGCCCGTTCGCGCGCGCGCGCGGCCAGGTGCGGCGTGGACGCATATCGTGGATGGAAGAAGCGCAGGTAATCCAGCGCGTGGCGGATCCGGCGGCCGAGCTCGAACCAGGGACCGATCGATCGGTTCGGCGCCTCGCCCATGGAGAGCTGCTCCGGATACCGAGCCACGAGCCGTTCGATCATCTGGCGGCCGCCGAGCCCCTCGACGACGTTGACAACCATGTGCACGCGGTGTCCGCGCTGGGCAAGGGCCTCGATGGCGGACTCGAAGTTCCGCAGGTACGACCAGTGACGCGCAAAGAACAATACCTTCATCGTCTCGTCCGGAGGCGGATCCTCATCTGACAATCCTCGTGCGCGATGCGATTATCGCCGGTCCGGTGCGGGAGGCTATCCGCCAGATCGTCCTTCGACGCGACGCGCAGCGCGCTTCACGGCAACGCCGGCGCCGCGCACGCCAGCGGCCAGCTTTTTCTTCAGACGCCGGGCCCGCCTCGCGGTGTCCCGCGACGACTCGTACCAGACATCGTGCACGCGGCGCCACATGCGCCTGATATGACGAGGGGCGATGCGGCGCAACCCGTCATCGGCGCGAGACGCGATGGCCCATGTCCAGACCCCCGCGCCCATCAGCGGCCGCATCGGGTACACCCAGAGCGGGCGGTCTTCGGCCAGCGCGCGGGCGATTCGCGCGAGCGCGAACGCCACCGGGCGCATGCCTGCGGCCCACCAGCCCTCCCGTCGCGGCGCAGGAGGGTTGAGCCGCGCCAGATCCTCGATGGCCTGAACGAACCGGGGCGTCGCCGGCACGTCCACGCCGAGAGGACGAATGAACCAGCGCACGAACTCGCGATTCGCCGGGGATACAGACGCCCCGCCGACGAGCGCCGTCGCCAGTTGCCGCACGTGCTCGTCCAGCGTCGCGGCAGACCGCACCGGGCCTCCATGTGGACCGACGAGATGCTGGAAGTGCAGCGTGCCGTCCTGCGCGTGCGCGAACTCCGGATCGCGGATGGTGAACACCGGACGCCCGACGATGCCGGCCTCGAGTTGCGCGCTGGTGTTGATGCCCACGACGCCCGCGCTGTAATACAACGAATCGAAGTAGTCGCCGCGGAACCCCGGAGCGTTGGGGTCGGTGCCGATCGGCGGCCAGACCACGACGTTGCCGAATGCAGCGGCGTCGAAGGCCCGCCACTGGCGCGAGTTGGCGGGATGCGGGCGTATCAGCACGCCGAGCCCAGACACGGCGGGGTCGCTGCTCGCGCGCAGCGCCGCCAGCCACCGCTCGACAAACGGCACCTCGTCCGGCGCGATGAACACCGACGACCCGACGTAGAGGACAAAGGGACGATCCGGATCGAGCCCCGAGGCGCGATGGAAATCGTCACGCGACCGGCTCGGCCGCCTGTCGAACCAGCGATCGAACAACTGGGCGCCGGTGATGACCACCTGGCCTGGCGCGACGCCGTGCAGCTCAACCGCCTCAGTCTTCTGCGGCTCGTTCCACACGATCACGTGATCGGGCACGACGCGGATGAGCCCTTTGCTCGTGAGGTTGTCCCAACTGGCGACGCACAATGCGCTCCGGATGCCGAGCCGGCGCGCGCATTTCACGTAATCGACCTGCTGGGATCCCAGCTCGATCAGCGGCGTCACGAGCAGCAGATCCGGACGGCGCTCGCGAACGAAGGCGTCAATCGCCTCGTTCAGCGGAATCATCCGCTCGACCGCCGACAGCACGGCCGCCAGCGCCGAGCGGGCCCCGGCGCCGGCGCGGGAGACGGCGCGGGTCAGCCGGCGGTACACCCGCGGCACCCGCTTCTCGGCACGGGCCCGGAGCGCAGGCGCCTGTGCAAACGCGGGCTCGAAGAACCGAAGGTAGTCGAGCATCAGGCGCACCGTGGTGCCGAGACTCTCCCAGGCCTCCTCGCGGCCGTGACGCGACCACGGCGAGGCGCGGCGCGCCCCGGTGCGCGTGGCCTCGCGGTCGCCGCGCGCCAGAAAGTCGCGGACACTCTCGCGCCGCTCCGGCGTCGGCCCGCACGTGATCCGCGGCGACACCGCCGCCAGCCGGCTGGCGGTCACGTCTTCCCCGAGTTTCGTCCGGTTCACCTCGAAGGCGACGTGCACATCGTGTCCCGCCGCCGCCAGCGCCTCGAGCGCCTCGTCGTAGTAGCGGACGAAGCCCGGGTGCAGCATGACGAACAGGATCCGGCTCACAGCGTCCGCTCGGCCTGGACGCGGGCCAGGCGGCCCTCCCCGACAAATCCGCTCGCCGCGTCCCACTCGGCAATGTGGCGAACGCGCCCGCCGAGCGCCACGCCCGCATCCGCCACGGCCAAGCGGAAGCGCGCCTGACCGGCGGTCTCGGCCCACCCGCTGCCAGTGCCCTCGATCATTTCGAGCACCGCTGGGGCGATGTCGGCCGCGGACGTCGCGCGATAGCCGCAGTTGCGGGTATTGCGAAAGTAGCGCTCGGTCAACAGCTCGGACACAGCGAGGGACCGGCCGGTATCGAGGTCGATCGCCGTCGCCAGCGTGAAAAGGCCATCCTGCCGGATCGGATACGCGGTGAAGGGATCCTTCGCATCGAGGCGCAGCGACGGCGTGTGCGTCAGATATGCGGCGTGCTGCCACTCGGCGCTGCTGCAGATCACGAATGCGCTCGAGCGCAGCAGGTGGTGCATCGGGTCGCCAGCCGGCTCCTCGATGCGCGCGATCTGATATCCGCGCGCCGACAGCAGCTCGACAGCCTCGCTCAACCGGTCTGCGCGATGCCGCACGTCGATCGTGACAATCGGCCGATCGGGCGCGAGACCACGCGCCGCTACCGCGCTGCGCGCCTGTTGCGCGTCCTGCGAAGAGAGCGGCACGGCTGGCGCGGTACTGAGCATCCGGCGGTTCCACCGCGGGACCACCGCGCGCGCCTCCTCGGCCTCGGCACGGCCGAGCGCGCGATCGGCGGCGCCGCGCAGTCTCGTGCGAAGCGCGTACGGCAGCCGTTCGTCGCCCGCATACCGGCGCAGCTCGCGGTACCACTCCTGCCAGAACGAGGCGGCGGCCGCATGCGCGCGCGGATGCACGGATGCCATGCCTATCGTGACGGCGTCTCTCCGCGCCCGCGCAGGCCGAGACGATGCGTGAGCATCAGCACTTCGTAGACGGCACGCCGCCCCGCGCGCCGCAGTTTTCCGCGCGCCGTTCGGGCACCGATCAGCGCGTTGTAGACGGCGTGGTGGTAGTGGTGCTTCAGGAGCTTCTTCTGCCACACCACCCGGCTGATGGTGCGGCCCAGCGCATGCGAGGCTTCGGTCTTTCGAAAATGGCGCCAGCCGTATGTCAGTTGGTACCGCACGAGCATCCGCGTCCACTCTCCCGTGGAGCGCGGCAGCGGGCGGGGCGTGCGCGCGACGTACTCCCGCCACAGCACGACCGAATGCTGCAGCCACGGCGGCCAGAAGAACCATCGCGGCATCGACTCCGGCAGCATCAGCGTCGTCGGCTGGCGCTCGACGCTGGTGCCGCTCGACTGGCGCCGGAACCAGAGGACCTCGGGCACCTGACGGATGCGGCCCTGCAGCGTGAGCTCCGCCATCAAGAGGCGATCGGGGCGCAGGACCGGCCTGAACACGCCGGCGCGGCGCAACGCGTCCATCCGCATCAATCCGTACACCATGTCTCCGGCGCCCACGACTTCGCGGCAGAAGTACCGCCACCGGGCACCGAGATCGTGATGAGCGGCGGTGTCGAACAGGCGTGGCCCTTTGTCGATCTCCTCACCGGTCGGCGATACGCGGCGTGTGACGGGGTACGCCAGCACGGCGCCCGGATCGGCATCGAGCTCGGCGACGAGCGTCTCCAGCCAGCGCGGGTGCCACCAGTCGTGATCGCTGACCCACGCAAAGTATTCCGCCGACGGCCACTCCCGGGCGGCCATTTCAGCGACCTCACGCCACGTGGCGATCATCGCCTGTCGCTGCTCGTGCTTGACGTAGCGGACGCGGGGGTCGCTCTCGACATACGGACGCGCCACGCCCTCCGTGCCGTCGGTCGACGCGTCGTCAAGCAGCAGGAGCATGAATCCAGGGTAGGTCTGCGCCAGCAGCGACTCCAGCGCGTGAGGCAGTTGCCGCGCGTTGTTGTGAAGCGTCATACCGAGCACCACGCGCGGCGCTGCCGGCGCCGCGCCGGGCCCGGCCGCGTCGGCGGCGGCGGCCACCGGGGCCGCTCTGCGCGCGGCAGCCTTGAGGCGCCCGACGAGGTGCCGGTACGACGAGGCCTCCTTCTCACGGACGCGCGGCGTCTTCGGCGCCTTCCTCAACGAATGCATGTAGTCGGTGTCCAGCACCGCCACATCGGTCAGGCCATACCAGTCTGAGAGTGCCTCGCTGACGCTGGTCAACTCGTTGTTGTACAAAGAGCGTTCGCGATTCAAGCTATAGAGCCATGGGCACCCGGCCGTTGCCGCCATCGCCGCGTAGCCGCGAACCTGCGTGTCGGTCATCTCCTGAAACGACACCATGTTGACCGTGAGATCCAGTGGCAGGGCCGACACGAGGCGGGAGAGTGAGTGAGGCACGAACACGAAATCAGCGTCGCGCCAGCCGTCCAGTGTCGTACCTTCCGGCGTCCCGGCGAATACCATCCGGGCGTCGGGAAAGAGCGCGCCGAGGTACGTCGCCGAAAAGAGGAACAATTCGGGCAGGTCAACAATGACGTACGTGGAGCGGGGGAAGAGTCGCTTGAACTGATAGGCGAATCCGCCCCACCCCGCGCCAATTTCGCAGACGAGCGGCCGATCGATGCCACGGAGTGCACCGAGCACGTGGCCCCGTTCCATCCCGATGAGCACTTCGTAAAACTTGAGGGTGTCGACGTTGAAGAGACGCCCGCCAATGTCGTAGCCGAAACCGCCTAGCGCGGGCGACTCTGAGACGAGCAGCGCGTCGCCGCCCAGCGCCCGCAGCGCCTGAAGACGGGCCTCGAAGTACTCGCGGCGGCCGTCGCCCTTGTTCCGGTAGTCGTACGGGCGCACATTGGTCACGTGGAACGCGTGATGCCGCAGCTTCCGCACGATGAGCGGCGTCGCATCGATCATGTAGTCGATGTTCTCGAGCTCCTGGGCCCAGTAGGCGCTCGGGCTCGCCGCGGCGCCGGCGCCCTTCATGAGCAGGACGGCATCGCGCGCGCGCAGGTACGACTGGAACTCGGGCGTCGCTCGCAGGTCGTCGGTCATGCTTCTTCGGCTGAAAACGACGGCGCAGGCGGTGGCTCGGCTGCCGTGTATGGCGGGAGGTCCCGCGTGTCGATGCGCGGCAGCTCGTAGCGTTGGTCGTCCTGCCGCAGGCGGCGTCGGACGGTGTTGAACGCCAGCGAGTAGCCGGCCTGGCGGATGATGCGCAGGGTGTCCCCGGTGTAGGTGTGAGGTCCTCCCCAGGGATAGCAGAACGTGGCGGTCGCCTGCCCGGTGAGCGCGCGAATCCACTCGACTCCGCCCCGCAGCTCGTCCTCCTGCTGTTCGACCGACAGACGCGCCAGCATGCGGTGCGTCCGCGTGTGGTAGCCGAACGTCATGCCGGCGGCTGCCATCTCGCGAATCATCGCGGCGTCCAGGTAGAGGGATCGGGCAAAGTCGGCAGAGCTCCCGAGATGGCGTGCAAACAGCAGTTCGAGCACCCGCTCGGCTTCGGAAAACGGCAATTCATGGTTGATGAGGTGCTTGATGGCGCGCTCTCCACCGTCATCCCATTGATCGCGGCCGAACACCTCACGGGCACGGCCCTGTGACACGCCGGCCGCACAGGCGTCGAGCACCGCGTGCCCAAATGCGTCGGCGCCGAGGTGCGCAAGCAGGTAATGCACCTTGTGAACCGCGAGCATCCTCGGCGAATCGCGGCACGCGTCCTCCGAAAGGAAGAATGTGCC
Source organism: Acidobacteriota bacterium (assembly GCA_947465645.1). The sequence continues at coordinate 23,318 of CANIBQ010000023.1, read as the reverse complement.
CCGCAGCCCCCGGCGTCGCAGCGCCGGCAGCACGGTCGCGTAGTGGTCGACCAGGCCGTCGTCGAACGTGAGCATCGCGGCCTCCGGTGGCAGCGGCTCGCCACCGTTCAGCGCCGCCTCGAGCCGCTCGAGATCGATGACGGTGTACTGGGCCTGCAGCCAATCGAGCTGCCGCTCGAACAGCTCTGGCACGAGCGCGCGGATGGCGGGAAACGACGTGGCTGCGCTGTCGCGCACGTAGTGGTACATCACGACGAGACAGTCGCGGCTGCTCACGCGCGCCGGCCTTCCATCGTGACGAGCGACAGCGTGGCGTCTCGCTCGGTCTTGTGACGGAGATACTCCTCGATCATCCCGGCCTTGACATTCGCATACAGGCGCCGCACCGCGTCAGCCGAGAAATGCGCCCGCTTGTACACACGCCCCTCACCTTTCTGCTCGACGCCGGCGAGCGGGCCGCTGTCGAGCGCGAGCGCGGCGTCGCCCAGAGCACGAGCGGCAGCCGTGATGGTCTTGTTGCCGATGTCATGCGGGCCGTCGCCGGGCTGGATGTCCGGCCGGACGTGCGCGATCACCGGACCCGTATCGACGCCGATGTCCAGAAAGTGAATCGTCGCGCCGCAGTACTCGGGTTCGCCGTTGACGAGCGGCCAGAAGTTCGTGCCGGCGCCGCGGTAGTACGGCGACAGACCGAGGTGGATGTTGACGATCCGCCCGGGAAAGCTGTCGATCAGCGGCTGTCTCAACAGGCCCGTTCCGAACACCAGCACGACATCCGGTTCGAGACGACGCATCTCCGCGAGCTCGCCGGCGTCATTGCAGCCGCCGGCCGGTACGGACCGCGACCCTCCAGCCACGGCGTTGTCATTGGCGAAATACGCCTCTTCCGACGCGTCGCGGCGTTCGAAATGGCGCCGGATCGTGACGGCGTCGTCATCCGAGCCGGCGTAGCTGAGTGGATCGAACGTCTTTTCCTCGCGCCACACGCAGGCCACGTCGAGTCGACGAGCCAGGGTATTGGCCACGTACGTGTGGCGGCGGAGGGTGCTGGTGAGAACAATCGCCCGCATGCCGTCAGTCGTGGCCCGTGCCGCCGCCGGGCAGCTGGCCGCGGTACAGCCTCGTGATGTACAGGGCGCGATACACGGTGACCGCCGTCCGGTGCCGCGCCTTGCGCATCAGGCTCTTCGCGGCCTTCCCGATCCGCATCGCATCGTCTCGCCGCCGCCGCCATGCCTTCCGCCGAATCTTGGCGCGCTGAAAGACGTCCTTGGCCTTCTGGCGCTCCGCGATGGATCGCTGCGTGTAGACGTCACGCTCGTCCCACTCGTCGGCGCGTTTGTCGTTCATCAACCATCGGCCGAGCCCGACGCGCGACCAGGCGGCGGCGCTCGTCACGGCGGGCCGCAGCCACGCGGAGCCGCGCAGGGAGGGATCCGGGCGACCGCCCTCGCGGAACAACCGCTCGAGCGCATCCACGAACACCGGCGTGGCCGGCGCATCGAGCCCGCCGGGCCGCACGAACGCGCTCAGGAAGCGCCGGTTCCGCTCGTCACGTGAGCCCGGCGACGCGACCACCTCTGCAAGCTGCTGAAAATGCGCGTCGAGGTCCGCCGCCATTCGGAGCACCCCTCCGCTGACGCTGGTCAAGTACTGGAAGTGAATCATCTCTTCCTGGTGCATGCGGTACTCGGGCAGCGTGAACGTCATCACCGGCCGACCGACAATGGCGGCCTCGAGGAACGCGCTCGTGACCAGCCCAATCACGGCCGAGCTGTAGTACAGCGAATCGAAGTAGTCGTCGCGTGAAGCCGGATCGATGGGGTTGGCGCCGTGGAAGGCGACATTCTCGAACCGATCCAGTCGAATCCCCTTCCACTCCTTCACCCGCTCGGGGTGCGGACGCACGAGCACGCCCAGATCGCGCAGCTGCGGATCGGGATGGCTCCGCAGCGCTTCGATCCATCGCACGACCAGGGTCGGCTCCGGCGGATCCGGCGTCGGACTGAGCGCCGAATGCACCCACAACGCGAACGGCCGATCGGGGCGCAACCCCACCGCGCGGCAGAAAGCCTCGCGACTGCGTTCGGGCGTCCGCGTGAACCACTGGTCGTAGCACTGGGCGCCGGTGGACACGACGCGGTCCGCGGGCAGCCCGTGCATCTCAACGGCTTCCTGCTTCTGGACGTCGTTCCACACGAGGACCATGTCCGGAAAGATGTGAACGAGTGCCTTGCTCGAGAGGTGATCCCAGCTCAGGATCGCCGCAGCCACCGGCAGGTTGAGCGTGCGAGCGGCCTTCAGCACGTCGATCTGCTGCGAACGCGAAAAGGTCAGCGCCGTCAATACCACGACGTCCGGCGACTGCTTCCGCAGGTACTCCACCATCCGATCGCTCGCCGGCATCATCCGCTCGAAGGCGGTGAGGGCCGCGAGCGTTGCCGGACGGCCGATCAGCGGCGTGCGCGACGCCCACCGGACGATCCGGGCCGTCCGCGCCTCCGCCCGAATCCGGAGCTTGTCCGGATATCGCGGCTCGAGCGCGCGCACGTAATCGAGCGAGACGCGCATGCGCCGGGCGGCGTCAAACCACGGCTCGTCGTCAAGGGACGGAAGCAGGTCCCACGTGACGCCGGGATGCTCGGCGGCGAGTTGGTCGACGAGCGCCTGCCCTCCGAGTGATTCCGGTTCCTCGGCCGTGAGGTGCACCTGGTGGCCTCGCGCGGCCAGCTCGCGGACCACGGAATCGAAATTCCGGAAGTGGGCCAGGTGCAGCGCGGCAAACAGGACCTTCATCTAGTGGACTGTCCGGACTGATGGAGTACTAGTCACAACAAGCCGCCGAGCGCGATTTCCCGGCCGCGACAACGGCGCGGCCGGTAGTGATTCAGGAAGGACATGCTACTAGTGCTTGCGACCGATGACCCGGAGGTTCTTGCCGTACGCGCCGGCATTGGCGAAGAACTGCACGCGGTCGGCGATCTCCTCCAGGCCCGTGTCATCCTGGCCGTGCACCTCGCGGCGGTACCAGAGGTAGTCGACGATGTCGAGGCCCTCGGTCGCGAGGTACTCGGTGCTCAACCCCTCGCGCCGCAGCAGGTCTCGAATCGTGATCGGCGTGTAGTAGTTCAGGTGGTGCGTCGGCCAGATGAAGTGCGCGTCCTTGCCCATCAGCAGCCGCGAGGCCGAGTCGTAGTTCGGGACGTACAGGAAGAGAATCCCGCGAGGTTTCAACAGACGCGTGCACGCACGCAGCGTGCGCACGGGATCGATCAGGTGCTCGAGGACGTCAAAGAGGCAGACGGCGTCGAAGCTGGCAGGCTCGAGCCCGGCTTCCTCGAGCGCGACGTTCCTCAGATCCAGCCCGCGGCTGCAACCATGTTCAATCGCTGAAGGATTGAGGTCCAGGCCGACCGCGTCCCATCCGCGGTCTCTCGCCGCTTCGACGACGAAGCCGGTGCTGCAGCCCACGTCCAGCATCCGCGGCCGCGCCTCGCTCACATGCCGCGCGATGATGTCCACGCGCTCGCGGCCGAACCGCTCGACCCGGTATTCGTGGCTCCTGATGCCGAGGTCGCGCACGATGTCCTGGTATTCGGCTGAACGGTAGACCTCGTCGTAGTGGGCGTCGTCGAAAGTCGGGCTGACGTAGACGAGGTCGCAGCCCGGGCAGCGCACGACCCGCATGTGATCCTTCTCGAGCTCGAGCGTCGCGTCGGCCCGGCCGCACGTCGGACAGCGTCGTGGCTGGAGCAGGTCGTCGGGAATCTTGCCGTGCAGGCGCACGAGCTCGTCGATCGGATGCGTACGCCGTTCAATCAGCTGCTTGTACGACCCACCGGGACGCAGCTGGCCGATGTCGACCTTCTGGTACTCATCCGGCCGCCTGTACGGAATCCACGCGCGGCGCTCGTCGAGCAGGCGCTCGACCGCGGAGATGTCCCCGGCACCGTCGATGTCCACGGAGTCGTCCGCGTTCATGACCAGCGGCCGGGAGTCGTCTCCGTACAGCGACCCCTTCTCGAGGACGTCGACGCGCACCGCGAGCACGGCGGGACCGTTGCGCGCGAACAGCCGCGGCTTGTCCTGCCGGCGCGTCACCATCGGTCCCTCGTCGTACCGACGCAGACGATCGCCGTCCAGCCGCATCACGGACACCGGAGAGAACTGGTGCGGAACCTCCACGACGCTCACCACCGATTCGGCTCCGGTCGATTCCAGGAGATCGATCGCGCAATCGATATGCTCGGCCCGCCGCAACGGCGAGGTCGGCTGCAGCAGCACGACGGCGTCGGCGATGAAACCCTCGCGCGCCAGCTCGCGGACCGCGTGCTGCAAAACCGGAAGCATGGGCGTCTGGTCGCCGGCCAGCTCCACGGGTCGCAGGAATGGCACGTCCAGCCCGTGGGCCCGCGCGACCGCCGCAATCTCGTGGTCGTCGGTGCTCACCACCACTCGCGTCAGTCGGCGGCTGGCACGAACCGCGTCCGCCGTATAGGCGAGCAGCGGCCGTCCGGCGATGGACATCAGATTCTTGCGTGGGACGCCCTTCGACCCGCCGCGTGCCGGCACGACGCCAAGGACGTTCATGCGACCGGCTGCCTGAAGACGAGCCGCTTCTGGACGCTGAGCGGCACCCGGGCGAGCAGATCCGCGATGCGCCCGCCGGCCTTGCCATCTCCGTACAGCGCATCCGACGGATACCTGCCGTGCACGAGCTGGCGCCGGATGGCGTCCACGATCTCGCTCCGGTTGTATCCGGCGTCAATCACGTTCGGCCCACGGTCGCGTCCCCCCTGCCGCGTCCCGATGTTCACGGCCGGGACGCCGAGGAACGCGCCCTCGCGAATGGGCGCGCTCGAATTGCCCACCACGCACGCGCAGGAGAGCATCAGCCGGATATAGGTGTCGATCGGGAAGTTCTTGTAGAACCGGATGTACTTGGGCTCCCGCTTCTCGCGGAACGTCCGCATCCCCGTGGCGATGTCATCCGATCCGGCATCCACGTTGGGCCACAGCATGATCGTCGGCATCCGCAGCTCGTCGAGCGCCATCAACGTTTCGAGGATGTGCTCTTTGCCGTGCCCGTACTCGGTCGTCACCGGGTGCTGGTTGACCAGCAGAAACGGCTGGCCCAGGTCGACATGGGCGCCCACGCCCTCCTGCGTCAGCCACTCGGCGTGGGGGATTCCGTTGGTGCCCCGGGCGATGTCGGCGACCAGGTCGATGCGTGGGCAGCCGACCACATGCACGGTGTCAGGCGGCTCGCCCATGTGGATGATGCGTTCGGCGGCGGCCACATTCGCGGGAAAGTGAATGTGCGCGAGCTTCGTGACGGCGTGCCGGATGCTCTCGTCGATGGTGCCGCTGATCTCGCCGCCCATCGTGTGCGCCAGGGGAATATTCATGTAGGCGGCGGCAATCGCCGTCGACATGGTCTCGAACCGGTCGCCGACGCTGATCACGATGTCGGGCTTCAGGATCTCGAAGATCGTCGGCAGTTCGAGGAGGCCGAGGCCCGTGGACTTCGCCATGGTCGCCGGCGTCTCGCCCTCGACGATCATGGTGACGCGGGCAGCGGGCGTGAAGCCGTCGCTCTCGATCAGGTCGACGACGGAGCCGAAGCGATCCAGCAGGGCAGACGCGCCCACCACCAGTTGCAGCTGCAGATCCGGATGCGCATCGACGGCGCGCATCACCGATTTGATGCTGCTGTAGTTGGCACGCGAACCGATAAAGACCAGTATTTTTCGCACGTTCAGATTGGCCGTCGTGTTGAGGTGATCTCAGACATCGCGGCTGTCCTTGGCTGCGCGCTGCAGCACGACAGTGGCGACGTAGTAGCGAGCGAGACGAAGGTGTCGCAGCAGGATCCGGGGTGCACGCCTGACCCCGCGGGCCGCCGCAGCCAGCGCGCGGGCACCCAGCCGCCGGCCCTGGCGCGGGCGCTCCCCATTCGCCGTACGGGGTGGCTCGGCGGGTTCAGCCTTCTGGTCCGGGCTGGCCATCGACATCGTCGCCGCGATCGGCCAGACCATCAGGCGGACAAGGCGGGACGGCACCGAGGTCCGGGGCGCCGAGGCCGGTGTGGCCCACCCCACGCGGGTGATCGCGTCAGCCAGAATCGGCGTGCAGGAAGTGGCGATGCCGTGGGGCCGCAGGAACGACGCGACGAATCGCTCCGTTTCCGTCCGCACGAGCGCGGGATCGCGCAGGACCGTGCCGAGTTGCTCGAGATGCGCATCGATGGAACCGGCCACTCGCAGGAATCCGCCGTTCTCGGGCCGCAGGTAACGGAAGTGAAGCGTGCCGTCCTGGGTACCGGCGAACTCGGGCGAGAGAATCGACAGCACGGGCTTGCCGAGGATCGCCGCCTCGATCATCGCGCTGGTGTTGATGCCGACCACCGCCTGGCAGTGGGAGAGCGAGTCGAAGAGCGACGTCCGTGCATCTTCAGCCGCCGGCGTGTAGCGCGCGCGCGGCCAGATGGCCACTGGCCCCAGATCCGAGAAATCGGCCGTCACCCACGCAACCGGGTTAAACGGGTGCGGCCGGACGAGCACGGCGGTGTCCCGGAGAGCCGGATCGCTGCTCGCCCGAAGCCCCTCGATCCAACGGCGCACGAACGGCACTTCGTGCTCGGATCGGGCGATGAACACCGACGACCCGGTGAACAGGATGAACGGCCGGTCGTCCGGAAGCCCGACCCCGTGGCAGAACTCGGCGCGGCCGGTGCTGGGTGCACGATCGAACCAGCGATCGAACAGCTGCGCCCCGGTGATGAGGACGCGCTCCGGGGGAATACCGTGCAGCTCGACGGCTTCGCGCTTCTGATGTTCGTTCCAGACCGTGACGGCGTCCGGTACTACGCGGAGGTGTCCCTTGTTGGTCAGGTTGTCCCAGCTCGAAATGCCCACCATGACAGGCACGCCCGCGGCCCGCGCGGCCCGCACGGTGTCCACCTGGTCCGACGCCGCGTCCACCAGGGGCGACACGAACACCACGTCGGGCCTCTGCGCCTGGAGAAACGCCGCCACGGTGCTGCTGACGGGAACGGAACGCTCGATCGCCTGCAGGGCGGCAAGCATGTGCGTCACCCGCCGTGATGACAGGGACCGGATCCGGTCGAGCGGCCTGAGCATCGCGGGCAGCACCTTGCGATACATCCTGTGGCGCAGCACCGGCGTGCCGGCAAACTGCGGATCGAGATAGCGCACGAAATCCATGGTGCCGCGCACGGCTCGCGCAAACGACATCCAGACGTCCTGCCGGATGGGCACCACGCCGGCGATCTCGATCCGGGCGTCGTCGATCAGATCCAGGCGCGCGTGCTTGCGCTCCCGCAACGCATTGACCGCGACGGCGACCGTATGGCCGCGATCCGCGAGCAGCTTCATCGTCGAGTCGTAGTACCGGAGGTACTCGGGAGACGCCACCGTGAACAGCACACGAAGACGACGGCCCGCCGCTGCTGTTCCAGCGGCGCGCGTCGTGGCGCGCTGTTCCTGCCGGCGGCGGGCGGCCGCGCGCGCGACCGACGCGCAGGGCCGCAGCAGAGCGCGGCGCGCGCGAATCGACACGGACACAGACAGGGGCGCGGGCGCCGGCTCGGCAGCGCATTCTTCAATAGCGGTGACGACCCGCTCGGCCGCCGGCACGTCGAGCCCGTGGGGCCGGACAAAGGCTTCCACGAAGGCACGACCCTTCGCCGCGTCGTGTTCCCCGCGGAACGCGCGCGCGAGCTGATCGAGATGGTCCCCGAGCGTCGGCCCAACGTGGAGCAGGCCGCCGTTCACGTTCTTGAGGTGCTGGAAGTGGAGCGTCCCTTCCTGCTGTCCCGCGAACTCGTCGGCAATCACGGTGAAGACCGGGCGGCCGACGATACCCGACTCGATGAGCGCGCTCGTGTTCACGCCGGCGACGGCCGTGCTGTAGAACATCGAGTCGAAATAGGCGGAGCGCGCCTGCTGGTCAACCGGGTTGGCGCCCGCCGCGGGCCACACGGTCACCCCCTCGAACGCCGACGGATCGAACTCCCGCCACTGATCGGCATTCTGCGGATGCGGACGGATCACGATCCCGGCGCCGCCCAGCGCCGGATCGGCAGAGGCGCGCACGCCCGCAATCCAGCGGCGGACGAATTCAACCTCGTATGGCGTGATGAAGGGCGACGAGCACAGATACAGGATGAACGGGCGATCGTCCGGCAGGCCAGCGCTCCTGCAGAATTCCGCGCGTGACACGCTCGGCTGCTGCACGAACCAGTCGTCGTACGCCTGCGCGCCAGTGACGATGACACGCGACGGGTCGACGCCGTGCAGCTCCGCCGCCTCGCGGCGCTGCATCTCGTTCCAGACCATGACATGGTCGGGCACTTCGTGGATAAGGCCCTTGGTGGTCAGGTGGTCCCAGCTGCCGACGCCGAGGACGGTCCGGATGCCGAGCGCGCGCGCGGCGCGCACGTAGTCCACCTGGTGCGACCCGAAGTACAGGAGCGGCGTGAGCAGCAGCAGATCCGGGTGCCGATCGCGCAGCAGGCGCTCCACGGATTCGGCCGGCGGGATCGCGCGCTCGAGCCACGTCACGAGGCGTCGCCCGATCCGCATGGCCACGGGTGAACCCACGATCGGCCAGCGCGGCAGGTGGACGGCCAGTGCTGGCGCCTGGCGCTCGGCGCGTGCCCGAAGACTCGGCGAGTGGTCGTACCGGGAGTCGAGGTACCGCCAGTAGTCCAGCGAGAGCCGCAAGGACGTGGCGAGCGCCTGCCACGGCGAATGTCCGCCCGCCGCGTACTCGTACGTGACGCGATCGGGGTACGCGCCAACCAGCCGGTCGACCGTGCGCGTGCCGCCCACGCTGTCCTTGCGTTCGGCAACAAGGTGCAGATGATGCCCCCGCTCGGCGAGCCGGCGGAGTGCCGGTTCGAAGTTGCGGAGAAACCCGAAGTTCCCGACGGAGAACAACAGCCGCATCAGGCGTGCACCTTGACTGGCAGCTGCAACCGCTTGAAACGGCGCGCGCGCTCGATATTCACCGGTCCCCATCCAGCGGCGGCCGCGGCGTTCAGACGGTCCACCTGGCCGGCGGGAAGCTTCTCGCTGTGGTACGCCGTGACCGGCGTGCCGCACGACGACGCCAGAATCGCCAGATCGCCGTACGCGCCCACGAACGCGCGCGCCCGCGCCAGCACGTGCATCTGCTCCCGCCGCGGCAGCGCGTCCACGTTCACCACGTCGTCCTCCGCCGCCACGTGTGCAGCCAGGTTTGCGATGAACTGGTGGTTCTCCTCGCTGTCAGGCAGCGCCGATGTATAGGCAACGCTCGTCGCCACAAAGGATCCGGGAACACGACCGGCCGCCGTCGGCGCCGCCGAACCCACCGGCTGAGGGCGCAGGATTTCGCTGAGGCGATCGAGCGCGTTGTCGCTCTGGAGGCGTCGAAGGGTCCGGAACAGCAGGAGCGGATGCACAACCTGGTATTCCGACAGATCGAAGGCGCGAACCGCCCGCTCCACGATGTCATGGTCGAACGGCGACATCACCGCCTGCTTCGGATCCTGTTCGCTTTGCGCAACGGTCCGATGCGTCCAGCGCTCGAGCTCGAGCGGCGAGAACAACGTATCGGCGTCGAGGAATCGATGCGCGATCGAGCCGTACCATTCGCGCAGCCCGCCGCGCGTCAGCACGATCAGGCGCTCGGGCGGCAGCGCGTAGGTGGCGGCGACCCACCGCACGAACGGGATCCAGTACAGCAGCTCGGTACCGGGCGAGTCCGCCCACGGCCCGACGAACACAGGGGCGGTACCGCTCTGCACTTCTTCGAGCGCCGTCTTCACCGGCCGCAACGACAGCGAGGTGCCAATCACGGTGGAGTCGACGACCGCGTGACGGTGCGCGGTGCGATGTCGAAGCCACCCGAGCAGCGCGCGACGCAGCGGCGCGTACGCCGCGGGTGTCGCGTGTGCACGCCTGACGATGTCCCCGGCGCGCTCGACCTCCGCGGCAAGGATTGGAGACACCGGCCGCGCCACGCCGTGCGGACGCAGGAACTGCTCGGCGAACGCACGGCTCCTGGGAGAGGTCACCGGCTCGCCTGCGAGCACGGTGGAGAGCTGGCGATGATGCTCCGCGAAATCGCGGGCGACGGTCGCGAGACCGCCATAGGCCTCCACGAGGTAGTGGAAGTGCATCGTCCCGACCTGCCCCTCGTCGAACCCCGGAATGAGCAGGGTATGCACCGGCCGCCCGACGATGGCCGCCTCGAGCATCGCGCTCGTATTGAGGCCGACGGTGGCGTGCGCGTGGTGGATGGAGTCGAAGAGCTCCTGATCGCCTCCGCGGCTGGCGTCGAGCGAAATGCCGATCTGGCCGAGTTCGGACAGATCGACCGACGTCCACGAGCTGCGCACGGCCGGATGCGGCCGCACGAGGATGCCGGACGTCCGGACGACGGGGTCGTCCGACGCGCGAATGGACTCCGCCCACCGGCGAACCAGCTCCATCTCGTTGGGACCGGTCAGCTGCGACGAGCCGAGATACAACACGACCGGACGCGCCGGGTCGAGTCCGAACGGCCGGAGGAACTCGGCGCGCGAGGTCGCCGGCGTGCGAGCGAAGAAATCGTCGAATCGCGCGGCGCCGGTGATGACGATGTTCTCCGGGGGGCAGCCATGGAGGTCGATCGCTTCTCGGCGCTGGATGTCGTTCCACACCAGGACCCGATCGGGCTGAATCCGCATCAACCCCTTGTTCGTGAGGTTGTCCCAGCTGAATGGGATGAACAGCACCGGCACGCCGAGACGGCGCGCCACTTTGACGTAGTCGGTCTGGTACGACTCGAACGTCACGAGCGGCGTGACGAGCATGAGGTCAGGCCGGGCGTCGCGAACGAATTGTTCGAACGAGGGATCGGTGGGAATCAGCTCCTCGCACAGCGCGAGCGCGCGTGCGACGAGGCGCCATCGCCGCCTCACCCATGGATGCCGTTCGCAAAAGAGCGCGAACTCGGTGGGCGCGATCTCATAGGCGCGGCGGACGAGCCTCGTGGCGTGCGCGTACCGCGGGTCGAGATAACGAACGTAGTCACGCGCGCCGCGAAGCAGGTCGACGACGTCACGCCATTGGTCGACGCGCTGCGTCGGATTGACGCATCCGGAAATGCGCTCGTGCTCGACCGATTTCGGAAGCTCGAAGCTTCCCTTCCGGAGCCGTCCCGCGAGCGTAATCTCGTGACCGTGGTCGGCCAGGACCATGAGGGCGTCGCGGAAGTTCCGGATACGGCTCGTGGCGCCGAGCAGGAACAGGATCCTCACGCCGCCCGCCCCGCAGGACACAGCCGGCGCCCGACGGCCGTCTGGCGCAGCGCCTCGCGCCAGCGCGAATCGTCCCGCACGAGCTCTCGCTTCGTCGCGTACCAGATCTGCGCCACCGCATAGCCGGCGCCCGCCAATCGCCCGAACACCGGACGCCCGCGTCCCTGGACGGCGAAGCGCCAGACGATCACCCCGAAGTGCTGGATGTGCGCGGGCAGGTACGTATAGAGCGGAACACGATCGGCAAACAGCATCTGACGCTGGCGTGCGTAGCTGAAGGCACCCGCCACCTCGCGATACCAGAGAATCTCGGGAACATGCCTGAACTGCCCCAGCAGCGCGAGCTGCAGCATCAGCAACCGGTCGGGCATCAGCACGGCGGTGAACACGCCCACCTGCTCCATCGCCGAGGCACGGAACAAGCCGTACACGCAGTTCCCCGCGGTGATCATGCCGCTCGTCGCATCTCGAAGCCGGGCGATCGGATTTGCCATGTCGAGCGTGTCGCAGCGGCGCGTGATCGCCTTCCGGTATTTCGGGAAGATGCGCTGCAGTTGGGGATAGGCGAGCACGACGTCGGGCTGCTGGTCCAGCGTCGCTATGAGCACTTCGAGCCAGCGCGGATGCCAGAAGTCATGGTCGGATACCCACGCGAAGTACTCCATCTCCGGATGAAGCGCGCGCGAGCGGTCGAACGCCTTCCGCCAGTTGCCGATCATGCCGAGGCGGACTGGGTTCGGTTCGTACGTGATCCGTGGATCGAGCGCGGCGTACGTGTCGACGATGGCCCTGACCTCCGGCGTGGGACGGTCGTCGACGATGACGATCGCGAAGTCGCCGCAGGTCTGCGAGAGCAGCGACTCGAGCACCTGCGCCAGCGTGTCCGGCCGGTTGTAGGCGGTCATTCCGAAAACGGCACGAGCGGTCGGCATCAGACCCGAATGCGCCTCCAGCCCACGAGGTGCGCGTAGTCGTCGATGAGCGGCACGGCCTGTTCGTCCTCGGTCACGAATGCTGATGCCTCGATGCGGGGCGGAATCAGGTGGGGCCAGTAGAACCGCGCGATCGCGCTCCACGTCTTCGGGACGTCGAGCGGAAAACAGGGGCCGGGAAGCTGCGAGAAGAAATAGCGCGCGCCCAGGTCGAACGCACGCTGGACGTGCAGTGAGACGCGGCTGTCGCTCATGCGCCGCAGCGCCATGACGTCGAGTGCCACGTCAACCGGCGGTTGCATGTGCGCCACCGCGCTCTCCGGCGCAAAGATGAAATCGACCTGATCCCAGTCCTGCCAGAGATCCGCGCCCGCGGATGGTTCGTAGAACCGGCACTGCGCATCGGGAAACGCCGTCATGAGATAGGTGGCGGAGACCAGCAACAGCTCGGGGATGCCCGTGATCAGATAGGTGACGTTCGGGCAGATCGTCTTGAACTGACCGGCGAACCCGCCCCATCCGCCGCCGATCTCCCAGACGAAGCGCCGAGGGCTGTCGTGGCGGCAGTCCTCGAGCACGCCGCCGTCGTAGAGCGCCGCGATTCCCTTGAAGAACCGGAGCGTGTCCTCGTTGTAGAGCTGCCGGTGCCATTCGGCGCCAAAGCCGCCGAGGAGCGGCGACTCCTGGACGAAGAATTCCGCGCCGATGTGCCGCCGCAGGAATCCGACCTTGTACTTCAACTGCAGCGCGAGGTCGCCGGCGCCGCCTTCGTAGTCGGCGATTCGGACGCCGGTGATCGGCTCGCAGTAGCGGCGGAGGTTCGCGATCACGTCGGGAGATGCGTCCCACAGATGCGCGAGGCCAGCCACCATCCCCCGTTCGACCTCCGAGAGCGACGTCCGCGCCTCCGGACTGACGTCCGGCGTGCGGCGCGCCCATTCGCGCACGCGCCGGTACTGTCCGTACGCGCGCTCCGCCACCGCCTGTCGCTCGCGATGCTCGGCGGCACGGCGCGCATCGGCCTCCTCGCGGCGGCGACGCTTCTCGGCGTCAGCCTGCTGCTTGGCCGCAAGCCGCTCGGCTCTGCGTGCCGCGCGCGCCGCGTCGCGATCCGTCGTCCGGGCTGATTCGGCCGAGGCGGACATCTATCGTTCAGGCGCGAGTGGCGCGACCTTCAGCCGCCAATCGGATTTCGGCCGGACCAGATCGCGGACGCACGACCACCACAACTGGCTGACGGCATATCGGAATCCCGCGGCGCGGCCGAACGCGGGCTTTCCCCGCCCGCGCACCGCGAAGTCCCAGAACAGCGTCGCGAAGTGCTGCACGTGCGGCGGGAGGTACGCATGTGCGGGGACGCCGTTCGGAAAGAACGCCTTCCGCTGGCGCGTGATGTCGAACTTGCGCATGAATTCACGATACCAGAGCACTTCCGGCACCTGCCGGACTTGGCCAATCAGCGACATCGCCAGCAGCACCTGACGATCCGGTGTGATCACGCGCCGGAACACACCGGCGGCCGCGAGCGCCTCGGCGCGCATCAGTCCGTAGATCATGTCGCCCGACAGCATGTAGCGCGCCGACTTCCGGATCCGCTCGCCGCGGTCGCCGATGCCGACGGTCTCGAAGACCTTCGACTTCGTCGTCTTCACGCCATCCGGCGTGATCTGCAGGTTCTTCGGATACGCCAGCACGGCGTCCGGATTCGCGTCGAGGGCCGCGACCATCTCCTGCAGCCATCGCGCGTGCCAGAGGTCGTGATCGCTCACCCACGCGAAGTACTCGCTGGCCGGGTACAGGGCGCGCGCGCGTTCAAACACCCGTCGCTTGTTGCCGACCATGCCGAGACGCCTGCTGTTGGCCTCGTACGTGATGCGCGGACACTCCTGCGCATACGGCTCGACGATGTCGGCGATCGTCTTCGAGGGCGCATCGTCGCTGATGACCAGCGCGAAGTCCTCGAACGTCTGCGACAGCAGCGACTCGATCGTTCGCGCAAGCGTGTCGGGCCGATCGTACGCGGGCATGCCGAGCACGACCCTGGGCGACGTGGTCATGAATGACGGCGCCTCCACCCGAGAAAATATGTGCGCTCACTCGACGCAGGGCCGTCAGGGAGCGAGAGGCGCTTCGCGAGCGATTCAGGTGCGCAGACCGGATGCCGCCAATACAGGCGTTCGATCGCGGGCAGCACCGGCGACGCCCCGTTGCTCCCCGGTCCGGAGGGCCCGATCGAGACCAAGTACCGCGACCCGAGATCGTACGCCCGTCGCACGTGCATGCTGATACACGACTCGCCCATCTGTTCGAGCGACATCAGATCGACGGTCAGGTCGACCGACGGTGGCGTCATCCGCGGCACGACGGCTTCGGGCGCGAAGGCGAAATCCACGCACGCCCAGTCACGCCAGAAGGCGTCTGGGTGCTCCGGTTCGTAGGACCGGAATCGCGCGTCCGGGAACAGCGTCCTGAGATAGGCCGACGATCGCACGAGCTGCTCCGGCCGACCGGTGATCAGATAGGTGACGTCCGGACACAACGTCTTGAAGTGGTACGCAAAGCCGCCCCATCCGCCGCCGATCTCCCAGACGGTGCGCCTCGACGACGGCGCGCGAAAGTCCTCGATCAACGCGGCGTCCTGCAGGAGCGAGATCACGCGGAAGAACCGGAGCGTGTCATGGTTGTACCGCTTTCCGGACGACCTGAACCCGAAGGAGCCTGGAACGGGCGGTTCATCAACCCACAGGCTCTCGTCACCGCGCACCAGCAGCCGCCGCAGGTCACGCTCCAGCAGCCCCCTGAGCGCATGCCCATCGGTTTCGTAGTCGGCGGCTCGCACGCCGCTCGCGGCTTCGCGGTAACGGCGCAGTTCCTCGAAGGTGGCCGCGTCCGGGTGGTCCGCGGCGGCAATGGCCGTGCCCTGCGCGGCAAGAGTCTGCCGGCGCTCGGCGCGCCTGGCCTGATCGACGCGCTTCGATTGCCTGCGCTCTTCCTCTTCCTGTTCAACCGGCGCCAGCGCCTTCTCGACCGAAACGGCGACGCGCGCGAGCGCCGGTCGCACGAGCGGCGCCCACCAGGGACCTGTATCCGTCCGCCTGCTGCCGGAGGTGGCCGCGGCCTCCAGCGCGGCCACCAGGCGAGGAGCGGCCGGCTCGCCGATGCCGAAGGGCCGGACGAACGCTTCGACGAAGCGACGGCACGGCTCGGCTGCGGCCTCGGGATTCCGCAGCGCCGCGTCGAGCTGCGCGGCGTGGTCGCGCATATCCGACGCGACATGGAGGAGACCGCCGTTCACGTCACGCAGGTGCCGAAAGTGCAGCGTGCCGTCCTGGGTGTCGCGGAACTCCGGTGCGAGCACCGTGTACACACCGCGGCCGACGATGGCGCTCTCGATGAGCGCGGTGGTATTAATCCCGACGACCGCCGCGCTGTAGGTAATGGAGTCGTAGTAGTCGGACCGCGTGTCCTCGTCGGTCGGATTGCCGTCGCGGCGCGGCCAGATCGCCACATTGCCGAAATCGCTGACGTCGAGCGCGCGCCACCGGTCCATGTTCTGCGGATGCGGCCGAATCAGGACGCCGGCATGCGCGAGCTCGGGTGACGCGCCGCGCACCTCCTGTATCCACCGCTTCACGAACGGCACTTCGTTGGGCGCGATGAACTTCGACGAGCACAGATACAGCAGGTAGGGCCGTCCCGGATCGAGGCCGACCCGCGCGCAGAACTGCTCCCGCGACGCGCGGGGCATCCAGGTGAACCAGTGGTCGTACGCCGCCGCGCCAGTGACGATCACGCGCTCGGCGGGAACTCGATGGAGAGCGACCGCCTCGTCCTTCATCGGCTGGTTCCAGACGGTCACGAGGTCGAGCGGCTCGTGAATGAGTCCCTTGCTGGTGAGATTGTCCCAGCTGTACACGCACAACCCCGTCGGGATGCCGAGGGCGCGCGCCGCCCGCAGGTATTCCGATTGCGGCGACCCGGGTTCGACAAGCGGCGTGACCAGGACGACATCGGGCCGCTGCGCGCGAATGAAATCCATGATCGCGCGGTCCTGCGGCACGGCGCGATCGGCCGACCGCAGCAGGCCGCGAAGCACGCGACGGCCGCCGCCGGTGCGAACGAGGCGCCGCGAGATGGCTCCCGTGACGAAGAACGGGGTCAGAAGCTCCGCGCGCTGCCGCAGCTTCGGCGCGTCGCGATAGGCCGGCTCGAGGTAGCGCAGGTAGTCGACGGATTTGCGCAGTTCGACGCCAAGGCGTGACCACCGCCGCGACGCCGCCTGGGGGGGGGCGGTGTGCGTGACGTTCGGATACTCGCGGCACAACCGTCCCATCAGGTTCGTCGGGTCCATCACCTGGTGCGTATCGCCGACGACGTTGACCTGGTGGCCGCGCTGGGCCAGCAGGCGCAGCGTCGATTCGAAGTTGCGCACGTAGACCGTGCTGCGCATGAAGAACAGCACCTTCATCGCGCTGCCTCCGCCGCGTCCCGCACGAAGACGCCGTACCACACGGCGTACTCGCCCGCCTTCGTCTTCAGCGCCACCTTCGAGTCGAGTCGCAGGCCATGCCCTTCGAGCACTCCGGTGACGGCGCTCGACAGCGACGTCGACACTTCGACGAGGATCGACGTGAGGGACGGCGATGACAGCGTGCGCGAGGCGCCTTCGAGGACATCCAGTTCCCCGCCATCGACATCGAGCTTGATGTGGTTCGGCAGCGGGAGGTCGAACTGTTCGACCAGATCGTCGAGCCGGAACGTCATCACCGGCTGCCGGTACACCGTGTCCCCGTCGTCCTGCGCCCCGGATCCAAGGACATGACGCGCCGAACCTGGCTCGAGACTGCGGAGGCCGAACACGGTCATCCCCGTCGTGCCCGAGACGGCCACCGGCAGCGGCGTGATGCGGTCGTCCACGTGGTTGAGGAGGATATTGGCGCACAGCGTCGCCACCGTCGCCTGGCTCGGCTCGAAGGCGAAGACGCGGGCGCCGCCGCCGGGCTTCTTCGCGGCCACGAGCGAATACGCGCCGACGTTCGCGCCGATGTCGTAGAGCACGTCGCCTTCCGCGATGCGCCGATGGATCCATTCGACGGTGAACGGTTCCTTGCTGCAGGCGCGCAGCCGGAACTCTTCGGCGTCGGTCATCACGCGCATCAGGATCTCCGCGTGCTCGTAGTCGAGCGCGCGCGGCTTCGTCGCGCCGTGCAGCTCGATGAACGAGCTGGCCGGAAAACAGTCGAAGGCCTGCCGCAGAAAATTCCGGCGGTCGACTTCTCCAAGGCGGCAGAAGCCAGCGACGAGCGCCGGCATCGCCTGCATCCGCTTGGCTTCTTCGGCGACCTCGCGCCTGGCGCGTCGCTCCGCTTCCTGACGCGCCTCCTCAGCGACCTTGGCGCGCTCGGCCGCCTCGTTCGCCCGGCGCTTGGCGGCGCGAAGGGCATCGCGCGTCGCCCTCACCGCGGCCTCGGCCCTGGCGTCCTGCTCGAGCACGGCGGCCCGCCGCGCCAGCCGCGGCCGCACGACTGACGCCCACACCGGTTCGCCGGCGGAGGCGTGCGCGGGCGTACGGGCGAGGTTCTCAAGCGCTTCGACGAGTTTCGGCGTCGCCGGCACGTCAATGCCGTACGGCCGCACGAAGGCTTCGACGAATCGGCGGCACTGCTCGCCACCGCCCTCCGGCGTTCGAATCGCCTCGTCCAGGTGCGCGAGATGCTCGTCGAAATCCGCCGCCACATGAAGGAGGCCACCGTTGACGTCGCGCAGGTGGTGGAAGTGCAGCGTGCCTTCCTGCGTGTCACGGAACTCTGGCGCGAGCACGGTGTAGACGCGCCGCCCGATGATCGCACTCTCGATCTGCGCCGTGGTGTTGATGCCGACGACGCCGGCGCTGTGATACATCGAGTCGAAAAAGTCGCGGCGCTTGTCGTCATCGGCCGGCGCCGCGCCCGCCGGTGGCCACAGGGCGACGCCGGGGCTCTGCGTGAGGTCGGTGTCCTGCCACTGCTCCGCATTCTGGGGGTGCGGCCGGACGAGAATACCCACATCACGAAGCGCGGGCGACGACGACTGCCGGAGTTGCTCGACCCATGTGCGGACGAACGGCGCTTCCTGGGGCGCGATGAACTTCGACGAACAGAGATACAGGAAGAACGGCCGATCCGGCCGCAGTCCGACGCGGGTGCAGAATTCCTCGCGCGTCGTGCTGGGTTGCCAACCAAACCAGTGGTCGAACGCGGCGGCGCCCGTGACCGCGACATGGCCGGCGGGAATGCCGTGGAATTTCACGGCCTCCTCTTTCATCGCCGGGTTCCAGACGGTGACGAGGTCGATCGGACCGTGGATCAGGCCCTTGTTCGTCAGGTTGTCCCAACTGGCGACGCACAGCGCCGTGCGCACACCCAGCGCCCGCGCGCTTCGCACGAACTCCGCCTGTGGTGATCCGGGCTCGATGAGCGGCGTGACGGCGAGCACGTCTGGCCGCTGCTTCGCGATATACGCGTCGATGTCCGGCGAGCGCGGGATCGCGCCGTCCAGGAGACGCAGCCACCAGGCGAGCGCCTTGCGGCCCAGGGGCGTGCCGGTCAATCCGCGCTGCGCACGCGCGAGGATCGCCGGAGAGACGTCCCGTGTCGCGCGTTCCTTCAGCTTCGGCGCCTCGTCGTACTCCGGCGTGAGGTAGCGGAGGTAGTCGAGGCCAAGCCGCAGCTCGCGTCCCAGCAGACCCCATCCGTCGGTGCGAACGGGAATCTCCCCGTAGGAGAATTTCGAGTACGTCCCGGCCAACTGCTCGGCCGTATTCGCGGGATCGAGCAGCACGTGCCGCGTCTTGTTCTGGAAGGCGACGTGCACGCGATGCCCGCGGTCGCAGAGCAACCGCAGCGTGGACTCGAAATTCCGCACGTACCCCGCATGCCGCATGACGAACAGAACCTTCATGGCGTGGGTACCGCGGACGTCAATGGGGGAATGGGTATCAGGGTCGAACGAAGAGCGCGTCGAACACGCGCGGGAAGGTTCCAGGCCGGCGATGCTCGGCGACCTGCGTACGTTCATATCCGAGGCTGCGAAGGAACTCCGCGACGTGTTCCGGGTGGTGATCGTCGGCATCCGCCTGCACGAGCTCGGAGTACACCTCGCACGGACCGGCGGACAGCAGCTCGGCCGCGCCGGCCATCACCTTGTGTTCGAAGCCGTCCACATCGAGCTTGATGCGAGTCGGCCGCGGCAGGCCGCACACGCGGACGAGATCGTCGAGCCGGAATGCCAGCACCTGTTCGATCGCCGCCGGCGTGAACGGCTGGCGCTCGTCGTTGAGCGCCTGGCCCACCGCGTGGAAGGCGCTGCCGGCGCCGACGCGCGACCGGTAGAACGGCCGGACCCCAGTCTCGTCGAACAGCGCCACCTGAATCGGCGTGATGGTCGCCGTCAGGTTGTTCGCGGCGACATTGCGCACGAGCGCCGCGAAGCTGTCGGAGGCGGGCTCGAAGGCAAATATGGGCACGCGGCCGTCGTGCAGGTGCGCCGCCATCAGCGAGAGACCGCCGATATTCGCGCCGACGTCGAAGAACACGTCCGACGGACCGAACGACGCGAGCCACTGCACGAGCGGCTCGTGCTGCGCGCGCGATTTCTTCGCCCGCTTGTACTCGGAGACCGACTCGAGGCTGAATCGAAGCTCGTTGCTGTTGCGATAGGTCGCGAGCGCCTTCAAGTCCTCCATCAGGCTGAGGCGGAGACGCATCGGAAGCGCACGCACGTCGCCGCGGATCCGCTCGTACTTCTTGTCGCTGGCTTTCACGTCAGTCGGCAGCCTCGCCGCTTGCCGTCGCAGCGGCACGTCGTCCGGCAGCGCGCGACGCCCGACGGCGCCGCAGTTCCACGAACTCCGCGGCGGCCGCAACGCTTCTTTCAGCGTCGTCGACCCGCCGGCCCACCTCGAGTGCCGTCACGCGGAGTTGCTCCACTGCGTCGCGGTACTGCTGCACGGCCAGACGATGGTCGAGGTCAAGAGTCACAGACGATCGATTGTGGACGATTCGCTCGCGGTGAAGAACCAGATACCGATGGCCATCGCCACGAACGCCGTGACGACCGACGTCGCAAGTGCAGCCAACGGGACCTCCCCCACGCCGATGATTCCCCAGCGAAAGGTGGCGACGACCGACGCCATCGGATTGACGTAGATAATCCAGCGGTGTTCGGGCGGCACCATCGAGATCGGATAGAAGACCGGCGTCAGGTACATCCAGAACTGCAGGAAGTACCGCAGTGTGAACCGGGTTTCCGCCACGCGCGCCTGGAAGACGCAGGTCCAGAAGATGACGCTCAATGCGGCGAAAATCGCCAACAGGCTCATCAGCAGCGCGACGAGGAGCGTCGGCCCGAGCTTCACGTACATCACGCCGTCCTTCCACAGATAGAACAGCGCGACGCACAACAGGAGCGTCAGATAGATCACGAAGTCGACGCTGGCGGGAGCGACGGACGAAATGGGAGAAATCAGGCGCGGGAAATACAGCTTCTTCATCAAGCCTCGGTGCTGCGTGAGGCACTTCGTGCCAAACAGGATCGAGCGCTCGAAAAGCGTCCACGGAATCACGCCGGTCAGGAAGAACAGGACGAATGGCACCCCGTCGGAGGGGAGGCCCAGCAGGCGGCCGAATACGAAGCCGCCGAGCAGGATCGGAATGAGCGGCCGGGCGAAGAGCCAGAAGATCCCGAGCGACATCCCTTCGTACCGGTCTTTGACCATGCGGGTCGCGAGAAACCACAGCATCCGCCGGTACCGCCACAGCTCGATCCCGCGCGCCTTCGCGCCTTCGCGTTCGGGCTCGATCGTCCAGGGGTCTGCCGGTACTGTCGCGACGGTCGACACGTCAGAAACGGATGACATTGGCGTCGGTCCCTTCCTTGTCCTTCTGCTCCTCCGGCTGCTGGAACCGCCACCTGAATTGAGGCGTCAGGAAGCCCGTATAGCGCACGCCTCTTTCCTTGCGCTCGAGCGTCTTCACTTCGGGCGCGTAGACGATAAACGACAGTGGTTCTGCCATCAGCGTGTAGGCTCGACGTCCTTCTCCCTCCCGGGCGACGGTCAGGAGGGGAATGACGCTGTAAGTCATCTCGTTGAAGAAGCGGGCGGGAAGACGCATCAGTCCTTCCCACATGCCGCCGTTCCTGTAATACCGCATCCCCATGGGATCCGCGGTGCGGAAGATGAACTGCCCGCGCGCGCGCACGTCGTACGCGGCCTGCACAAGCAGGTAGTTCTCGAGCAGCTCGAAGCGCATCCGGAGAAACGCCATCTGGTCGGTCTGGATGCCGCGCACCTCGCGGCCGTCCTCCGTGACGACGCGGACGTCATGGATCACGGCGTAGCGGTTGGCGTGACGTCCGCGCTCCGTGGCGGTCGAGCCGCCCGCGAAGACGGCGTTCTGGTAGTCGGCGACGATTTCTTCGGACTCGCCAAGACCCAGGATCTGTCCGCCACCCAGCCAGAGCGTCCGGTTGCAGATGCGGACAATCGCCTCCATGTCGTGCGAGACGAAGAGCACCGTCAGGCCACGATCCGCCTCTTCCCTCACCTTCTTCAGACAGCGCTCCTGGAAACTCTCGTCGCCGACGGCGAGGATTTCATCAGCGAGCAGGACCGACGGCTCCATGTTGATGGCCACGGAGAACGCCAGCCGCAGATACATGCCGCTCGAGTAGTGCTTGAGCGGCGTGTCGACGAACTTGTCGACTTCAGCGAAATCCAGGATGTGATCCAGGCGTCGCGCCGCGTCGCCGCGCGGAATCCCAAGCATCGCGGCGTTGAGGAAGATGTTGTCGCGCGCGGACAGGTCCGGATCGAATCCCGCGCCAAGCTCGAGCAGCGACACGACGCGGCCGCTGCCGATGACCCGGCCTTCTGTCGGCCTGATCACCCGCGCCAGAATCTTCAGCAGCGTCGTCTTGCCGGCGCCGTTGGGGCCGATCAGACCGAGCACCGTCCCCGGCTCGACGGTGAACGACACGTCCTTGAGTGCCCAGAACTCCCGCGGCTTCTGCTCGGTGGCTTCGACCGGACGCCGCCGCAGTCGCTGCCCGAGCCGGCGCAACGACTTGATGGGTCCGCCCTCCTCCGGGCTGGCGCCGAGCTGATAGCGCTTGCTGAGACCTTCGACGGTGAGCTTAGGCATGATTCAGATGCTGTCGCGCAGGTCGCCGGCGGCCATCTCCCGCCGCATCGGCAGAACGACGCCGGCAAGATCGACGAGCGGCGGCACCGCGCTCCAGGAAAAATCGAGATACGTGCGCCGCGGGCCGGCTGCCCGTTCCGGCGCATCTGACAATCCCCACGTTGGGGGATTGCGATAGACGACCGATTCAAACGGCCATCGGACGTCGCCGTACGGCGCGTCGGCCTCGCGGCCGGCATACGTCACGCGGGCCGTCTGATAGCTCCCCTCGTGATCGACGTGGTACACGGGACCGCCGATATCGACAATCGACAGGCCCGACGACCGCGCCTGCACGAGGAAGTTGAAATCGATCCCGATCTTCGCGACCCGGTAGACTTCGTTGAATCCATGGACGTGACGGAAGCCCTCACGATCGAGCAGGATGAAATCGCCGGTCGATCCCCTGAAATACGGAGGGCGCAGCTGTTTGCCTGGACGGGCGAGGTTCGCCGGGTCCTCGAGACCGTTCCAATCGAGACGATCGACGTCGACGGCCTCCTTGAGGTCCCATCTGGCGGCACGGTAGACGACCCCAGGCTCGAGGTCGCGATGCTGCAGTCGCGCGAGGACCTGCCGGCCGAAGATCACGTCGCAGTTCGTCGTGAGCACGTATTCGCCGCGGGAACGCCGGATGCCGGCGTTCTTGGCGAGAAACTCGTGGTAGGCCAGCCGCGGATTCTGCGTCATCGCCTCGTGATACGCCGCATCGACAATCACGGTGCGAACCGATTCGGTGACGGCGGAGGCGCAGCGTTCGGCGAGGACATCCGCGAGCAGGGGCGCGCCGGCTGGCGGCGCCCACTCGACCAGCACGAACTCGTGCGGGATGGCGCGCGCGGACAGCTCACGATG